>CAZMBZ010000189.1:0-10245 GCA_964564285.1 uncultured Planctomycetaceae bacterium | reverse complement strand
GGTCCAGGCTGTCGGTCAGACGCTGAACCATCTCCGGCGGCAGGAAGGCAGGGATGCTCGGGGCACAGGCCGAGTCTGCGTTTAGCTGCATGGGGCGAGTCACGGATTCACCTTCTTTCGGTGTTCGGCGCCGGCGGCGGCATACGTCTGGCTGGCAATTTGTTTCCAAAGGCCCAGCCCGCCCTTGTCGGCAAGGTCCTGGGCCAGGTAATACCAGAACATGTCACGCACCTGCTTGCCGGCGCCTTCATCCAGCAGCGGCGAGTCGGGAATTGTGTTGGCCATCTGCTGAAGCATCTTGTGAAGCAGCAGGGCCTCGAAGTCCTTGGCGGCTTGCTCATTCTTGATATCGGCCGGCGATTGGACCTTCCCGGCGTCTGTCGGAGACGGACCAGCGAGTCCCGCAAGCGAGTCTGACAGCGATGGCATGTTCATGTTCGACACTTTCCGCTAGATAACCTTCAGAGACGCCTGGAGCGCTCCGGCTTCCTTGAGGGCTTCGAAGATCGACACCAGGTCTCGCGGCGTAAGGCCCAGGGCGTTCAGCGCCCGCGCCAGTTCGGCCACTGACAGAGTGCCTTTGACAACCTGCATACTGCCACCTTCCTCAACAACGTCGATTTCGGTGCGGTTGACCTTCTCGGTGGTTCCCGCTCGCGAAAACGGCGCGGGCTGCGAGACCGATTCCTTCTCTTGTTTGACGATCGACAGGCTTCCGTGCGAGATCGCCACCAGGGAGATAGTTACGTTCTGTCCGACAACGATGGTTCCGGTCCGCTCGTTGACGACAACCACGGCAGGCTGATCGACTTGCACGTTGAGCATGCCGATGTGGTGGATCGTGGCCGTGATCTTCTGGGGTGACATCTTGCCCGGCAGGAGAACGCGGATGGTGCCGGCGTCCACGGCCCGGGCGGTTTTGGGAAAGGCCTTGTTGATTGCCTGGGCCATTCTGTCGGCCGTGGCAAAATCCGGGTTTCGCAGCGTCCAGGTGATGGTGTCGTTTTCCGCGAATGTTGCCAGTTCCTCGCGTTCGATGGTGGCTCCGTTGGGGATACGTCCGACGGTCACGTGGTTCTTGGTGGCCGACGCGCTTTTTCCGCCGGCGCTGAAGCCGCTCACGGACATGGCTCCCTGGGCGACGGCGTAGACTTCGCCATCGGCACCTGCCAGGGGCGTCATCAACAGCGTGCCGCCCATGAGGCTGCTGGCGTCACCAATCGTGGAAACCGTGATATCCGTCCTGCTGCCCTTGCGGGCGAAGGGCTTGAGTTGGGCGGTCACCATCACGCTGGCGATGTTCTTGCTGCTAAGGTCTTTTGGGTTCAGGACGAGGCCGCTGCGGCGAAGGATATTGGCCATTGCACGTCGGGACACCTCGCTGTCGTCGCCCGTGCCGTTAAGGCCCACCACCAGGCCGTAGCCCCACAGCGGGTTGCCTCGAATGCCCTGGATGTCGGCGATATCCTTAATGCGTCCAGCCGTTGCCGAGCCCTGCGCTATGAGCAGCGCCGCCAGCATTCCTATCATTCGCCATCCGCTTAGTCGGTAAATCACGTTATGCCTTCCGTCTTGTTAAAACGGGTTGAACAAGTCCATCAGTCGAGCCAGCCAGCCCGGACGCGTATACTGCTTTGCCGAACCCTTGCCGCTGTAGGCTATCTTGAAGTTGGCGACCTTCGTGCTGGCAACCGTGTTGTCGAACGCGACGTCGCTGGGACGGACTATCCCACTGACCTTGATCGTCTGGCGGTCTCCCTCGACCTCCCGCACGCGGTTGCCTGCAACCACCAGGTTGCCATTGGGCAGCACGTCCTGGACGGTGACGGTAACCTCGTCGGTCAGGCTGTTGTCGCTTCCGTAGTTGCTCTTGCCGTCGAACGTGGTTTCTCCGTTAGACGTGTAGTCCAGCACTGGCAACGTGAAGAGGTTCTTGCCCAGTGTCTTGCCGAACAGGTCCGCCGGGTCGAACGTGCCGCTCATGCTCGCGGTGCGCTCATCCTTCTTTTCGAGTTTTCGGTTGGTGTCGGTGGCGATGGTGGATTTCTCCGTGATGACCACGGTGATCGAATCTCCCCGGCGCCTGGCTGTGTCGTCGGCGTGGATTGCCCGCACGCGAGCGGCCTTTCCCCAGATTGATCCAGCCTGGGCGCTTACACCCGCGCCTAGCAGGATAGCGCAGAGAGCAACTCGTGAAAGTAATGTCATTTTGAGGTCTCCTCCAGCAGCGGCACCACCGTGCCATCGGCGCGAACGCGGGCGGTGAGGACTCGCTTGCTGTCGATGTTCTGTACGCGTACGGTCTGGCCGACTCGCCCAGCCTGAAGGGCCAGGCCCTTGGTCAGCAGCGAAAAGCCATCCAGGTCCACGCGAATGCGGACAATTGCGTTACGCTCGAATGCCAGACTCGGCTTGGGCGATACAAGCAGGCTTTTTGTGAGCACTGCATTGGCCTGGATGGGCCGGGTCGCCAGCATGCCATACGGGCTCGCCCAGCCCTCTTGCGGACGCGGGCGAGTGATTGTTTCCACCGCCACGTTGGACTTGGTGATCGTCTCGCCGGCGGCAATGGCCTTGGTCGCGATGGCCTGACGCCACGGGTAAGCTTTCTCGAAGGCAAGATTGCAGCTTGCCTCGGCCAGGCTGTCGCGGGTCACGCCCACTCGTACTGTAGTTCGGCCGGTGGCGGTGTATTTGACCAACGAGGCTGAGAGTTTCACCTTCCCGCCGGACGGAATACTCATGCCCTCGACCGGTTTGGCCAGACGCCACCGGACCTCGCCGGCACAGGGCTTTTCTTTGGCAAGCAGCGCAGACGCGGCTGCGACGAGTCGGCTGGCGTTGATCTCCTGCTCGTTGGGTGTCACCACTACCGCCTGGGCGCCGCTGAAACTGATATTTCTCCGCGAAAATCCGCTGGCTGCGAGCCGCCCGAGGATCAGGCTGCGGTCGATCTTCATTGTTTCGCGGGAGAACGGGGCCCGCCCTAGCCGGACCTGTTCGGCCTGGCGGACGAGTTGGGCGTCCGAGCCTCGCATGATGCACACCGTTCCGAGCACGAGCGTCGAGCCCGACACTTTTTGGTGGCGTGGCATGTAGATGCGCAGTTCCGCAGTATCGCCGGATGCAGGCGCAGCCGCGCCGACAGCGCCGCTCGTTGCCAGCATCATACAAGTTGCGAGAAGAGTCTCGATTTTCATCGGAGTGTCCTTACTGAACCAGTCTCGTCGCGGTGGTCAGCATGTCGTCGCCCGCCTTGATGGCGCGGGAGTTGATCTCGTAGGCCCGCTGGGCGGTGATAAGGCTCACCAGTTCCGTGACCATCTGGACGTTTGATCTTTCGAGGAAGCCCGTTTGTATCGAGCCCATGCCGTTTTGGCCCGCTATGCCGGTGGTTGGGCTGCCGCTGGCGGGGGTCTCGCTCAGCAGGTTCCCGCCCTCGCTTGTCAGGCCCGATGGATTCTGGAACCGGGCCAGCGTGATCTGCCCGACCACGGTGGGAGTGGCGCTGTCGCCAACGAATGCCGATACCGTTCCATCGGTGCCGACGCTTATCGACCGGGCGTCGGTCGGCACGCTGATGGCTGGGTCGATCAGATAACCTGACGAGGTCACCAGGTTGCCGTCCGCGTCAGCCCGTAGCGAACCGTCACGGGTGTAGCGAGTCAGCCCGCTTGGCAGGCTGACCTGGAAGAAGCCCGACCCCGCGATTGCCAGGTCCAGGGATCGCCCGGTGTTTTCCATCTCGCCCTGGGTGAATATCTTCATCGTCGAAGCGGGACGAACGCCGCTGCCCAACTCGAAGCCGTTAGGCGCCGTCGTGCCCTGGTCGCTCTGACGCCCGGCCTCCAGGAGCTTGACGTACATCAGGTCCTGGAAGTCGACCTGACTCTTCTTGAACCCGACCGTGTTCATGTTGGCAAGGTTGTTGGATATCGTATCAACGATCATCTGCTGGGCGGTCATGCCCGTCGCGGCCGTGGAAAATGCCCGTAACATTAGGAATCCTTTCCTATCTAATCTAAGCCAAGGCGACTCTCATGAGCTGGTCACGACTTTCGCCTGACTTCTTCATGCTCGCGTAGTTCATCTCATACATGCGGCTGACGGTAATCAGGTCTACCATCTCTTTTACTACGTTGACGTTGGATTGCTCTCGATAGCCCTGCCTGACGCTGATCTTCTCAGCCGGGGTGGCCTCGACGCCCTCGGGCGCGCGGAACATCGTTCCTGACACGGCCTCAAGCGAGGCAGGGTCCTCGAAGTCCACCACCCGCAGGCGACCCAGCACCTGTCCGCGAGCCGAGACGCTGCCGTCCAGGCCTACCGACAGGTCCTCGGTGGTTGACGATGGTGGCATTACGATGGCGCCGCGCTCGCCGGCAACAGTATTGCCCGCTGAGTCCACAAGCCTGCCGTTGGGGTTCACCCGCACCGATCCGCAGCGGGTGTACAACTCGCCGTCGGGGGTCTCGACCACGAAGAATCCCTTGCCGTCCAGCGCCAAATCGAGCGTGCTGCCGGTGGAAGTCAGCGATCCCTGCGTCAGGTCGACGCCGGTTCGATGCTGGATGCCGCCGGAGGCGTCTTGCCCGGCCAGTTGCTTCTCCAGGGCGTCGGCGAAAGTTCCGGCGCGTCGCTTGTAGCCGACGGTGCTCGCATTCGCCAGGTTGGTGGTGATTGTCTCATAGCGCTGCATCAACGCCTGTAGCGAACTGGCTGTGGGGTCTATATTATCTGCCATTTTCAGGTTCTCTAGGCCAACTGAGCGGCTGGTTCGGCATCAACTGTTTCTGCATCGTCTGGTTTACTCTCGGGCGACTTGTCCTCGGGCGACTCGGCGTCGGGTATCTCATTCTCGTCAAACTCATCTCCGCTCAACTCGCCCGTTGCGTTTTGCTTACAGGCCAAGTTTGTTTCGATTATCAGTTTCGACAGGTCGTCCTCTGACAGGCCCGTCAACTCTATGACCATTCGCGACTTGCGTGACGTGAGTGTCTCAGTCCGCAGGACGGTTCCGACTGAGCTGAGGCTTGTTTCGGGCCGGGGCTCGATGAGCACCAGAAGGCGGCTCTTATCGGGTATCGAGGGAAAGTCCTCGGCATCTATCACCAGGCCGCTTACGGCTATTTCCGTCAGCCGAGCGGGATAGAACACGGGTGGTTTCTGTGGTCCGGCCGTCATGAATGGGAATGGCGCCAGGCTGGCCGCGGCATCGATTGCGGCTCGGCGGAATCGCCGCCGGTTTATGAATCGAATGTTTTTTGCGTGGGCGAACGTCAGATCTCTCTGGTCGGTGTAGATTACTTCAGTCTCGAACTCCCAGACCGAGCCGCCTTGGCAGTACCGGGCTCGCACTTGTGTGCCGGCAGGCAGGTCCGGGGAATCTCCATTGGCCTGGGTTTTCAGCTCCCAGCCTTGGGCCGAGACGACCGACGCCTTTATTGGATCGCTGCGTCCTTTGGCGGCAAGGGTGACGATGGCGCCTTCGGGTATGTGCGTGATGTCTTCCGTGGAGTTTTCATTGAATCCCAGTTTGATTTGTGCGGAGTTGACCACGGACAGGATCTTCTTCTTGTCGGCCGGCGACATTTCGGCCACGCGTTGGCATTGCATCAACAGGTGCATGCACTTATGGAAGACGGCTTCGGTCGCGACGATGTTCGCGGCTATTCGCAACTCACCCAGTTTTGCCGCGAAGGTCATCAGGTTGGTTTCTTCCTCGCCGAGTCCGGCTTTTTCGGCCCGGTCGTGGAACTCGGTCTGGCCAGTGTGGTGACTGGCGAAGAAGCGGCGGGCTAGCAGTGCCAATACAATCAAGGCGGTGGCGCCCAGAACAACTATTGCGATGATATAGAGGCTGCCGAAACTACTGGATTCCGCATCGATCGGACGGGCGGATCGCCACCGTTCCGCCGGCGTAATTGCCAGAGGAAGGTTCGTCAGATCATTAAGTAGAATGAGCAGTCTCAGCATGCAGTCCCTATCTGATCAGGTTCGTCAATTCCTGGAGCATCTCGTTGGCGGTTGTGATGGTTCGGGCGTTGGCCTGGAAGCCGTTCTGTGCCTGCATCAGGTTTACGAACTCCGTGGCTGTGTTGACGTTGGACTGCTCCAGCGACCCGCCACGAAGTTCTCCTGCCCCGCCGGAAAGGGCGGTGGTGGCCACGGCCACGCCGGAGTTGGGTGAGCTCTCGAAGTAGTTGTTGCCCACGCTTTGCAGGCCTGCGGGGTTCTGGAACGTGGCCATGCAGAGGCTGGCGATGTCCTGGCGGATGCCGTTGGAGAACAGGCCCACCAGCGTGCCGTCGCGAGAGACCGAGACGCTCGATAGCCAGCCGTTGGCGTAGCCATCCTGCCAGTTGGGCGTCACCGTCGAGGCCCCGCCGAACTGGCTCAGGCCGTTGAACTCGCCCACGGTTCCGAGGTCCAGAGCAATCGCACGCACGTTCGTGGGATCGTTGTCGAAGCGCATTTGGAACGACGAGGTGTCGGGGCTCGTGCCAGCCAGGCCGCCGAAGCTGCCGTCCGGCAGGAAGGTGATGCCCGTGATCCTCCGGTCTTCCATCTCAACATCCCCTGTGGCGCTGGTCAGAACCATGTCCCATGTATTGGCGTCCGTGGACCGCACGAAAGATGCCGACATGACGTGCCCGATGCCCTGCGAATCGAATATCTCGATGTTGGTGTTCTTGCAGCTTTCCCCGCCGACCGAGAGCATCTTGAAGTACTGCGGCAGTTCGATGGCGTCGGGATCTGAGCACGTCAGGTTCATGTCCGTCAGGCTGTAACCGCTCGTCTCGTCGATCAGGTTGATCTCTCCATTGACCAGGCTGGCGTTGGACCAACCATCGGTCCGATCGGCGGGATTGGCGAAGGCCAGGTCGATCGCGGTCAGCAGATCGCCGAACGTAGTGCCCTGGGCGCCTGTAACCACCGTTGTGAAGGTCTCGGGCACCGTCATCGTGCCGCCTCCGCTGTATTGCAGGCCCAGCGAACTCTGGCTGTCACCGGTCGCGGTGTCGGTAAGAAGTATCTCGCCATCGACGAGGTTGACGGTCGCGCCTGCGTACTCAGCCGAGATCGCCGTGACCAGGTCGTTCAACGAGTCGGCACCGGTCAGGGTGTAGCTTGTGTCGATGCTCGTTCCGTCGCGGTCGGTGCCCTGAATGAGAATCTCGTCGCCGGCGGCAAGGCCCGAGGCCTGGTCCAGGGCACTAAGGAGCGTTCCTCCGTTGGCCGCGACCCCGGCGACAGTGTACTGCTGAACGGAGTTCATTAGGTTTGTAGTCGGATTGATGGTCGTCGCCAGCGTCTCGCTGACCAGCGAACCGTCCCGGCGGGTGCCGGTGATGGCGATGGTCTCTCCGCCGGCCAGGCTTGTGGTCTGATCCATCTCGGAAAGCAGGGTGTCCGAGCCGATGCTCACGCCGGCCTTGGTGTACTGCATACCGCTGGCAAGGCGAGTGGTCGTTGGTATCGCCTCGTCGGCACTGAGGTTGCCGACGTACGATATCTGGCTGGTCACCTGGGCCGGCAGCGGAACGTCGTAGGGGATTCGTATGGCGTTGTCCCCGGCGTCCTGAAAACCTTCGACCAAACCCGCCGAGCCGACACGCTGGACGCGATTGCCGGTGGTGGGGTCGACCAGGTAATACTTGCCGTCAACCGCGAATGAGCCCATTCGCGTGTATAACTCCCGCTGGCCGTCATTGAGCGTGAAGTACCCGCCGCCCTCGATGGCGATGTCCAGCGGCTGGCCTGTGGTTATCATGCTGCCCTGAGTGACGTCGCGGTCCACCCGGGCAACCATCACACCACTGCCAACCTGTGCCGGGTTCGTGCCGCCTGAAGTCGCGGTCGGTTGGGAAGCCTCCCGTATCGTCTCGCTGAGCAACTCGGCGAAACTGACCCGGCTGGCCTTGAAGGCTGTCGTGTTCACGTTGGCCAGGTTGTTGCCTGCCACGTCCAACATCGTCTGGTGGACTCGAAGTCCGGATACTCCCGACAGAAGTGCGTCACTCATGGTGTGTTCCTTATCTGTTGCCTGCCCAGTATTTCCGGCTTCTCAGCCGTTTGTGATTCCCTGTACCGCGTCCATGGCTATGCGCTGCCCGTCGGCGATAACCATCACCGAAGATCCCGAAGTATCGATGCCCTCGACCAGCGCGGTCGTTGGCTCGTCCGCGCCGTCTGGGGTGAAGATTATCCGCTTGCCGATAAGATCAGCCGCCTCAGCCCGCTGAGTCGCCTGGAGCAACTGCTCGGAAAAGCTGTTGGCCTGCTCCAGTTGGTCCAACTGCGACAACTGCGCTAGCTGCGCGGTCATCTGGTCGTTGCTCATCGGCTCCAGAGGGTTCTGGTAACGCAGTTGGTTGACCAGCAAGGTCATGAAGTCGGTCTGAAGTGTGCTGGCGTTGGTTACTGAAGTTCCGCTCATTGGTCTGACGCTTTCGTTGGGGTTAGAGCCATACGTTAAGACCATCGCCGGAGAGCGAATCTCCGATGTTGGCCTCGGCCGCAAGGCGGGCAGAACCCGCCGCTGACACCTCAGTTAACTGGCGATTGGGGCTATGGTCCGCAGTGTCGCTACCGGTGCCTGGCTGGCCCCACTCGCCCTGGCCGGCGCCGTCGTGCTGCGGCGAGGAAAATCCTGTCGTCTGATTGGCGGCGGAACTCAGGTGAACGTCCAGCCGGCGAAGCATAATACCCTCGCCAACAAGACGTTGTGTGAGCAATTCCGCCTGCTGACGAATCTCGTTAAAGCTGCGAGGATTGTCCACTTCGAGCCGGCCGCGAATCTCGTTACCTTCGGTGTACATCCGCATTCGCACCCGCCCAAGCTCAGGGGGATTCAGGTTAATGGTCAAGTCACGCTGACCGTTCTGAATGGCCTGGCGGATGTTCTCGATGATCTGCTCTGCCGGTCTGGCCATATCCACGGATGCCTGCTCGCCGACAGGCGTCGCGGCGGCGGGGGCGTCTGTGTTCCCACGCACACTGCCCCAAGCCCCGGCCAGTACGTTGGTTTCAGGAGTTTGCGCTTCAACCGACCTGGCGGCTTCGGGGAGCGAAACTCCCCGAGTTTTCTGAGTCTGACCTGCTTGGGCGATAGCTTCCGCACTGTCCGGCATGGCCGAATTGAGCCCTGCCGCCGATTTGTCACTGACGGCCGACTCGAAACTCCGCTGAAGGATTTCTGATAGAGATCGTTGCCCGGTTTGGCTCACTTGTTCGAGCTCCGGTTCAGCGGCGACCCGCGAACCTGCGGCCGGGGTTTGCGAAACGGTGGTAGCCTTGGTTGCTTCAGAAGCTTCCAGAGCAATGCCGGTCTGGACTGCGGCGTTTGTCGCGGTCCCCGACGCGGGGATTGTCGCCGCCGCGCCGCCGGATAGATCGGAAGCCTGTTGGGTTTGCGAGTTAAGGGCCTCGCTGGAGACTTGCTCCCCGGACGCCCTGGCAGTAGGCGTCATTGTGGCAGCGGTCTGCGTGGCCGGCGCTTGGGATTGGGCATCGAGGCCGGTTACGGCCTCGCCGGCGTCTTGCGGACCAGCCGCAAAGGCTGCGGCCGGATCGACAATCGCCTGGCCCAGCCCGGACAGGGACTGACTCGCCCCTTGGGTTTCCTGCATCAAGGCCTCGACATTTGAAGACGCATCGCTTGTGGCCCCGGAGGCGAGCATCGTATCGCCTATCGGCCCCACGGCGTTCAAGACAGTCAGGGGGACCGGGTTGGTCAGCGTCGAACCGGCGGCCTCGGGTTGGTTTGTACTGACCAACGGGTTGACAGCCAGGCCTTCGGTGGGCGCATTGAGGGATTCGTCGCCATGAGATTGTTTGCGGGGCTCAAGTGTTTGTGCATGCTCCGCTTTTGGCTTGGCAGACGTGGAGTCGGCGCCGGTGGCGTCCTGCTGAGGCTCTTCGGGCAGGACGAACGGCTTTTGTTCGCCTTGCGATTTGGTCGAGGCGTTTGCTCTCTGTCTGCCCGAAGACCTGCCCGAGCCCGGGCTCAGCAACGTGTCCAATGATAATGGTTGTATGTTTTCCAAATGTCGGTTCTCTTTCGCGGAGCATCTGTAAGCAATAATCGTGCCAATTGGGTTGGAGGGTTTAGGGCGGAGCTTTAAATGCTTATATAAAAAGAATTAACATCTGATGTCTTGGTGGGCATTATTTTATGGTCACCAAGAGCCTGATAGTGGAAGGCGGAAGATTTCTCCTGCCTGGCGGAAGAAATTGTCGTAA
>CAZMBZ010000188.1:0-10281 GCA_964564285.1 uncultured Planctomycetaceae bacterium | reverse complement strand
GGCGTCTCGCGGATCGTGGGAATCACCGGGCCTTCGCTCGTGCCAGGGGTGGTTGGGGGGTCACCAGGCAACCTGCCGAATCGCGGCAGCGCGCGACTGGGAGGTTCGACGCCATCATCGTCGCCTGGGGCCAGAGCGATCTCGCCGCCGGGACTGTTGGCATCCTGCGGTGGGTCCGTCTTGCCGAAAATGAGTTGCCAGCCGACCAGGGCCAATACGAGGAGAAGGCCCGTCGTAACGCCTATTTTTACGTCGGTGCGCATAAGAATCACTCCTGCCATTCGAGGCTATACCCAGAGACTACATACCTATTAGAGTGAGGATTGACGCAGATCGCAAAGGAAATCCGCCGCCATTGGTCAAACGCTGACGATCTTCAGAAGATTCGCGTATTTTTTCTCGCCGGGTGTGCGGAGATTTCCGCTACAGGGCGGAAACCAACCTTTTGGTGTCGCGGGCGATCATCAACTCCTCGTTTGTCGGCACGACCCACACGCCCAACTCCGACGACTCGGTCGTTATCGCGCCTTCCTTGCCGCCAACGATTGCGTTGTTGCGGGCCTGGTCCAGATCGGCGCCCAGTCGCTGGATGCCATCGCATATTTTCTGGCGGATGGTTTTCGAGTTCTCCCCGACTCCGCCGGTCAGCACGACTGCGTCGAGCCTTGGCAGGATGGTATAGTAGGCGCCGATGTACTTGACGACCCGGTAGACAAACATCTCAATCGCCAGTTTCGCTCGTTCGTCGCCGGCGTCAGCGGCGCTCTCGAGGTCGCGCATGTCGTTGCTGGTCTGGCTGACGCCGAGAAGCCCGGAAGACTTGTTGAGGGCCTGTTCGACCTGCTCTGCCGACATGCCCCGAGAGATCATGTACGGAAATACCGTCGGGTCCAGGTCGCCGCTGCGAGTGCCCATCATCAGCCCTTCCAGCGGGGTCAGGCCCATCGAGTGGTCGACGGCCTGTCCGTTCGCCACGGCAGTGACCGAGCATCCGTTGCCCAGGTGCGTGGTTATCAGGCAGACTTCTTTCGGGTCCTTGCCCAGCATTTCCGCCGCGTGAAGCGTTACGTAACGGTGGCTCGTGCCATGGAATCCGTACTTGCGTACGTGGTGCTTGGCATACCATTGCTCCGGCACGGCGTAGCGATGGGCTTTGGGAGGCATGGTCGCAAAGAAGGCGGTGTCGAATACGGCGACTTCAGGCGCGGTGGGCATGACTTGGAGTGCCGCTTCGATGCCGGCAAGGTTGGCTGGATTGTGCAGCGGACCCAATTCGATGTTCTGCTTGATGATTTCGATTATCGTTTCGTCGATAACGGTTGGGTGGGTGGCCTGTTCGCCGCCGTGGAGTACGCGATGGCCGACGCCGTCGATCTCGTCGATCTTGCCGATTACGCCGACTTGCGGGTCAACAAGGACGTCGAGAATCAGTCGCAGGCCTGTTCCGTGGTCGGGGGCATCGACGCTTCGGTCCAGTTTGCCACCTCGGCCTTTGTGATGCAGAGCGGCGTCGCCGCCGACTCTTTCAAGCAGACCCTTGGCAAGAACGGACTCGTCGGACATGTCGAACAACTGGTACTTAATAGAGCTACTGCCACAATTTACAACGAAAACCTTCATTGCGGATCTCTCTTCTGCAGTCTCTTTACACGACCGGTGGAATCTTGCGACGCCGCCATGGGCCACTGCTTCCGGCCGAAACAATGAACGTTAGACCGACCGCGAGCGTATGTCAACATGTTGCTTGTCGGCAGGTTAAAGTTCAATTGCTTGACCTTTCCTGCCGAAAAGAATAGACTTAGGTGTAGCAAAGCCGATGGCTACCAATCAGGCCAGCCGGAGAGTGGTTGTGGCGACAGGATTTGTGGGCGACTTCAAAAGATTCTTCTTCCGCGGCTTGGCGGCAATGTTGCCGGCGATGCTGACTGCCATGATCATCGTCTACGTCCTGCAGTTTGTGGATACCAACGTGGGGGCATATGTCGACAAGGCCGTCCAGTGGATTGTGGTCCAGTGGGGCGCCGTGGCGGGCAAGTACGAGTTGACGCTTACCGGTCCAGATACCCCCTGGGACGGCGTCAAGGACGCCTGGGCGACCTGGCACCTCCACTGGCTGGGATTCTTCCTGTCGTTCGTGCTGATTTACATTTTCGGCCGGTTCGTGGCTAGCATCCTCGGCCGGGCCACGTGGAGGGTTATCGAACACGGTTTTTTCCGGTTGCCAGTGGTCAAGCAGATTTATCCATCAGTCAAGCAGGTGACGGATTTTGTCTTGGCCGAGCGTAAGATGAAGTTTTCCCGGGTTGTGGCGGTGGAGTATCCCCGCAAGGGAATATGGTCGTTGGGCCTGGTGACCAATACGGGCATGCGTACTATTCAAGAGGCGTTGGGCCAGGACATGGTGATGATTTTCATCCCTTCGAGCCCGACTCCGGTTACTGGGTATACGATTGCGGTTCGGCGGGACGAGATTATCGACCTTCCGCTGAATATTGATAATGCATTGCGTCTGACGGTAAGCGGGGGGGTCATCATGCCGCCTGGCCAGGTGGTAGAAGTTTCGGGCCGTGATCAGCAGCAGGTTCCTGGGGGATTTATTCCATTGGAGTCCAAGGAAGATAAGGAGATACCAGCGTGAACATCAATATCAAAGCTCGCCACATGGACGTGACCGACGCGATTCGCGCACACGTGGAGTCTAAGGTCGAGCGTTTACCTCGTTATTACGATGGCATCCAGTCGGTGGAAGTGATTTTGGACGTTGAAGCGGAGCACACGGTAGTTGAGATGATAGTCTCCGCGCGACGGAAAGCGACGTTCGTGGCCACGCACCGCGACGCGGATCTTTACGCGTGTGTGGATCAGTGTTTGGCGAAAATTGTCGAGCAAGTCCGTCGTCACAAGGATAAGGTTCGCGACCACAAAGGCCTCTCGCTGTCGGAGACCGTGCCGGAGGAAGGCCCAACGGAATAGTCGAGCATTGCGAAATTCCCTACAGCAGTCACTAGCAAGATGTTGGCTTAGGCGGTAGACTCTTATCCGACTTGTCTTGCAGCCGTGGGCCTGTTGGGAAGGGTGTCCTTCCCCAAAACGTCCCGATCGGTTGTTGACGCGTTTAATTAGCAGGAGTTTGGAATGAAACTGTCGGATATCATCATCGGTGACGCGGTCGTGCCATGCCTCAAGGGCAAGACTCGCGACGAGGTGATCGAGGAGTTGGTAGAGTCGTTGGCTGAAGCCGGTGCGGTGTCCAAGCAGAAGGTCAAGCAGACCATTAAGGCCATTCTTACTCGCGAAGCCCAGGCTACCACCGGCATCGGCAAAGGTGTTGCCTTGCCGCACGCAAAGATCAAGGGAATCAAGAGCCCCATCGCCACGATCGGTTGTTCCGGGGAGGGCATCGAGTTTTCAGCTCTTGATTCCAAGCCCGTTTATTCGGTGATTCTGCTGCTGTCAAGTCCTGACAATCCGGATGAGCACCTTCAGGCGATGGAGACTATTTTTAAGCACGTTCAGCGGGATATCTTCCGCAAGTTCCTGCGCCAGAGCGAGACGCAAGAGGCGGTTATCGACCTGATCCAGGAAGCCGACGAGATCGGCTGAAAGCCGCGACTTTCCAAGCAGCGCAGGACGCCGGGATAGCGAATTGGCAACGCTCCAACGAGAAGCGAAGATTGTGAACAAGTACGGGCTGCACGCCCGTCCGGCCATGCAATTCGTCGAAACGGCAAACAGATTCAACTGCCGCATAGAGGTGGCCAAAGGACCGTTGGTCATGGACGCAAAGAGCATTATGTCAGTAATGAGGTTGGCTGCCACTAAGGGAACCGTCCTGAAATTGGTAGCCGATGGTGAGGATGCGGAACCGGCCATCGAGGCGCTGGTCAAGTTGGTCGAGGAGGGGTTCGGCGAGGAGTAACCTCGCCGCGACCGCGACAAAAACGCAGGCCCGGTCGGTGCGAAACAGACGCCTGGCCGAGGGCAGAGCATGAAGATCAAGAAAGGCATCGGGGTTTCTCCCGGCGTGGCCATAGCGCCAGCCGTGGTAATCGGCACCGAGGAGTTTGAGGTACCTCGACGAGAGGTGCCTGTCGACCTCGGTAAAGTCGAGCTTTCACGACTGCGCAAAACCCTCGACGTATCGAGGAAGGAAGTTCGGGATCTGCGCGACCGCACCGCCGATCAGATCGGCAAGGAAATCGCCAGCATCTTCGACTTCCACCTTGGCCTGCTTGACGACAAGGAGGTCATCCTCAAGTTCACCGAAGCGATTACCGAAGGTCACGTTACGGCCGAGTATGCCGTGGCAACCGTTCTGCGGGCTTACGCAAAAGAATTCCAGTCGATGCCCGTGTACTTCGCCGACCGCGTTAAGGACATCTACGACATAGAGAAGCGTCTGCTTCGCAACCTCATCGGCGAGAAAAGGCAGTCGCTAAGCCACCTGACCAAGGACATGAACGTCCTTGCCCACGATTTGACGCCCAGCCAGACTGCCGGAATGGACCGAGCCCATATTTGCGGCCTGGCCATGGATGCCGGCGGAAAGACAAGCCACACCGCCATTGTCGCCAGGGCTCTTGGTATTCCCGCCGTGGTGGGCCTCAACGATGTGACGGCAGAGGCATCGGGTGGGGATTTGGTCATCATCGACGGCAACCGTGGTCTGGTGGTCATCGACCCCGACGAGCGAACCATTAAGCTTGCTCGCCAGACCGCTCTGCAGCAGGTTGAGTTCACACACGAGTTGGACGCGCTGCGCGACTTGCCGGCGATTACCAAGGATGGGCACGAGATTGCTTTGCTGGGCAACATTGAGTTTCCCGGCGAGGTGCAGACCGTTCTCGCAAAGGGTGGCCAGGGCATAGGTTTATACCGAACGGAGTTCCTTTACCTGGCTTCGGACATAGAGCCTACGGAAGAGGACCACTACAAGGCTTACCGCAAGGTCATAGAAATGTGCCAGGGGCGCCCTTTGGTGATACGGACCCTGGACCTCGGCGCCGACAAGTACACCCAGGCGCGAGCCCGCGTGCCGGAGCGTAATCCATTCTTGGGCTGTCGGTCGATTCGCCTTTGCCTTCAGGACCTGCCGATGTTCTCGACGCAGCTTCGAGCGATTCTGCGGGCGAGTGTCGATGCCGAGGTGAGCCTGCTGTTCCCGCTGCTGACCAACCTGATGGAGCTTCGTCAGGCCAAGACGGTTGTTCGAGAAGTGATGGAAGACCTTGAGGAAGAAGGAATCGAACACCGCGAGGACATCCCCATCGGGATGATGGTCGAGACGCCGTCGGCGGCCCTTCAGTGTTCGGCTTTCGCGCAGGAGGTGGACTTCTTCTCCATCGGCACCAACGATCTTATCCAGTACACGCTCGCTGTAGACAGAGGCAACGAACGAGTGGCGGCGCTTTTCTCGGCCGCTAACCCGGCTGTGCTGCGTCTGATAAAGGAAGTCATTCGGGCCGGGCAGCGGTATGGGATTCCCGTGAGTCTCTGTGGAGAGATGGCAGCCGACCCTATCTTCACCATGCTTCTGCTGGGGTTGGGGCTGCGGGTGTTTTCCTGCGCCCCGCCGGCGATACCTGGGATAAAGAAGGTCATACGCTCGACCACCATGGAGCAGTCGCTCCAGGTAGCCAGGCGAGTTATGGGCTTCGACTCCGACAGCGAAACACTTAATTTCCTCCGCGTCGAGACCCGCCGGGTCATGCCGGAGGAGTACATCGAGTAACAACGAAACGCAATGGCTTGCCCGCGCCTGACTGTAAGGCGGACCGGGCAGGCAGGACGGTAAAACGGTCGGCCGCGACTGTCGCGGCCGCAACGGAACAGGGGCTGAGATGGGCTTTTCGCCCGCATAGGCGACTTGCCCGCTGGCCCTAGCAATACATCAAGGTAACGGAAAGGCACAAAACGGAAGGAAGTTCGCAGAAGCCGCCCCAGAAATGGGGATTGTGGTTGGCGATCGAATCCGACCTGCGGTTCCTGTCGCATCGGGACTCCGTGCGGGCTATTGAGCGCGCTGCCGCCAGGGCAAAACTGCCCGTGAAGTACACCCAGGGATTCAACCCGCATCCGATTCTGTCACTGGTTTGCCCAAAACCGGTAGGTGTGGCCTCGATGGCCGATCTTGCCGTGATCAAGGTGACCCGTCCCATGGATGCCGAGCAACTCCTGAACGCACTGAACGAACAGACGCCCCGGGGCATGAAATTCACTCGAGCTGAGGTGCTCGAGGCAAAGGCGCCCCCGCAGCCGAGGCGAGTCGATTACGACGCGCCCGTCAAACCCGAGCAACAAGAACGACTGGCAGAGCTTGCCGATGAGTTCAACCGCGCCGAAACCAGGCCGGTTGAACGCGGAGGCCGTCAGTCGACCGGAAAGCCCGGCCGTGTAAGGACGATCGATCTCAAGCGCCTCGTACGCGACCTTCGCCTGGAAGACGGGTGCCTGCGGTTTTCGCTGGTGTCCGATGGCCAGGTCTGGGCTCGTCCGGGCGAGGTGCTCGATGCGATCGGGCTTGATGGACGCGTGGACCTTGCAAGACTTGTCCGCACGAACGTCGAGTACGATTTTTGACGCTCCAGCCAATCACAGCCAGGCCCTGCAAAGAATCCTGTCGATCCGATGCCGCTATCTGAAAGGGCAACATGTCGAAAGAAATGTTAATTAACACCGTGGCAGGGCAGGAATGCCGAATCGCCATAGTATCCGACGGGGGGCTCGAGGAGCTCTACGTCGAACGTACCTCTACAGCCAGTAGGGTGGGGAACATCTACAAGGCCCGCGTGACAAACGTCGAGTCGTCCATCCAGGCCGCATTTGTGGACACCGGGCTGGGCAAGAACGGGTTCCTGCACATCTCGGATATCAATCCGACGTACTTCCCCAAGAACAAGCGTACCGTCGAGAACGTCGGTCAGAAGAGGTCTCACTACTACCGCCCGCCGATACAGGAATGCCTGCGGCGAGGGCAGGAAGTGGTCGTGCAGATGATCAAGGAGGGCATCGGAACAAAGGGCCCGACGATGACGACCTACCTGTCGATCCCCGGTCGCCTGCTGGTGATGATGCCCGGCATGAGCCGCCTGGGTGTCTCGCGGAAGGTCGATGATGAGGATGCCCGAGACAAGGCCCGATCGGCGCTGTCCGAACTGACCCTGCCGCCGGATATGGGCTTTATCGTCCGCACGGCCGGGGTAGACCGCTCCAAACGCGACCTCCAACGCGACTTGAACTATCTGCTTCGGTTGTGGAAGGTCGTCAAGCAGCAGATGAAACATGCCCCCACGCCATCGGAGATTTACCAGGAGTCCGACCTGGTCACCCGGACAATTCGTGACGTTTACAGTGCGGAGATCGAGCGGATCATTTGCGACAGCGCGCCGGTGGCCAGGCAGGTTGAGCAGTTTTTGAACGTCGCGGTTCCGCGCAGCAAGCATTCGGTGGAGTTGTACACCGGCAAGGATGGGCTCTATTACGAGGTGGGGCTCGAGACGGAGATCGAGAAGATTCACTCGCGGCGAGTCGAGTTGCCGATGGGTGGCTCGCTGATCTTCGACCAGACCGAGGCGCTGGTCGCCATCGACGTCAACAGCGGGCGTTTCCGCCAGCACTCCGACGCGGAGACCACCGCGCTGAATATCAACCTCCAGGCGGCCAGGGAAATTGCCCGACAACTCCGGCTGAGAGACATGGGCGGCGTGATAGTCATAGATTTCATCGACATGCGCGAGGAAAAGAACCGCCGCCAGCTCGAAAAAACGCTGAAAGAAGGGATGAAGCCAGACCGAGCAAAGACCAAGGTTCTGCGGACGAACCCGTTCGGCCTGATCGCACTTACGCGCCAGCGGCTCGGACCATCGCTCAAGCAGAGCTACTTCAATATCTGCGACTCGTGTGATGGGCTTGGCGTGGTCCAGAGCGAAGAATCGCTGAGCCTCAGAATAGTAAGGAACATTCAACGGGCCAGCGCCGATGACAATGTTGCCCACATCGAGGTCATCGTGCCGCCGGAAGTGGCCCACTTCCTGCTCAACCGCCAGCGGTTGCTGATATCTCAACTGGAGGCCGAGACGGGCAAGACCATCGTCGTTCGTGCTGATTCCGAGGTAGGCTCGGGTAACGAAGAGATGCGCTGCACCAACTCCCGCGGCGCGCCGGTCGCCTGGGAGCATCGCGGCGTGGCGAAGGCCGCGAAAAGTCCACTTACGACGATACCCATCGCTGACGTGCCAGTGTCCGTGGAGCGTGCGCCGGCTGAAACACAAGCTAAGTCACAGGGCGGCATCCAGACGCCGGTGTCGGCCAGGGGGGGCGCCTATGCCGAGATCGACTTCGATGAGATCGAGGTCAGCGATGGCCAGCAAGATGATGGAAATGACGCCGAACTCGACCGGGCGATAAACGCTACCGCCCAGGCCGATCAGCGAGACGGCGAGCAAGGCGAGGCCCCCGTCGGCGAGGTCAAGAAAAAGCGCCGAGGCCGGCGCGGCGGGCGAAAGCACCGTCGGCGGAGAGAAGCCGCCGCCGAGGCCGCCCAGGCCCAAGGCGACCAACAGGCCGACCAACAGGCCGACCAGTCCGACCAGCCCGACCGGACCGACCGGACCGACCGGACCGAGCCCAAGGCCCAGCAGGCGGAAGCGCAGCCGGAGGCAGCCAAGCCGACAGACGCCCAGGCGGCGGAGACCGACGAAAACGCCCCGCCGAAAAAGAAACGGCGCCGCCGCCGACGACGGAAGAGCCACGCTACCACCCAGGATGGAGCCCCACAGGCTGAGGTCGCACCGAAGGAAGGCTCCGTCGAAACCAGACCAGCCGAGTCCAGACCCCAGGCCAGGCCCGTCGAGCGAGAACAGTCCGCGCCCAAACCGCAGGCCAGGTCCGTCGAGCAGACTAAGCCCGAGCCCGCTCCACAAGTCAGGCCTGTCGAGCAAACTAAGCCCGAGCCCGCTCCGCAGGTCAGGCCTGTCGAGCAAACTAAGCCCGAGCCCGTTCCGCAGGTCAGGCCGGTCGAGCAAACGCAGACCGAGCCCGAGCCCCAGGACAAGCCTTCCGACGAGGCGGAAGCCAAGCCGGCCCCCAAGAAGGCAAAGCGCACCAGGCGTAAGAAGGTTGTGGCCAAAAAAACGGTGAAGAGAACAGAGAAAGATAAGCCTGACGCTTCTCCCAAGACCAAGGCGGCTGGCAAGGACGCCGGGGAAAAGGCGGAATTGGCCACCAACGCTGCCGAGGAAGAGCCCGCCAAGCCAAAGGCCAGGAAGAAGGCGACTCGTCGCCGCAGAACCAAGAAGGCAGTTGCGTCCGACAAGACTCCAGCCGAGAAAGGCGCCGACACGGAACCCAATCCAGCTACAGACAAGAAAGCCGAAGCCCAGGACTGACAAAGCGAGCGATTCGTTCCAGTAATACCAAGGCTCGGGCCAATGGCGCCCGGGCCTTGGTTTGTTTCATCAGGGTTCAGGCTACTCTCGAGCTCCCGGCCGGCCAGGGAAGGGGCAAGAGCGACCGCTGACGGCCAAGAAGTGTCCCCTACTGCTGCCCCTTTACCTTCTCCCACATGGCCTCATATTCGTCGGCTATGGCCTTGAAGTTCTCATGCCGCGGTGAGTAGGTGATCGTTCCGTCGCTGAAGTGCTTGTCGAGTTCTTCCCACGCATACCAGGCAGTCTCTTCATCGTCGTCCCGGAGCGTTTGGATGATCAGCGGCGTCGTCCGATGCCCAATCCCCAGCCGAAAACAAACGCATTCAGCGGCGGCCCTGCGAGCCTGAAGATCCTGGCTGTCGAGTTGGTCAGCCAGGAACTGGAAGCACCCCTGGTCGTGGTTGCCCAGTTCGAGAGCGCAGGCACTGAAAATGCGCACCCGTATCGCTGCGTCGCTGTGGTAGGCCCGCTTCAGAGCCGCCACGCTGGTCCTCTTGGGTTTGACCCATCCCAGGGCAATCCCGGACTGCTCGCGCATGTGTTCTGACTTGTTATTCGCCAACACCTCGCAGAGGCAGTTGATCGCCTTGGGCGATCCGATCGCTGACAGCGCGTACAGGGCGGAGACACCGGCTCTGCCGGAGCGGATCTTCTGGATCAGCGGCTCGACGGCTCGCTCATCTCCCAAATTGCCCAGAGCACTTGCCGCCATTTGACGAACGTGTTCCGCTGGATCGTTCAGCGCGTGGAGGAGCACCGGCACGGCACGCTTGTCGCCAGAGAGGCCCAGTTCGCGGATGATCGTGGCTCGCTTCCGGCAATTGGGGTCGCCGACGCATCGACAGAACAGGGG
>CAZMBZ010000187.1:0-10337 GCA_964564285.1 uncultured Planctomycetaceae bacterium | reverse complement strand
CACCTGCACGGGAGGGTCGGCGGCGAGTCGGGGCGTGGCCACGAAAGCCAGCGCCAACAATGAAAGGACGGCCGATCGTTTGAACAAGTACTTATTCATCTGATTTGCTCCAGGTAAACATGCTTGTCAGGTTCCCTTCATGCCCGCTTTGTTCGCCTTGACGCCAGGCCCGCGACGCCGATGGCCAGCAGAAGGATTGATCCCGGCTCGGGTACGTAGGAGGCCATCATTGCCTCGAAGGCGCCCCCCTCTGGATGGTAGAGCTCGTAGGCCTCGCGGAACTTGGCGAAATCATATATGTCATTCTTGCCATCGCAGTTCAAGTCGCCCAGAACGTACGCATCCTCCTCCGTCAGGCCTGAAAGGTCCGCCTGGTTGCCGGCAAGGAACATCAGCCAGTCAGCTCCATCCACCTTGTCGTCCAAGTTCAGATCGCCGGAGGGATAACCCACAAAGGGGTTTGGGAAGTACAGGGCGAGCAGCTCGTCGATAACGGCCGCGATCTCAGCGGCAGTGTCCTCATTATATATCTGCCCTGATGCGTCATCCCACTGCTTTGCGTGCTCGCTTTCCGTCCAGTACCCGCCCAGGCTCGGTTGGTGCTGCCACCAGTCCAGGGCGAAGTCCTGGAACTCGTCGTTGTTGCCCGGCACCAGCGTTTTGTAATGAACGAGGAGGTCGTGGATCTCCTGCGAAGCATGGATGTCCTCGGCGAACAGGGCTGCCTCCAGGGCTGTGGGGTCCTCGGGATGTACGCCGTAGAAGTGGAACAGCGGTGTGATGTCCTCGCCGACGTTCTTGGACATCCTCAGCAGCAGGCTGTCAATGCCCTCCGAGGGGGTGCTGCCGGTTGCCTCGTAGTCCTCGTTGAATGATCGCCAGTAGTCACCGAGTGCGTCCCAGCCGAAGACCCTGGCGACCTCGATGAACTTGGCGTAGCCCTTGAGCTGGTAGGCTTTCTCCGCCGTGGCCATGGGGTCCCGCTCGACGAAGTTGAAGCTCGCCATCCACGCCACGGCCGTGTTGTCCAACGTGCGGTTTGGATTACCCCCGTATCCCATGGAACTGGCGAATGAATAATCCAAATCCTTCCCGAACCCCTGGTTCCAAACCGCCACGTGCAGAATGTTGACTTCGGCTTCGACCTCGCCGGGGAACTTCGGGAACAGATAAGCATGCCCCTGCTCATGGAACTCGTAATACGCGGCGTTCTGCGGCCCGCTGACCAAGTGATAGTTAACGAGCCCGCCGTAGTCTCTATCGGGATCGTACGTCGCGTTCACGGACGGATAGCCCGGTGCGTGTACGCTGGCGCGGAAGATCACGTCGATTTGGGGGAACATCGTTTCCTTGCCGCGGTCGCGGGGAAAGCCCATCAGATCGTTGATCGTGTCCATGGCCTTGTCCCAGTCCTGCATCAGCGTGGCCGGGTCGTCGAGGTTATAAATCCAGTCTGTCGGCACGTTCATCATGAACTTGTCGGTCTGGAAGTCCGCCCAGGGCCCAGGGCTGTTGCGCTCGTTGTCCTGCCACTCGGCCAGCGTTGTCGTGTTGAAGCTCTGCATGGAGAAAAACGGCGTTCGCACGGTGTTCTGGAACTGTACGTCTACCACGCCGGCGTCGGCCTCGAAAGGCACCTCGATGTACAGGCTGCCGCCAAGAGGACTGGCGACCTGCATCTCCGTACTGGTGATGTCGTAGGTCAGACTGCAACGGTCCAGCCGCTTTACGGGGTTCCTGCCCGACAAATCCCACGAATGGCCCTCCACGCGAATCTGGTAGCCTTGGTCTACCAGCGATTCCGGCACGGTCACCGTCGCGATGCTTCCCGGTGCCAGATACGCCCCGGTGGCCTGTCGGGCGGGATGGTCCGCATCCGACCAGTGCATCGTGTCCCGGCCCCAGGTGTCCAGGAAACTCCCGTCAATGCTCACTGTGTAGGTTGCGCTCGGGTCCGTGGGCGGGGCTACGTAGCCCGGAAAGTGGTCCGCACTCCCGAACTTGTAGCCATCCAGCAAGCCACCGCTGCCGTACGTCTGGATATTGCCCGCCGTGTATGTGTCATCCATGATGTTCTGCATCACGTTGAACATCGTCCAGTGGATGTCGTCGTTCGTCACACTCGGCCTGTAGAAGCCGTCTTGCGTCGGGCTGCGGGAAGAGAAAAGAGCGCCGATCTCGGTATCGTAAGTGCTTACCAAGTCGAAGCTGGCCGTGATGACCGAGGCGCTGTTTCCGAAGATTCCGCGATTGTCGTCGATCGTCAACTTGTAGGTTTCTATTTGACTGGCATTGAGAACAGCCGTGCCGTCAACATGGTGTGTGAGAGCAGTAAGTGCTGAAATGAGCTCTGTTTCTCCGGCGTTGGCCGAGGTGCTTGTGAGGACGACAGTTATCATCACTACAGCAGATAGAATGGATACAGCCAAGGCTCGGTTTGAACTCATAACGTAGATCCTCCGAAGATCGGGATTTCACAGATGGCTCATGGACTGACGGCCATCGCCTAATTGAAGACAAATTATACCCAAAACCGCCAGTTATCCAAAGCGGTGTTTGTGTACGTCGGGAGATGTGACAAGATGGTCGGGATGTTTCCGGGGCGTGAATTTACACAAAGCACTTGTGGGAAAAGGTTTTGGTGTCGGGCCTTGCGTGCCATCAAAGTCGCCCACCGACTTGGGCATGGCCAGGCCGGCGAAATACCTTGCCATCGTTGCTTGCTGGCGAGACCTGGCCGCAGGCGGTCCGGCAGGTTTGGTTATCCGCCAAGCCGCTAAGCCGCGGCAAATCAGAAGTGTCCAGGCCGCCGCGCGCTGTTTGCGCTGAAAAACCGGGCCTTTCTACTTCATCGGCAGGACCCATATGTTGCGGTACCGCACCGGGTTGCCGTGGTCCTGGAACTGGAAGACCCCGTCCCGGGCCTTCCTGCGGAGTTGGAGCTTGTCGTGGATCTTTATGCCGTTGTGGAAGACGGTGATGACCGGCTTGCCGCTTGGCTTGCCATCGGTGCTCTTGACAGTGTATTCGATGTCGTACGTCTGCCACTGTTGCGGTGGGGTCGAGGCCAGCGAAAACGCGTCGAACGCGTCGGGGTTCTTGTACTTATAAATCCCACCGCATCCGCCTCCGAGGTACGTCGTCATGCCGAAGGAATCCAGCACCTGCACCTCGGAGTTGCAGGGCATGAAGCAACCGCTGTTGCCCCGCCCCTGGCTGCGGGCGTCGGGCTTCAGGGGGCACTTGAACTCCACGTGCATCTTGAAGCTGCCGCCGAACGACTGCTTCGAGCGAATCCCACCCCGGGCAACCAGCACCCCGCCGTCGGCAGCGACCTGCCACTTTTGCGCCTTGCCGTCCTTGCCGGGCTTGGCAACGATCTCGTCGAAATTCTTGCCATCAATCAACACAACCGCCCTGGCCGGGGGTTTGACGCCCATCGTGGGGCTGATGCGCTCGATGCGCTTCATCTCCACCTTGCCGCTCTTGCCGCACGTGCCCTTGATCGCGCCCTTGGCGTAGGAGGCGCTCCAGGCGTCGTCGCCGCTTTTGCCGCTGAACGTTACGGCCTCGCCTTCGATCTTGCCGTCGAGCTCGACTTTCGCCACCGCGCCGTCCTCGCCGGGCTCGCGGACAAACACCTTGTATGCGCCCTTGCCGAGGGTGACAACCCGGGCCTCGAATTTGTGCGACCCGCTGGAATCTGTGCGGGCGCCCTCGTAGAGGCCCTGGACGCTCTCGACGGCCGGCGCTGCCGCAAACGCGGCGGAGCAGACAAAGACCAACGCGATAAGCAGTGATATCAGGCGATACATGGTTGCGTTTCCTTTCCGATTACAGTTTTCGTCCCGGCCCAGCCAACGCACGGACCCGGCACAGCCAAATCATATTCCAATAAACCCCGTCGGCGTCATAGTGTCTCGAAAATCATTTCACGGCCGGGCCGGTGGCTTTGGTGGCGGAGTATACCGGCTCGCCTTCGCGACGAGATCCATTCCTAGACGGACTGCTAGGGCTTGGGCTCGTCTATCCGCATGATCGCCTGCTTGGCAGCGTACTGGCACTTGGCATCGGGGTGGCTGAGCATCTCCCGCAGAAGCCCCAGAGCCTCCCTGTCGCGGCGCTTGCCCAGTTGCTCGGCCGCATAACACCGTACGCTTCGCCATTGATCCTTCAGCAGCCCCCTCAGCACCCGCCCGGCCGCGGGATGCCGCATCCGGCTCAGGAGGCCAATCTCTCTCTTGTTGCTGACGAAGTAGATGCGGTGATTTCTAAGCGCCGGATCGTCCGTCAGCAACTTGCCCAGCAGCTCCGCCCCACGCCCGTCGCCTGCCTTGTCCAGTGCCTCAAGCCAAGCGAGGCCCTTGATGTAGAAATCTCGCTTGTTCGGATCCTGCGCCTCCGGCATGAACCTTCGCCACAAGGGCACCGGCTCGAGCGCCTTGGCGAACGTGTTTGCCACGCGGTCGCAGGCGGCAGGCAGGTTGCCCGATTGCTTCATCACCTCGTGCAAATAATTGGGATCTGCGTTGGCGTACGAGTTCCAGTGTGGCATGAATAGCTCGAAGGCTTCTGACGGCCGCAATCTTGCCAAGGCATTCAGAGCGATCAGGTTGCCGGTCTTGGCATGTGCCTCAATCGCCGCGACCGCCTCGGATGTGCCGATGTCCGCCAGCGCACGAAAGAGCAGCTTCGAGCCCTTCCAGTTGCCCGCCGCCAGCAGGATCGTTTTCACGGCCCGCTTTGCCCGGAGCCTTCCCAGCAGCCTTATCGCGCTGGCGAGATATTTCCGATCCTCCCGGTTGTTCTTCGATTTTGACAGGGCCTCAACTCGTTTCACCACCAGCGTTATCGCGCGGTCTCGCTGCTCCTCGGCGGCGGCAAGGATCATTCCTTCCTGCCATTCTGGCCAGAATCTGGACCGGCGGTCGTACGATTGGACTGCGGTACTTGCCAGGTCTTCCAGCAGGTTCAGCGTACGATCCGCTCCGAGATATCTGCCCAGTTCCAGGGCCTGCTGCTCATCCCGCGGCCAGGAATTGACCTTGCGCAACGTCGCCACAACTTTATCCCTTGCAGGTTTGTAACCTGCGTTGACCAGGCCCCATGCAGCCGCTGTCCGAAGGCGAGAATCCTTGTCGTTGATGGCCTTGAGGTAGAGCGGAACTGCCTCTGGCACCTTGAAGCGTGCCAAGTATTTGACGATAGAATATCGGTGGGCGTTGTACTCGGCGGACCGGGCGATCCGCAGGCAATAGGGTATAGCCTCGGGCGCCCTGAGTCTCGCGAGCTCTTCCAGGATCCAGTAATCGACCGCCGGCTTTTCAAGGGCAGCCAGGAGTTTCGGCACTGCAAGTGCCTGCGGGCACCGCCCTAGAAGGCAGAGCGCGCTGGAGTTATTGGGATTCCTGTTCAAGAGGTCTCCGAGTTCATTCATCACCTGGCGCTCGATCCTATCCCAGTCGAGAGTTGGGCGGGCATCGACCTGGGCGCCCTTGTTGGCTTGGGCGTGATCAGCCTTGCCAAGCCCCCACAGGACATCCAGCAAGGTCAGTTGCTTCCCACCGTATGGATCATGCTGTTTCTCCCCCATCAACGCCATAAGCAGAGGCACGACACGCACGTCTCCGCTGGCCACGATGGCCTCCTTGCACTCCATTATATCCCAGCCACTGTCGGCGCACAGCCCACCCACCAATAACTCCATGTCGAGCCGCTCCCGACTGTCGGGCGGCATCTGCAGAAATTCATCCGATCGCTTGATTTCCTCTTCCGACAGCATCAGCCTGCGCAGAATCGGTATGCCCTCTCGTGGGCGGGTATCGGCCAGGATAAAGGCGGCAGTTAGGCCGAGGCGGTCCTTCAGCGGCATCTCGGCCATGTCAAACAAGCCGGCATCCAGCCTTAGGCAGGGGTGTCGGCGGTCCTTCAGCGGCATCTCGGCCGTGTCAGACAAGACGGCATCACGCCTTAGGCAGGGGTGTCGGTGGTCCTTCAGCGGCGTCTCGGCCAGTTCGAGAAGGGTTTGGGCCACCTGCTCATCGTCGGCAATGAATTTCAGAAGCTGGACGGCCTTGCCACGCCTGATCCCACACCCATCTATGGATTCCCCCAAGGCTATGCGGCAGAGCAAATCCCCGCAGTGCTCGGCGGATACTGGCAGCTTGCCCCAATAGCGAAGTGGCTTACCTTCCTTGATCTGTTGCAGAAAGAAGGTCACTACCTGTTCGTCGGCACTGTCCGCCAGTAGCCTACAAGCCGTGCTGGCGATATTAGCATCCGGATTCTCCAGGGCTTCCCGAACACCGGCAAGCCCGTGAAACCTCACGATCCTCCCTGTCGGGTTGAATTCGGGTGTCGGGGCGCGGCAGCCGGCACACATGTTCCAATGCCAACTGTATGGTACGGCCGCCCTCGGCTCGCCTATCAGGTACAGCGCTATGGATCGCGACCCTCCCCACCAGCCACCAGAGCCCATGTTGGATTGCTCTCCCAGAAGCACGTCTGAGGCTCGCTGGTCGCCGATGTGCCCCAGTGCCAGGTGCATCATCTCAAAGGCAATGTCATCGACCTTTGAGCACTGGCCTGTTGCCGTCACCCTCGCTCTGCTTACCTTCACCGCTTCGATCAGCGCCGACAAGCTCTGGCGAGTCCCGAGTTCCGTAAGAGCCGCGGCGGCGCAGAGCCGGGATTTCGCACTCTCATTCTGAAGCTGATCGGCGATGACGACCTCGGCTCCCGGACCCATCGCGACCAGCGACTCGATTACCTTCACCTTGTTCGCCGGGGGGCCAGGCGGGCTTAGCCAAGCAAAGTACCACGGCCGGGGCTTCGCTGGCTGGACGCTCGTTACCAGCACGCCCACGCGATAGCTATAAGACTGGCTCCATGCGTAAGCGCCAATACCAATGCAGGCAATCACCAGAATGATGGCCGCCAGCACTACCCGCCACTTGTTGACCCGTTTCAGGCCCATGCATTACCCTTGGCACAATCCCGTTCGCCGATCTCACACCATGATACTCCCCACGCGAGGGTTGTCCATAGGCGCATGCGGTGGGTGGGCCTGAGCTGGTTGGGACGGGGGCTCTGGAGGTGGACATCCCGCCGACCCTGCCAATGCGAGCCTTGCGATGCGGGGGCTTGTTAGCGTAGCATGATTGATCTTGTTTCGTGTTGGACATAGGCCTTTGCTGGGCGAGATATGCTTTCGCTACGAATAGAAGACAATCTGCGTCCGCCCTTGCCGGCTGACCCTTACACTCGCGACGTGCTGTCGGTGGCGTTGCTGCTGATATTGGCGTCGGTGCTCATTCCCGCCTGGGATCTGGCGAGGGTCAATTTTCTGCACATGGTCGCCGGTCATATGACCTCGAACCTCCTGCTGCTTTCGCTGGGGTTTCTGCTGGCGTTGCGTTGCGGTGCGATTGACCTGAGCGTGTGGGTGGTGGCTGGGCTCGGCGGGGTGGTGGCGGCGGCGATGATAAACTCCGGCTATGGCGTGCCGACGGCCTTTGTCGTCGCCGGTTTGGCTGGGCTCGCCATTGGTCTGGTCAACGGGCTGCTTGTGGGGCTGGTGGGCGTGCCGAGCCCGCTTGTCACCGGCCTCGTTGGTGTGGGTGTGGTCTGGCTGGTGGGTTCGCTCGTGCCAGGCAGGCAGATAACGGTTGATGAACATACGTTCGACGTATATTTCTGGCACAGCACGGGCGTTCTGGCCATTCGCGTGATCCTGGTCGCGGGGATATACCTCGCGGCGATGCTCGTGCTCGTAGGCGTGGACTGGGCTGTGTGGATGGGAATGAAGTTCCCGCGCCGGCTGACGCTGACGGCGGCGCTGACGGCATCGGGTGTGCTGGCGGCGCTGGGCGGGGCGGCGCTGCTGATCGATAACGGTTTGGCGCCCGTACCGACGCGCCTGATAGACGACCTTCGCGTCCCGGCGGCGGCGCTGCTGGCGGGGGGGCTGTTCCTTGGCCGGCGCGGCAGGGAGTTGCTGGCGGGGCTTAGCCTGCCATCGGCGCTGCTGATCTGCACGATCTGGCGGCAGAAGGCATGGAACCTTCCCGCTCCGGGCTTTGGCTGGGCCTTGCAGATGTTCGTTATGATGGGCATGGTCATCGCAGTGCAACTGGCTTTCGGACGATACGTCGAGGCCCGGGGCACCGATCGGCGATTGCCCTCGGTTGGCATGCTGCTTACCATTGTCGGAATAGCTACCGTGGCGGCGGCGGCCAACTTCAGGTACTGGCCTGTCCATGATGCATTGCACCTGGCGGGCCTGGCGATCTGGCTGGCTGGCATGCCGGCCCTTATCATCTCGTTCCGCCGCGAGCATCGTCTGGGGGCGATTGGACTTAACGACGAGTTTACGGAATCCGTAGGCCTGTATCGCTCCGACGAGAGTTCGCCGGGCCTATGATTAAGCAGTGGCCAGGGCGCACCCGTAGCCCGGCCCGCGTTGAGGTTTGCATAGGCGAGGTCCGATTATGTGCCTCAAGAACAAGAATAAAGCCAAAGACAAACCCGGGAACTTTCGCTGCAAGTGCTGCGGCGCCGTTGCCAAGAAAAAGGGCAAGCTCTGCAAGCCCAAGAAGATAAAGTAGCTCGCCGACGCCCTGGCGCAGGCATGGTCCATCGAGACCGCCGACGCCTGACCGTTGGAGTCCCGCCCGGGGCATCCAGCCCCCAAGCGGCAGTCGGCGAAGTGCTCGAACGATCGGCGAAAATCCCCGGCTGACTCGACGCGCGAATCGGCTTTTTGACCAAGGCGTCTGACCAAGTCATTTGACCAAGTCGTTTGACCAAGTCGTTTGGTCAAAAACGCCAAAGAATGCCAAGGAATGCCAAGACGCGCAGAATACGCGCCGAATACGCCGAGCCACCCCCCAAAGCGATACCCCCAGCCGCGCCAGACACCCGGCTAGGTGCCGCACAGGGGTTAAATACCCCATAGTTGAGCGCAAAACCCACACGTAAAGCACGTTACGGCCCGCTAAACAGAGCCCAGCCCAGCCGAAAACGCCTCTTTCCCCACCCCGCGAAGGACTCAATCCACAACAAAACCGCCCCAATCCCCCGCCAATCTCCCGCCAAAAACACCCTTCCCCCACGCTTCACCACGCATAGCCGACCCTTCCACCCGCCAAATCAGAACAAACCCACCTCGTCCCACCACCAATACAGCGCCAAAATCCCCCGCGAAGCCGCAAGAGAGCACTAAGAAGCGACAAGTCGCGCGTAAGAACCAGCGAAAACAAGACAAGAACCACCCGTGGCCAGACAATTAAAACCCCGCCCCAGATTGTCCAGGTTAGCACCCAAAATCCCCCATCTCGACCCCCGTCTCGATGCCCATCTCGACCCCTGTTCCGAAGCATGTCTCTCGCGGAGAACGCCGATGACGCAGAGAAAGAAAAGAAGAGTTATATCTATTGTTCTATATATGAGGTTCTTCCTCAGCCCTTTTCGCCTCTGCGCTCTCTGCGGCCTCCGCGCGCCTCCGCGGCCCCCGCGAAAAAAACTTACGCTTCGTCCCGGCCTCCAGCTCGACATTGACCCGACCGCCCCGGCCGCGTCGGAAATTTGGAGTGCGGCGAGCTCTCGCCGCTTTGACATGTCGCGGAGCGATGCCGTTTCTGCTTCTGCTGCCGTTTCTGCTGCCATTGCCTTCGCCGTTGCCTTCGCCGTTGCCTTCGTCGCTCCGCGACGTTTGAAAGCGTCTTCGCCTGCGGCTTCGTCGTCTCAAGAGCGGTGAGAGCTCCCCGCACCTGCCTTCGGCAGACAGGCCTGCCTTCGGCAGACAGGCTCCAAATCACGGCCGGGTTCTTGGGCGCTTGATCGGTGGAGGATGTTCTTGCCTTTACCCTTTACCGCCGCCGACCCGGGAATTGTATAAAGCGTCCCCGGAAATCAATGGGCGGGACCAAAACGTCGCAGCCCTGCCGGAACCGCCCGACCACAACTGTCCCCGAGAGAGGTCGACCAGTGAAAGACGAGATACGTATCAGGGAAGAAACCCCTGCCGACGTGAGCCGGATTTCCGAGGTGACCGAGGCGGCTTTCCTCGCCCTGGAGATCAGCCGGCACACCGAGCAATTCATCATCGCCGAGCTGCGCCAAGCCCATGCTCTTACGATCTCGCTGGTGGCCGAAGTCCAGGGCCAAGTGGTGGGGCACATCGCCTTTTCACCGGTGACGCTTTCCGACGGCACGACGGACTGGTACGGCTTGGGCCCTGTGTCCGTTCTACCGCGGCGGCAGCGGCAGGGCGTCGGCCGGACCCATCGCAGCCAACGCCTTGGATTGTGCGTCAGTCAGACGCCCTGTCAACGCCG
>CAZMBZ010000186.1:0-10356 GCA_964564285.1 uncultured Planctomycetaceae bacterium | reverse complement strand
TTCTCCACCGCTCGCCGCGATCGCTGTTTACCCGACGTGATGATGGCCATCTCGTGGGCGTCATGTGGAACCCCAACAACCGGGCGCTCGATTCCCAGCAGTACACCTGCCGACTGGCTGTGCCCGATGACGGAAACACCTATGCAGCCCGAACGCTGCTGGTTGATGAGACCCATGGCAACCCGTACGGCACATGGAAACTCCTGGGGCGCGAGCGCAACCCATCCCGTGAACAAATCGCCTTGCTGCGGGAGTCGTCCAGGCCGGCATGCAAATACCACGCCCTCACCAGGAATGACGGCCTGGCCCACCTGGATGTCACGCTCGAAAAGAACGCCTGTCTCCTGGTGGACCTGATCCCAATCGAAGACCACTCATCAACCTACTATGGCCTCGATGAGGCCTTTTACGACAACCTGGGCGTCGAAGGAGAAAACGATGGCCCCGCAGTTTGATATCGCCAAATGCCCGTTCAGCCGATTCGGTTCCTACTTCTCGCTATCGATCATTGATTGGGGCGAGATGGGCAAGGGGCTGTACCTGCACACGCACCACGGAAAGAGTCCGCGAGCTTTCAGGATCGACCCGGTCCGCGATGGCGAGGCGCTTGCCTTCGAGACACTCGCCACGCCAAGCGAGCTCATCTTGAAGCCCTCCGGCGGCGGCGAGGTGGCTTTCGCGTTTTCCGGCAGGAACACGGTCCGCGTCCGGGGACGGGGTGTTTCGCTGCGGCTGGAAGTGCCGAAGGAGCGTTGGACCACCGCATGGGAGCTTCCCGGCGGCGCCTGGGCGTTCAACATGTCGAATCACGGCGTGCAGATTGCCCTGGAGACGCTCGAAGGACAAATGACCGTCGATGCTCCCTGGCAAAAGGGCAAGGGCTTCTGTTACGAGTCCAGCCGAATGGTGGCGCTGCTCACGCCTGACGGCGACGGCGAGTTCGAGGCGGCCATCGATGAATTCTTAACGACGTGGGTTCGGCCCGAGCGCCCGGCCTTCGACGCCTGCCGCGAGGAAGTCGCCCAGGAGTATGCCCGGTGGACAAAGGGTTTGCCCGAAGTAGCTCCCCAGTACGAGCCCGCCCGTGACCTGGCCGGCTACGTGAACTGGTCCGCGACGGTCGAGCCGCGAGGGTATCTGACGCGCCGGACCATGCTGATGTCCAAGATGGGCATGTGCAATGTCTACCACTGGGATCACGTCTTCAATGCCATGGCGCATTGTCGCCACGATCCCGACCTCGCGTGGGATCAGTTTATCGTCATGGCTGACAGGCAGGATCCATTTGGCAAGTGCCCATCGAGCATGAACGACAGGGATATCCGGTATACGTTCTCGAACCCGCCGGTTCAGGGCTGGGCGTTCCGCAGGATGTGGGATGAGAACCCGGCCATGATGACGCCCGAGCGCCTTCTGGAGGCCTACGAGTACCTGTCCAAGTGGAGCAACTGGCTTTGCGACCACTGGACCTGGCCCGGTGATGAGCTTCCGTTTTACACTCATGGATTCGACAGCGGCTGGGACAACTCCAGCATCTTCGACAAGGGCGTTCCGATTGTCACTCCCGATCATGCGGCGTATCTGATTCTACAGCTCGAAGTTCTCGCGGATATCGCCCATGCAATGAACAGGGAAGACCAGGCCACGACTTGGCGGCAGAAGCGCGACGTCATGCTCTCCGCGCTGGTTGAGAAACTCTGGAAGGGAGACCATTTCGTCGGGATGCGGCGCCCCTCGGGGGAGATCGTGGAATGCGAAAGCCTGATAACCTGCATGCCGATGGTGCTGGGAAATCGCCTGCCCGAGAACATCACCACCGCCCTGGTCGCGCGGATTCGCGAGCACCTGACCGAGTGGGGACTGGCCACCGAAAAACCAACCAGCAGCCAGTACACGGACAACGGCTACTGGCGCGGCCCGATCTGGGCGCCGTCGACCATGCTCATAGTGACCGGCCTGCTTGATATCGGCCAGGATGATCTGGCGAAGACCATCGTCCGGGCATTCTGCAGGATGTGTGTGGAGAACGGCTTCTACGAAAACTTCGACGCAAAGACAGGCGCCGGCAACTACGATAGCGCCTACACATGGACATCGAGCGTATTCATGATTTTCGCCAGTCAGTACTGCTGACGTTCAGATCAGCAGAAGGCGCCCTCCAGGCACGGGAGCCCCGCAACTGTGCCCAGCGCTGCCTCCAAAACAAGACACGTTAATGCGACAACACGGGTGATAAGCGTGGCCGCGACTTCCATTGGGATTTGGTAGTTCAGGGCCGAAGGAATCCGCTCGTTGTTGTAGTAGTCCACGTAGGGCAGGTGGCATTCTCCCGGTCGATTCCGGCCTCTGCGGTGCCATGTTTCCGCGGCCGTTTGCGGAAGCATGTCCCCCGGACGCTCGTGATTCCACTGTGGCCTTGTCCTGCCAAGTTCGCACATGGAGTATGCTTCCGGCAAAAGCACCCGAAAGCATGGTGCCGCTTCCAAGGGCTTTGGGACCATGCCACCAGCCCGTTATCGCAGTCCCCGGGGCCACCGAGTACGGTCATGTCGTCAGAAGTGTCGATGCTGCAACCACGGCCGCGCCGCACAATTGTTCTTCCGCCCATCACTATGTCTTAACCATATTGCACACAGGCTGTTGTGTTAATACGTCGCTCGCAATATTAGAGGAATGATTCCTGACCCCTATCGCTCCCCGGTCTTCCAGTCCCGCGACAACAGACGCACGGGCCCCATGAGCCCCGAGATCGGCCTGCCGCGGTAACGCGATGGGATCGTCTGGTAGTGGTTGGACAAGGTGTTATAGACAAGGACCTCGACGGTGTTGTCACCGGGCTTGAGTAGACCGGAGACATCCAGTCGCCATGGCGGGGCGACACGGATACCGGCCTTCCTTCCGTTGACATGGACCTCAGCGGTGGCAACGACGCTGCCGAGATCGATCTCAACCTTGCCCTTGGCCTGGTCGGCGGTGAGGGTGAATGCAGTTCGATACCGAACGCCGCCGGAGTAGTTGTTGAGAATGCCAACGGTGGACCAATCACCGAACCCAAGGACGCCTGAGCCGTTTGTCTCTACAGCGACGGGCTCGGGAATTGCCGATGCGCCGCTGCATCCGATTTCAGGTACGATCCGGAGCGCAACAACAGCTGTAGTCTTCGCCACTTCGGCAGCGACGAAACGCCCGTTGCCCTTGTCGATCATGGGCTTGCCGTCGATCCATGCCTGGACCTCGCCGCGCGCCTGAACGCGGATCGCGGTTGTGCCGGGGGCAGACAGGAAGCGAAACCATTCCGTCGGTTGGGCACCAGCATGTATATCGAACGGGAGAACGCCCCGATCGTTGTACCAGCGCATGGCCAGCGTGGCGCGAGTTTGCGGCGCTGCAACATTGCTTTGGCGTAGGACGAAATGGCCGCGTCCGGCATTGTCGTAGCGGATGAGTGTGGGGTTTGCGCCGGATCGCAGGGACACCGGTTTGGCCAAGTCGTTGACCCGTGCGCCGTTGATGTACACTGCGGCAGGCGTGATCACCCGCGACGTGTGGGTCTTGTCTTTGGGCGGGCCCTGGCTGATCTGAATCGATGCGGAGACTGCCTTGGGTGTGGTCGCCGAGGTCCAGAGATAGTAACGTTTGCCGCCGGGCTCCTGGACATAGCGGGTCTCGTTCAATGCGCCTGTTTGCTTGCCGAGACAGATGAAGTCGTCCGTAACCGTACGCTTCAAACCGTGATAGCCCTGATGCCCCGGGTCGCCTTCTTTACCAAAGCGCCAGGAGAAGTCGTAGGTCTTCCATGCGAGCGTGTTGTCGCCAATCTTGATCGGAACCGTGGGATCGAGCGTTTTCAATACAGCCAGATTGACGTCCAGCGCCTCGGCGTCGACGCTGTCGGGAACCGGACCGAGTACGTAGAACTTAGGGCCGTAGCCGTGGAGTTGCCTGGTCCAACCACGGTCGTCGGTTTGGGGCAACATCGCAGTATTGGCCAGAGCCTTCGTTTCGGTCGCACAAGCGAACCGACGTGCTTCCACACCGATCATTTTGTTGTCCGGGGTTACGGGCAGGCGGAAGTCGCCGTAGCGATTATCCATGGTTGGTTCAAATGAAACGGTCCATTGATCGGGCAAGGTCTTCTGCAACAACGGCCGGGCGTCGGCTGCGGGCGGATCGACGTGCGCTTTGCCTGGAGTGAACACAACGATCTGGGCCTCATGGGTCTCCAGCGGCAGCGACAATCGGGTTCCGGTCTCTGTCGTTTTGACGAGACGTAGCGGCTGCGTTTTGCCGTTCCACGGATCCCAGAGCTCTGCTGCACCTTTCGCCCGAAACTCGACCACGCTGCCGGGAGCGGCGTCCATCACGAGGTAGACGTCGCGCGGGCCGACTTTGCGATGTAATGCACGCACGGGGCGACCAGCGCTCTGAACATCCTGGATGAACGCACCGGCTATTGCCTGGACTGCCGCTGCGGCGCTCGTCATCCGGTAATCCGGTTTGAACGCGCGGTCATTCATCGCAGCAAGCTGTGAATCGTTGCGGCCAGCACGATCCGATACGAACGGCAGAACGCCCACGGAATAGACCTTGCCGCCAGCTTCTGCGAACGCCACCGCCTTCTCGATCGTCGGCCAGCGCACCGCCTTCATGTTTGGAACGACCAAAGCCTGATACGACGCACCGGCCGCTTCTACCACAAGCCGACCGTTCTTGACCTTGGCGCGGGCCAGCGAGTCATTGTCGATGAATTCGAAATTGATGCCGGCCTGCAAAAGCCGACGGCCCATATCAAACGCCATGTTCTTGGCCTTCCTGCCGTCCATTTCCGCTTCGTACGGCGCGACCGGGTAGACCACTGCTACATCACACGCCAAGTGTCCCTGGCTCATGAGGTAGGACAGGCGATCGAAATATCCCAGAAACACCTGCATATGCGCCCAGTATGGCATCCGGAAGTGATAGCACGGGGGCGCCCATTCCCAATGCGACCCGTAGGTCGTGTAATAGAGACCATGCAGGTTGAGTAACGTGCAGCCGTAAAGATAGTTCTCCCGCGTAGCAAACATCAACCGCTCGGGTGTGGCACCCCATCCCATGCTGTGGTAGCCCTCGAGCCATACGCGCGGCCGCCGGTACAGGTTGGCGATGGATGACGAGACCTTGCCCTTGATCAGGTCGGCACTCCCCCCCGGCGTGTCATGTCCGGGGGCGGAGTACCAGCGGGTGGCGCGGAAGTAGTCGCCGAACTCGTACGGATTCGTTCCCCGACCACCGCTGTCGCAGGCGAAGATCATGCCGCGCGAGGCATGCCAGTCGTAGATCGGTTTGAAGTAGCGCTCCTCCATCAGGCTCATGCGGACGTCTGCATAGTCCATGCGAACCTTGGGTGTAATGTCACCCATGTCGCCCCACATCCCGGGCAGGACATCAAGAAGGTCGTAGCCCTTGCGCCGGCGGAACTCCTCAGGAAAGTCCGGGTTCCACGCGAACTTGCCGAGACCTATGTGCAGTTCATCGTTGAAGAAGTAGTTCAGACCCTTTGAGGATTTGCCGGGGTTGTGGTCCTGGAATTTTTGGAAAAAACCGCGAATGACCGTGTCGCCGGCTTCCACCATGAGCGGATTGAGCGAACCTGCCTTGCGTACCGCGCAGAAGGTCCAGATCTCCCATTCGCCGTCCGGCGCGGTCCAGGTTATCCGGCCGTCCTTGATAAAGGTAGCCAGATCAACACCGCCTCGAAGCAACTTCCCATCTTTGATACGATAGGCGCGTGCCGCAAACTGGTCGTTCGAGCAGGTGACCGTCTTCGTCTCGCCACCTCGCAAACGTTGCTTCTTCCCCGTCCTCAGCTCGATCGCATTCAACTTGGACTTGCTGTAGAACAATTTGTAAAACAGGTTTTTCGCCCCGCGAGGCCAGTCGATGGTGTACGTGCTCATGCCGATACCCATGCCAAGCCTGCCGCACTCGGCCGAGATCTTCGAGTAGACGTCCCACCATTCGTCAGTGAACAGGTCGGGGGGATCGTTTTCGGTCAGCCAGCCCTGTGTGTCGTAGTGGGAGTAGTTGACCTGAACGCCGCTGATGCCCTTCTTGTGCAACTCTCTGATCTGCCAGATCATGCGATCGACGTCGAGCCTGTCGCCGGTCCACCACCAGAAGGGCACTTCGCCATATCCCGGTGGCGGAGTGCGGAAGCCCGGCAGGGCATCCAGCTGCGGATCGCGGCTGGGCCAGCCGGGGGCGCCATCACTGCTCTTCGCCGCTCCCTGAACGCACGTTGCTGCCATCAGCAACAAAACCATCATGCCTATGCTTTCAATACTATTCATACTTCGTGTCTCCACATGACCGTGGTTCGTGTTCTTCATAGACTGGTTATTGTTTGTCCATTCCGCGCGACATAATCATGACCGGGTCCAACAATCCAGATGGTATCAACGGCGACTTTACCTTATACCTCAACACGTTTGTCATGGTTAGGCGTTTCTCTTTTGGTAGTCTGGCGTCACCGATCAAACGGTTGGGCCAGAGATTGACTGTATCAATTTCGAGCATGTTCCCGGTTGGCTTTACCGCCTGCGTGATATCCATCTGCCAGGGGCTGTCCATACGACTCCAAGTTCCTTGCCATTCAGCCGGACCTCGAGAACAGAAAACGGGCCAGCAGAGAACGGGGTGTAACTGTTTTATATATTTGTTTTTACAGTACTTCCGTGCTTATTATTGTGCGCCTGCCGCGTGGGGCGGTTGTCTTTTCGGTCGGCCTCGGGGGCGAATTGTCAGGTCTAGTTTCAGTTTTCGGCTGAGGGCCTTGATCTCGTTGGCGTTGTTGTACGTGAGGGTCTGCGCGACGCCGTCGGCCGTGAAGGACGACCAGTTGCCGGTCGGGCTGAGCGACCAGGACCAGGACTTGCCGCGTGGGTTCGGCGAGCACGTCTTGAACAGGCCGGCGTTGACGGCACGGAAGATGGAGGCCGCGCCAGCATTGACACCGTTATCGCCATCCCCGCGGCCACCGCGTACGGTCACGTCGTCAGAAGTGACGATGCTGCAAGCACATCCACGCTGCACAATTGTGCTCCCGCCCATCACTATGTCGTTAACCAAGCGTGCCCAACCGGTTGTGTCAACCTGTCGCTCGCAATAGGATAACAACGGTTCCTGAACCCTGATAGCCTTCTGCCCGCCGCGCCGCCACATTAAACGTTTCAGCGGACTACTTCTTTGGCGGCCATTCGTCGGAAACTTCCAGGCCGTAGGTGTAGTAGGCGTACTTCGGCAGGTCGTGGTTCTTGCTGAGGAAGTAGCCGATCGGGTCCACGCCGGTGTCGTTGTGGCCGGTGGTGTCGGCCGGGGGCTGGTACATGGCCGCCTCGGCGTAGATGGTCTTGGGGTACTGCTTGACGAAATCGTCGAGCCGCTTGCGGGCGGCGTCCTTGTCGAGCTTCTTGTCGCGAATGTCCTTGATGATCCCGCGGGCGATCGGGCGATACGCCTTGCCGGCCTCCAACTCGGCTTGCATCTTCTTGCCGGCCAGCAGCCGCTCCAGGACGGCCGCCTTCTTGTCGAACGCCGGTATGCCGGTAAACTTCTTCTTGGCGTCCTCGAAGCGGAGTTGCACCTCGTAGATGTCGCCGACCATGGCGATGGCGTTGGCGGCCTGGAGGAACCAGTTCAGATCGGCCGTCACCCACCCGGAGAAGAACCGCAGGATCATCTTGTCGAAATCGTCCTTGAGCTTCAGCGGGGTGATCATCGCGTAGGCGTCGGCGAACTTCTCGTCCTTGAGGAACTGGTAGATCTCCAGCAGCTCGGGCGTCTTGATATCGGCCTTGGTCAGGCCCGGCGGCATGAACAGCTCGCCCTCGGTGACCGGGCAGGGATGCAGCAGGTCCTTCTTCGTGCCGTAGTTGCTCGTGTAGCAGTTGCCGCGCCGGCCCACGCCGGTGAAGTTTCGCTTGATCGAGTACAGCGGGTGCGTGTGCCCACCGCCGTAGCTCAGGCCGCGGGCGTAGTTGGGCCCGTTGCTGCCGCCGCCCGCCCCCTCCGATCCGCACCACGGAGCGCCCATGCGCTTGAGCCGGTCGGTGAAGCCGTGCTTACCCTCAACCGTGGACATGTGCCCGCTGGCGACCTTGTTGACGCGGTCGGTCGAGTGGTCGCGCGTCGCGGCGCAGACCAGTTCGTCGCCGAACCACGCCACCGAGCCGACCAGCATCCGAACCGTGTCGCAGTACATGACGAACTCCGACTCCTGCACATCGACCTTCTTGAACACGTCGAGGTTCTTCAGCAGCACCGTCTTGCCGCCCTCGAGAGCGAACGACCCGCCCAGCACCATCGTGCGGTCCAACAACGAGATGTAGTCGGCGATGGTCGGCGGCTGGTCGAGGTGCGGAATGTCGATGCCCGTCGGACTCTTCCTGCCGACGGTCGGGTCCTTGCTGAGCCCGGCGGCCTTGCGGCAGGCGCTACGGTACTTGGCCAGTTCGAACAGGACCTTGCGCTGCTTGACGATCTCGGAGTCGGTCATCTGATCCGGCCGGACCAGGAGAAACTCCGCCACGTCCCAGACCGGCTTGAGAAAGTTTTTCTGGAACTCGTTCTGGTCGGAGGTGTGTTCGAGATAGTCCTTCCACAGCCGGCGCATGTACTGGACCTTGCGGATGTGGCCGTCGCGAAGTATGCAGAGGCGTTTGATGTACGCGGCGTGGGTGTTCTTGTCCAGCAGGTCGAAGTAGAGCTTCTCCTGCGCAGTCATGGCCTCGTCGACGAGCGTGCAGGCCGTCTGCGTCGCCTCGGGGCCCATGGCGACGATCTTCTTCAGCGGAGCGAGGCGCGCCGCGGCCTTCGTTGCCTGGCGGAAATCGTCGGAGAGCTTCTTGATCTCCTGCTTCTGCTCGTCCGTCAGCGGCTCGGGGCCCTTCTTGACGGTCGGGGCGGCGAAGACGCCCGCGGCCATGCCGAGGATGAAAAGGCCCGCCGTGAAGATCGCTGCTTGCTTCCGCATGTCTACTGCCTCCGATACGTTCCAACTTGAAGATCGAATTACGAAATCTTAAATCGACAGGTCCTGAAAGAATGCCACCGGCCTATAGCCTCTTCCCGATAACGTCTTTACGGGCGACAACAATGTCGTCCCCTTGGCCGCCTCTCCATACGCCATCCGCCCCCGCACTGCCCAAGGCTACCAGGGGGTCGTCCTTTGTCACGAGAACAATATTCCTGCCACACACATCAACAATTGTCTTGGCCGTGTGGTCAATATAAATATTGCCGTGACGTCGTCCAGCTCCTTCAGCTACCCAGTCTACCAGTTCTCGCATGGTAGTTGGTGGCGGTTGCTTTGAGATGTCCTCAGCGACTCTGAAGGTCTTCCACATGGCCCGTATCGCATTTTTGGATCGAGTCACCTTTTCGCCGCTCCCCGACAAATGCTGGTTACAACTCACAAGACTAAAGCAGATGGCGCAGAAAACCCGTACCGTTACCATTGTCCTTTACTCCTGTTTCAATGGCTCGCCAAGTTCTTCAGCTAGCCACACGCTTTCCCGAAGGTCTCCGTTAGTGGCGGCAGGTCGTAATCGGGGGATGCACCGCCGCGCGATCCTGATTCAATCCGTAAGGCGTCCCAGGCTCCAGAGAGAACATTCGTGGATCCGGCGACCACGTCTTGGACAGGCCAAGCTTGGCGGAGCGGAGCCGCCCCAGCCGTGCCGACCGTCGACGCAGGGCCGCGTACGACAGCGCCCGCAACGCGGCCTGGCGATTGATATTCCCCGAGGCTTCCATGGTCGCAGTATACTCCACTCCCGCCAGACACGCCAGCCGCCAAGCTGTAATGGCCAAGGCAGGCGTCCCAGCGTCGCGCTGGGCCTATTTCGGCCTGGGCCTACTCCTTCTCATTGTGCTCTATTGGGCATCTATGCCTCGTATCCTATTGGGTTGGGAGTCGTGACCAGATGACGGTGCCGTCGTGAACGTGGCGGCGGATGGCTAATGGGAAATGACGAATGACAAATGCCAGCAGGGGAAGCTGACGGTGCGTCCGGTTTGGCGGTTTCTTGTTTGATGCTATGTCGGCAGTCGGCAGTCGGCGGGCGACAAGGGGGGGATGGAGTTGTGTCGCATCAATATTGGAATGTTCGGTCTCAACCAGATGGAACTGTACGCTTTTGGGGATGGAATGGAAGAAGGTGGCTTTGGGGCGACACGGTCTTTGACGCGGGGGCAGTGGGGGGCTTAGACTGGTTGGGGCCGGTGGGGTCGGGCGCGGTGTCCGGCCGGGGCTGACGGGCGGGGCTTTGGAAGGGATGCGAGTCGATGGCTGTCAGGGTCGTGAAGATGGATGTT
>CAZMBZ010000185.1:0-10376 GCA_964564285.1 uncultured Planctomycetaceae bacterium | reverse complement strand
CGGTTTCGCTTTCCGTTTATGGCCAGGGCGAGTTCCGCGTTTTCCTCGGGGATCACCAACCGCGACGAGACCAGGTCGTAGGCGGGGCTCAAGGCGACGGTACCGCTTTTGCTGGTCAGCAAAGAGAAGTTCTTTCTGTGGGCGTCGCCGTTTCCGATGGCGAAGTTCAAGATCGTCATTTCGAAGAAACGCTGCAACTCAAGCGGGGCAAAACGGCAGTGCTCCTGGATCGCCTTGGCGATCTGCTCGTGACTACCGGCGTACTTGCTCGGCCCGCCGAGTATCTGCTGCATGTCTTCGCAGGCGAGTTTGCCGATGCGCCGGCCCTTCTTAAAGCGGTCAAAGCGTTTTACCACGTACGCCGGTGTATTGTCGGCCAATTCCAGCAAGACGCACGGCGCGGTGTTCAGCCCAAACCGTTGGGCCATTCGCATGCAGAGATACTCGTTCTGCGGAAGCTCGGGGAACTCCTGCGTCTGCGGTTTAAGAATGAACTCGCCATCCCGTTGGACCGGTTCCAGGCGGTCTTCAATGAGGCGGATGGACAGCTTGGGCTGCACGCCTGAGATGCTCAACTTGCCAGCCATCTTGCGCGCTTCCATGGCGACTTGGTCCAGCGAGATGGGGATCGTTGGGCGGATGGGTCTTCCGAACATCGCCCGGAGCGTCTTGACGTCGTAGTTAATCATTACTCTCGGTGACCTCCCGCAGACTCACAGCCCCGATGCAGTCTCCGCACGTCTTGATGAGCATACCAAAGATGTCATGCTCATCCACCTTGATCGTGGGGGAGACGATCTTGAGATACCAGCCTTCCGGCACCAGGCCGACGAAGAAGGGAAACAGCGTTTCGGACTCATACGGTTGGGCATGAAGAGGCAAGGTAAGCGAAACGGGCTCGCCATCGGCCAGGTACGATTCGTCATAGACGAATCGATACCCATCGCTAAGTTCAGTCAATCGGCCCGCCAGGCGGTCGCGGTAGAATACGTCGACTTGGCGTTTCATGGCTTCATCCTGACGCCGAGTTCACAACCGAAAAGCGAGAGTACTTGGGTGACCTTATCCAGCCGAACGGTGGGTTTGCCCTTTTCTAACTCGCGAATGAATCGCAGACCAACTTCTGCCCGTTCGGCAAGCTCGGTCTGGGTCAGCCCGGCTGCCTTACGCATCTCTATTACTTCTTTGGCTATGTCCATGGTTGCCCCTATCGGGTACTATATTGCCGTTCATACCGTATCTTCGGCTACTATTGCCATGGAGTCAATGTTATTTATACCCTATAGGGTATGTAATGGCGATACGAGAGGGGCGTAAGTGCTCCACGTCATTTGCTGCATGCGATATTATACCCGATGGGGCTGCTCCATGTGACGTCTTGCCGAATCAGGTTGTGGTGACGCAAGCGACCGACCTTACGCGGCTTCCCTGGGATTCCCTGCGCTGCGGTCACAGCAATCCACGCGAACTGTGGCTTATCAAACCGGCTGCCGCTACCCGTTTGCGTTGGATCGGTTATAATCGATAGCGGATGGTTGCGGTGTCGGCCCGGGCGATTGGACGCGTGGGCGTCGATGGCTGTCGGGCGGTTCAGCGTTACCGGGAGATGCAGATGGATCGAATCGCGAGAAGTGCTTTGTCGGTGTCGATGCTGCTGGTGGTGGCGGGGGTTTGCCTCGCCCAGGCCAGGCCCGCCAGGGGGCGCGCTGTGCCCGGCCGAGCTGGCACGACCAAGGTGCCCGGCGGCCATAAGGATCAGGGGCCGGACGTTGCCATGCTGATGAAGGTGTATGCGCCGCTGACGTTCACCACACTCGATGGTCGCTCGATGCAGTACCGCCTGCTCAAGCCCAACGGCTATACCGAGGGCAAGGCTTATCCGCTGGTGGTTTGCCTTCACGGGATTCCAGGCGAGGGCCGGGGCAACAGCCTGCAACTTCGGGCGACTTACCCGGCCGGCGTCTTGGCCAGGCCGGAGATGCGGCGGCGATATCCCAGTTTCGTTCTGGTTCCGCAAAGTCCCAACTGGTGGGGCGACAAGCCATACGGCAACACCAAGCCGAAGCGGGGGCGGAAGCACTTCCCGTCGATGACGGTTCTCCTGGAGATGGTGGATAATCTTGGTCGGGAGTTTGGCCTGGACCCCAACCGTCTTTATGTGACGGGCCATGCGATGGGCGGGTTCGGCGCCTTCAACGCGTTGAAGGCGGACCCGAACATGTGGGCGGGGGCCGTGGTGGTAAGCGGTGGGGGCGATCCGAACTCGGCGGCGAGTTTTTCCCACGTGCCGGTCTGGGTATTCGCCGGCGAGAAGAGCCCGATCCTGCGCTACCCGCGTGCAATGGCCAATGCCCTCAAGGCTGCGGGAGGCAGTGTGACGTTCACCATTCTGGCAGGGGCGCCAACAAAATGCTGGCCTCAGGTTTACGACAGCCAGGCGGCGTGGGACTGGCTTTTTTCCCAGCGGCGCCAGCCTCGCATTGCGGCGACGACCCAGCCAGGCACCCAGCCGACGACGGGTCCCGCCCCGCCCAAGCCGGGGATCATCTACACGGACAAGGATGGCACGGTGAAGGAGTACAGGCCGGGAGAATCTGTTCGCTGAGGCGAACAGGCCTCTGGGGTACGGATCGGCGGCTGCAAGTCGTCGCTCACTTTTCCTTTGGCGATTGGGCCACGATGGCCTGGGTGCCGACCATGGCGGTGGCGGCGGTTTTCATGCACTGCTCGACGGTCATGTCCACTTCGACGATGTGCTCTGGCGAGGCGAAGAACGTCGGCCCGCCGAACATGTAGCTGTATGGCACGTACACGGCGACCTTGCGGTGAGGGTTGTCAAGCGGTAGGCCGAATGGGTTTTCGTTGGTCAGTATTCCCAGTAGCGACATGTCCGTGCCGGGCACGCTGTACTGTACGACCCGGCCCATCTGTTGCGAGTTTCCACCGAAGAGTTTCAGCAGGTCGCGAACTGATTCGTAAATCATCTTGACGCCCGGCAGGCGTGTGAACAGGCGCTCGACCAGACCGAACGCGCCGCGAAACACCCAGATCTGCGTAAGCAGGCCCACGATGTAGATCGCGCCGATGATTATGAGCGCCCCGATTCCGGTGGGCGGCTTGGCGTCTTTGGTGAAGAGCTTTGCCCCCAGCCCATCCAGCCAGGCGCCCATGGCCCAGACCGCCCATACAGTAATGGCCAGGGGAACGAGGATCAAGGCTCCGGAGAACATGATGCGGACCTGCCTGGCGACGATTCTCGCCCATCGGCCAGGTGGGACCGATTCGATCGGCGACGATCCCGGAGCCTGCCCGGGCGCTTCATCGAAGAATCGCTCGCCCGCTTGAGCGGACGGAGCGAACCGAAGCACCATATCCAGGCGGGAGACCTGGAAGACCTTGAAGAGATTGCCCGAGAGCCCGCACAGTACCGCCTCGCCGCCGCGATCGACCGCCTTCTTGTGCAGGGCGACCAGTGTGCCGATCATCGCCGATGACAGCAATCGCACGGCCGAGAGGTCCAGAAGAATTTTCGCGTGGCCTCGATTGTCCACGAGGTCGAAGAGGTCTTCGGTGACGGCGGGAACGGTCGTGCCGTCCAGAACGCTCTCGTCGCGAAAATCCACAACGCATGCGTCATTTGTTTCGGTGATGACCAGGCTGGATTTAGACATCGGTTGCGCCTCCCTGTTGGGCCAGTCGGGACTCGCCGCAGGCGCGGTGGGGCCTGACTAGCTTCCAATTTCGCCGAGCAGGCCGGTGGCGTCGTCGAGGTTGGCGGCGCAGTTAAGTAGCCTGCTGAGCTTGGTGATCTTGAATATTTTCGCAACGTCTCCGTGCAGGCCGGTGATGATGACTTTGCCCTTGCCGGTTTCGGCCCGTCGGCTGAGTTCAACCAGCACTCCCAGCATTCGCGAGGCCAGGAATCGCACGGCCGAGAAGTCGACGATGATCTTCGGCGGAGGCGGGCTGTCGGCGAGTTTGAGCAGGTTTTTCCTGACGTCCTCGGATGTGGAAAGGTCCAGCACGGTGGTTTCTAGGAACGTGACCACCGCGATATCGCCCATGCTGGTTATGGTCAAGCTTTCTTGCGACATTCACTGCTCCTGCGTTGGGTCGCTGGTGCTTGGGCCGGTGAGCCATCGCGGCCCGACGAGGGGGATTGTAGGGGCAAACGCGTCCGCGTGGGATAGAAAAATCCAACCGGCGAAGAAGAAGCGTCAGGACAGTTCGAAGATCGACTGGGTCTTGACGATCGTCAATTCGCCGGGGAAGGCGTGGAAAGTGAACACATGCAACCCGTTGACCTTGGCCTCGTAGTCGATGTACGTGAACGGCGTCAGCGAGTCGGCCATCCACATGGGGAACGGGACGAACAGTCCCCGCTGAGCGCCCAGTCGGGCGAGGTCGTGGTGGGTTTTTGAGTACACGGCCGGGCTCATTCGTTCGACCTGGAAGTTCATCATGTAGTTGATGTCTTCGGCACGTTTGAACTCGTGATCTTTCTCGCCTCTAAATGGAATCTCAAGCAGTTGCCCGCGCTGGGGCAGGTAGTTGTCGGGACCCGCGGTGACCTCGACGATGGAACTCCGTTCTCGGTGGAAGCTTATGACGTGCGTACAGCCGGTCACCCATATCTGGGCCTCGTAGGCTTTCTTGATGATATGGTGGTCGTGATATATCTGGAACAGCTCCGGATGGAGCGGTCGGTCGAAGAGGAAGAACCTCAGCGATCCAACATTTTGTTTCTGGCTGATGCTCATTATGACTACTGCTCCTGCTTAACGGCAATTATACCACGAGACCGTTGGAAGAGAAGGCGTCAATCTTTGGTCTGTTCCGATGGTGTGGGTTCGGTTGCCCCCGGTTCGGTTTCTGCCTTGTCGTCCGCCCAGGGCGGGCGTGGGTGTTTTTCGTGCCAGTAGCGGCGATATCTGACTATTGCGTAGCGGATTGCGAAGTAGGTAATGATGCCCAGGGCCGCACCGATAACCACGCTGCCGAGCCACAGGGGCAAGAAAATCGACCACATTGCTTTCCAAGCGGCGCTCAGGCGTTCGAACCAGTTTCCTCCAGCCTTGACGGCATCGACGAATGGGCTGAGCTTGCTGAAGTCGTATTCGCTGCCGAGTATCTTTGTACCCAGCCAGTAGTTGGACCCGTAGATCGGCAGGAGTGTAAGCGGGTTGGATATCCATACGAACGGGACGCCGACGGCCTTGTTGGCTCGCAGCAGTGCCGCCAGCGCGAGCACCAGCACCATTTGCAGGCCGATCGTCGGCGTCCAGGTGATGAAGATGCCTATCGCCACGCCCAGGGCAATGCGATGGGGCGTGTCGTCCACGTGAAGGACGCGGTAGATGAAGAACCGTTTGATCTGTTTAGTCAGGTAGCGGTGGGGCATGTTTCGCTCCTGCCTGCCAGCGATTGTTCGACGGCGGCTGCGACGGTTTGCGGGTCTATCGCCTGCATGCAGGTGATGTGTCGGCAGGTACGTCTCAGGCAGCCCTGGCAGGGCACCGGGGATATCACGCATCGGCCACGAAGGATTGGACCGGTGCGCTCCCGGCGGGTCGGGCCTATGAGCACCACCGCGTCGGTCCCGACGGCCTGGGCTATGTGCTGGGCGGCAGAGTCACTGCATACCACGCACTCGGCACCGGCGATCAAGCCGACCATCTGGGCGATGCTCGTCTGTCCGGCGAGGTTTATCACGCCCGGACCGACTGACTGGGCGATGAGCGAGCACCTCTCGGCGTCGTCGGCCGTACCGACAAGGGCGATAGGTCCGCGATTGGCAAGCCTGCCTGCCAGCGCCTGCCAGTGCCGCACGGGGTAGAGTTTGGTTTTCCATCGCGTCGGCGGGACGAACACCAGGTAGCCCCGGCCGGCGACATCGGGCCTGGTGCGGAACTGTTCGGTAAAGGCCTGGCCTTCGTCGGAGATGCTCAGCGTCAGGTCTTCCCGCCGCGCGTCCAGGCCCAGCATTGCGGCGAGTTCGATGTTGCGGTCCACCGTATGCTCGGATTTCGGCGACAGGCGGTGCGTGTAGAACATCCAGGCCATCTCGCGGGCGTTGGCGAAGCCCGCCCTGATCGGCGAGCCGGAGGCCCGGGCGAAGAAGCCGCTACGAAAAAGTCCTTGAAGGTCGATCACCCAGTCGTAGCGAGCCCGCTTGAGGGTTTTGACCAGGGCGATCAGGGCCCCGGCTGCCCCAGCCGACCGCCACGCCTGCCCAAGTCGTTTGCGATCGAACAGCACGATATCGTTGAGGTCCGCATCGCCGGCCAGCAGTGAAACGCAGCTCGTGCTGATAAGCCAACTGAGGTGGGCTTGTGGAAATTTGCGTCGCAGCGCCCGCAGCACCGGCAAGGCGGTTACCACGTCGCCCAGCGAACTCGGTTTGATGATGAGCACTTTTCCGGGAGGCTGATCCAGGCTGCGAATCCGCGCGACGGTCATTGGTTGGGCCTCCGCACTGCCTTTTGCGCCCGTCGTCTGACGCGGATCTGCTGGCGGAGCTTTTTCTTGGACCACTCTTCGAGCGTTCGCCAATAAGGCTTGAACGCCACTCGCCCCGTGCCGAGTCGCCGCAGGTAGCCCATAAGCATCCTGAGTCGGCCTGCGCGGTTGACGGCTGGGCATTTCAGCAGCGACACGTTGAGTCGCATGAGCCCCTGGAAGCGGCATCGCGCGGTCATCATGGTTCGTCTCGACAGGCCGTCGAGGTCGACCAGGACGATCTCCGGGCTTTGGCCCGGCGACCAGCGGATGAGCAGGTTGGTTGCCTTGAGATCGCGGTGGGCGAAACGATAGTCATGAAGTCGCTGGAGCATCCTTCCAAGTTGCCAGAGCACCTCTCTTCCCAGCAGGCGTCGCTGGTTTACCGTCAGCGGCGAGTCGCCGTTTGGCGTCTCGGCCAGCCATGTTTCCAGGAACGTGTCCATTCGCTGTGCATCAACCGCCTCGGTTATCAGGATGCTGTCGAGCAGGATTGGCCCGATGCGTCTTTCCATCGCCGCAAGCGGCAGGGCGGTGGCGATTCGTCGCGTCAGCAGCGAATGACCCAGCGAGAAAGCTCGAATGGGCTTGGACGGGCGAAGGCAGTCCAGCAGGAGTTTCCACCGGCGCTTCTGGATTGTCTGCTTGACGAACACATCCAGTTCATGTCCGCCGACGTTTAGCTTTCGTCGCATCACCCGGCTGGAATTGCCATCCTTGTAGACCACGGCACCGTCGCCTTTGAGCAGCCCCGTCGGGTCGGCAAGTGCTTTCTGCCATTGGGCGACGGTGAACTGGCAGCTAGCGGCCTCGCTGCCTGCCATGTGTCGTTTGGACGCCAGCACGGCGCAGCCTCGCCAGTGGCGGGGCAGGCTTATCCGGCTGAAGTACTTGCCGTCACGGAACACGCGGCGATCTCGCTGGTTGTGCTGGCGGCGCGAGTGCATCTGCGCGAAGTGCTGTACGAGCATCTGCCACCCGCGTATGGATCCGGCGGCGCCGCTGGCATCGAGGTAATGTTTGAGGAATCGGATCTGCTGCGAGCGGGTGGTGAAGTAGTAGCGGTCGTGCAGCAACTGGGCGAGGTTTTTCGACCGAGCCCCGCGAGAGAGCTTCCGCCGCATACTTGCTCGGTGAAGGTCCATCAACACCAGTTTTACTGGTCGGTCGGGGTCTTCGTCGGTGCGGACCAGCACGTTGCCGCAGTGCAGGTCGCTGTGGATTATGCCCGCGGCGTGCATTCGGCCTATCATTCGACCTAGTTCGGCGATCGCGCGGTCGATCCGCTTTTTCCCGGCCTGGCCAAGCGATAGTTGCTGGCCATGCCATGCGTCGGCGGGCATGGACGGCTCGACGGCCCGCGTGGCGAGCCACTCGGCGCCTTCGGCACACGTTGCGGCCAGCGCTTTGGCGGTCGGCACGCCCCGGGCCTGGAGGTGCCGGCTAAAACGCATTTCTCTCATCGCATCGCTGCTGCCAAGCCTTCGCATGAACCGGTGCAGGACAGAGCAACTGTGGAAATGCTTGAGGTAGATCGACTGCCCGTCGATAGTTCCGTGATAGACCGTTCTGGATGCGTTGTGCTTGACCTGCTGCCATCCGGCCTCGGCGGGCGCGTAGAGTTCGCCGATACGATCGCGCAGCATCGACTTGGCGGCCTTGTCGGCAAAGACAACTTTACCGATTGCGGGCTGGGTTATCGATGATTGCTGTCGTGTTGGGGCCTTTTTAGTTTCAGTCATGTCTTGGTTGCTACGGACGCACACATCCGGCCCGGGCCGGCGGAAACTGGAATTATAACCGCCCCAGGGACCCGGACCCAAGGGGCAAAGCATTGAGCATTCCGTGGGTTCAGTGGGTTTTGGTCTCCAGTGCGGCGGCGTAGATTGTCTGGAGTTGTTCAGCTACGCCCGCTGGATCGAACATCCTCTCGGCCCGGTCGCGTGCCGCCTGGCCAAGGCGGCGGGCAAGATCGTCGTCATCGGCCAGCTTAAGCAACCCGGCGGCGGTCTCTCTTGGGCCTGGCTCGGCCAGAACCGCGACCTTACCGTTGCCGGTCAATTCGACCATGGGATCTAGATTCGACGCGAGTATGGCCAATCCCGCTGCCATAGCCGCCGCCAAGGCGAACACGCCCGTGGCGCGGGTTTGAGGAAAAATCGCAATATCAGAAGCCGCAAGGACCTCGGCGACGGAGAACCGACCATCCGTAAAATGTATTTCTTCGTCAAACCCCGTCGTATGGGCGAAGAATCGCACGTGGTCGGCCATCGGACCCGACGACGGAAACGCCAGCTTCATATCCACCAAAGCGTGTCGCAGGATCGCGTGCGACCACGAGGCGTGCTCATGCCCAGCGTAGCGAACGAAGGGATCCGGCGCGGTCAGGAGTTTTGTGTCTTCGTCAATGCCAAGCGTCTCGCGGACCTCGCTACGGATTTGTCCCGCTTGGGCCAGGGTCCTGGCGGCAGGTGGAAGAATATGGCAGAAACGTTCGGGAAGTTGGGCGGCGATGAGCTGGCGGCGGGTGCAATCCGTTGGGACCACCACGTTAACAAGGCCGGGTCCGACGGCTTGGCTGAGCACCTTCCAGTCCTCCCGCGTTGTCGGCGAGGCTGGGATCGTCAGCACCATTGCCCGCCCCGTTGCCAGGGCCAACTCCCGACCGGCATGGAGCGCCTTGGGCGACCAGGCATGGATGATCTGTGCGGACCCGACCAGATCGCGCATCCGCAATCCACCCAGACGGGCCGACCCCATCGGGCAGTGAACGGGCTTTACCGGGTGAGCCAACCCCGACGGCGATGGCCCGACCGAGAAAACCCGATCATCCGCACCGGCCAGCATGTCAAGCTGTTCGAGCACGTCAGGTCTGGCCAGACCGTCAACAATATGCATCGCTTCAATCATTGGCGAGATGATACGCTCGCGGGCCGGCCGCGACAAGGCCGGACGCAAAGCTGCTGCAATATCCCCGACCCGAGTGCGTTAGCAATCATGTCGGCGCGCCTGGGCTTGGGAACTTATGTACACTTCGCTGACGGGCCGATAAAAGATTGTCTGGCGATTGGGGGGGGGGCGACCGGCCATGTTGTGTTTTCGAGTATATGATTAGCTGAAGAGCGATACACCTACGCAAGGAGAACGACCATGAGAAAGCAAGGTGCAATGTGGACGGGCGGAGTTGCGGTGATGATGTTGGCTTGCTCAGCATTGGCGGGCGAGGCGACGGTAGATCGCCTGGCCGACGAACTGGCCCCGGCGGGAAACTCGAATATCGCCATGACGATCGCTGAGGAAATGGGTCGGCCTGACCTTCTCGTCGCTGACACTCCCGAAGGCGCAGCCGGGCCGGAAGGTGTCCGCGATAAACCCCGGCGCGGCGATTCGCGCGAAGACGCCTCCCGCGAAACCCTCCGACGGATGATGGAACGCCGCAGAGAAGAACTTAACGATAATAATCGTCGTGATGGCGACCGCCATGAGGACAGGCGACCGGAGCGCCGCCGCACCGAGGATCGCCCGAGCGAGCGGCGAGAGGTGCAGCGGCCCCAAGCGGAGGCCCGTCAGCAAGCGTCGCTTCGTGGCGACATCGAACGACTCGAAATGGCTCGGAACGAGCTTCGAAGGCATCTTGAAGAACTGCGAGAGGTCGTGGAACGCGAGACGCCGCGACTGGAGGAACTCCAGCGAAGCCGGTCCAGGCGCGACGAGCCTCGGGCGGATGCCTCCCGCACGAACCGCTGGCTTGGTTTCGGCAGGTCAATGAAGGCCCGCCCCGGCACGCCCTCCTCGCCGATAAGGCCTGGAACCCCCGACGCCTTCGGCCGGTCTATGGGCGAAGGCTATGGTCAAGGTTCGATGATGGGTCGCGGCCG
>CAZMBZ010000184.1:5099-10460 GCA_964564285.1 uncultured Planctomycetaceae bacterium | reverse complement strand
TCTGCGTCAGTATTAAAAGTACTCGGCAATGCTAAGGCATTGCCTGCGTTTTCTTTCTTGATGCTCGACATTCTTGCTCGCTCTCGCTGGCGGGTCCATTTCTAAACGGACTGCTAGGCACGCAGAGCGACCTCGAAGGTTGTCACCAGCGGTCGGCCTGTATCCTTGGCGGGGAATTCCTCCAGGTATAGTTCCGTGGCTTCGCGAAGATTGCGAAGTGCATCCTCAATGGTCTCGCCTTGGCTGACCGTGCCGACCTCGGGGCAGTCAGCTACAAACAGATTACCTTCCTTGTGAAGCACAGCAGTCAGCGTTCGGTTCATGCTCTCTCACCTCGATATCAGTATACCCCCGTTACGGCCAATCGGCAATGACCTCAAGCCGATCAGGTCAGGCCCAGGCCCAGGCGGAGGATCAGTTGAAGTGTGATGTTGGCGTAGATGCCCGCGAGCAGGTCGTCGGCGACGATGCCCCAGCCGCCGGGGATCTTCTCCAGTTGGCGGATGGGCGGGGGCTTGATTATGTCGAACACGCGAAAGGCCAGGAAGGCCGCCCCGGCTGCGATGATCCACCCCCTCAGGCCAGTGCCCAGCGGCAGGTAGCACAAGGCGAGAGCCTGGCCGGCCCATTCGTCGATGGTGACCTGCCCAGGATCCTTCTTGCCGAAGTCCACCTCAGCCTTGCCGCCAAGCAATCCGCAGATGAGCGTCGAAACCGCCGCGACGATCAGCATCGTGCCGGTAAGGCAGATTTGCTTTCCCCCGGACGCGAATGCCACCGCGAGAAAAACTACGCAAGTCGCCGCCGAGCCCCACGTGCCGGGGGCGATCGGCAGATACCCGGTTCCCAGGCCGGTCATCAGTAGTTTTCTTACGGTTTCGCCGGGTCGTTTGTTGGGCATGTTACTTTTCGCCGGTCTGGCCGGCTTCGCTGGAAAGGCCCAGCAACGCGCGGGCCTTGCCCACGTAGACCAGGCCGCTGAGGACTGTAACGATCATGGCTGCCCACACCAGTGCGACCTTCAGGTACAGCGCGAAGGCCCAGTCCGGGCAGTTGGCCAGTTGGAAGAGTATCGTGCAGATGGCGACCGACTGGAGCGCCATCTTCATCTTGCCGACCGAGTTGGCGGGGAACTTTATGCCCTGGCTCTCGCTGTAGCCGCGAACGGCGGAGACCACGAACTCGCGGGCGAGGATCGTGACGACCATCCACGACTGAACGCCCGATAGCATTTGCCCGGTAAGCCAGTTCGGCAGCAGGTTGGCGTCCGGTACGGTTTGGCCAGCGGGGAAGACGAAGTTCGAGCCGGTGAGCATGACGAACGCACCGACGACGAGGACCTTATCGACGAACGGATCCACGATCCGCCCGAAGGCGCTGGTAAGGTTCCAGCCGCGGGCGATCCATCCGTCCAGGATGTCCGTGATGCCCGCGATAATGTAAACGACGAAGGCTGTATTGAGCAGCCATTGCGTGTTGGCGGCACCGTATTGGTATAGGCCCACAAACACAAAAAACGCCCCGGCCAGGCCGATGCGGGCGACTGTCAGTTGGTTTGGGAGTGTCCACTTCATTTTACATATCCACCCGCCAGCGGGTTGGGGCTGAAGATAGCTCTTAGCTCCTAGCTCTTAGCTGTTAGGTCTTAGGGTTCTGGGTTTTGGGGGCTTAGTTTTGGTCGGGCGCTACCACTAAGTCGTAACCATCGGTTTCGACTATGGTGCCGGTGACAAATTGTCCGGGCTCGACCGGTTCTGTAAGTATACACAGGCTGTCGATGTCCGGCGCTTGTCCGTAATGTCTGCCGATGGTGGCGCCGCCGGCTTCGGTGCCGTCCACCAGCACCCGCACGGACTTGCCGATACTCGCCTCGTTGGCGGCAAAGGCGATGTCCTGCTGGGTGAGCATGAGTTTTTCCAGTCGCCGCAGGGCTGTGGCCTTGGCGGGGCGGTTGGGCAGCTTCGCCGCGGGCGTATCCGGCTCGGGGTAATACGGGAAAACGCCGACGGCTTCGAAGTCGTAATCCCGCACGAACGCCAGGAGTTCCTCGGAATCCTTTCGCGTCTCGCCGGGAAAGCCGGTGATGAACGTCGTCCGCAGCACGAGCCCGTCGATTCGCTGGCGGAGCTTGACAAGCAGGCGTTCGATCTGCTTTCGCGTAACGTGTCGGCCCATGCGTTTCAGCACGGGGTCGGATATGTGCTGGAGCGGCATGTCCACGTATGGCACGACGTGTTCGCACGAAGCGATGGCGTCGATGAGGTCGTCGTCGAAGCCCTGGGGGTACGCGTAGAGCAGGCGGACCCACTCGACGCCGTCGAGTTTGTCGAGTTTCCGCAGCAGGTTGGGCAGGGAGGTGTTTGGGCCGAGGTCGCGTCCGTAGTTGGTGGTGTCCTGGGCGATGACGTTCAGTTCGACGGCCCAGTCGGCGAGCAGTTCGCGCGCCTCGTCCAGGGCCCTGACGGGGCGTTTCGAGCGGAATGGCCCGCGGATGGATGGGATCGTGCAGAACGTACACCGCCGCGAGCAGCCCTCGGCGATTCGCAGATAGGCGGTATGAGCGGGCGTAAGGCGGAACCTGCCGGCGTCGCTGACGGGCCTGGCCGGGCTGGCGGAGATCCGGCTGACGCGGTCGCCCGCGAGCACGGCTGAGAGGATCGAGTCGCGATCGTTGACGCCCACGATCGCGTCGATGCCTTCGGCCTGGGCGAACAGGCTCTCGCCGGCGCGGTTGACCAGGCACCCGGCGACGACGATTCGCCGCACCTTGCCGGCGTCTTTGAGTCGCCGGGCCTCGTCGATGACTTCGAGCGATTCGGTAATGGCAGGGGCGATGAATCCGCACGTGTTGACGATGACGACGTCGGCGTCGTCCATGGGCGCTCCGACGATGCAGCCACCCTCGGCGAGGTGGGCGAGGAGCTTCTCGCTGTCGACGAGATTTTTCGGGCACCCCAGCGAAACGATCGCGACTTTCGGCGCAACTTTCGGCGGTTTGGTTTTTACCATTCTAGCCATGGATGAATCATACGCTTGTCGGCAAGCGCGGCAAAGGCAAAAGCCTCGAAGGAAGTCTTTGAGGTTGTTGGAGCGCCGGCAAGTGGTAGAATAATGGTATGGTGGACGTGCGGGGAGCCATTTTGCGCTGGTTGCGTTACGTGGGTGGTTCAGGCTACCCCGGGCGGTGGGTGTTCATGCCTTCTCTTTGTGCGGTTGCGGTCTTCGCCGGGGCGACTTCTCTGGACGCTGCTGGTGGCGTGACTTCCCAGTCGGCGACCCAACCCACAAGCCGGCCTACGACCCGGCCGGGGCAATCTGACGATACCTGGCGGCAGCGCGAGCGGCAGGAGTTCCTCGTGGCGCTGGCGGCGCGGGAGCACGCAAAGTTCCAGAATCTTCCGTTGGGTTCGGTGAATGCGATGCTGGCTGAGAAGAGTGCAGTAAGGCGTATGCAGGCGGCCAAGATGCTCGGGTGGATCAAGCCGGCGACCGCTACGGGCAGGAGCATCCTTCTGGCGTGCCTGAACGATCGTAGCGAGCAGGTTCGTGCAGCCGCCGTGGATTCACTGGGCATTCTCGGCGGCGGCGGGGACCTGGCGGCGAGGATCGTGCCAATGCTGCGGGACAGGTTCCCGATTGTGCGAGCCTCGGCGGCTGAGTCGCTGGGCAAGATACAAGGCGGCGGAAAAGCCGTGTCGGCCGGCCTTTGCGCTGCGCTGAGCGACGCGGACTCGGAGGTTCGTTTCTGTGCGGTCGAGGCACTTGGTCGCAAGGGACCCGCGGAAGCGGATACGGTTGCCAAGCTGGTGGTGTTGCTCAAGAGCGACCCGGCCCGGCGCGTACGGGTCTCGGCGGCTACTGCTTTGGGCAATGTGGGCGGCTCGGACGATCCGGCCGGGGCTGCGTTGGTTGAGGCGATGTTGGACAACTCGTCGTCGGAGATCCGGTCGGCGGCGGCAGGGGCCATAGTTCGCGGCGGGTTTGTCGTACGGCTGAAGCCCGGGCAACTTGCCAAGCTGCAGGCCCGTGAGGGCGACCAGTACCTTGCCGTGGTGGTGGCGGCCTTGGGAGACGGCAAACCTGACGAGAGCCGAACGAGGGCGGCGATTTTGTGGTTGACGGATGAGAGCCCCCTCATGCGTTCCGCGGCAGCGCGGGCAGTGGGGCAAATCGGTCCGTCGGCCGTGGCGGCGGCGGGGCTTCTGATGGCCATGCTACGGGACGGTTCGATCCTGGAGCAGGCCGATGCGGCGTGGGCCTTGGGCAGGATTGGCCCGACGAAGTTCAACGCCGTCCAGATGATGTCCGAGATATTGCTGAAGGAACTTCGGCAGGAGCATCAATGGGATGAGAGTTCCCGGGATCGGTACGGGCGGTGTTTGATTCCGGATGACTGGCCACCTGGGAATAGAAGTCTGGCGGCCCCCTTACGTCGGGGGGGAGTGGGAAGGTTCGGACCGATCGGCGAGTTGGATTTCATTTGGTTTCGGATGCGGCTGGTCGAGGCCATCGCCGCCCTGGATCCCAACACAGGCGCGGTTTCGCTTATCGCGGCCCTTGGCGACACGAATACCCGGGCGGCTGGCGTGGCGGCCAAAGGCCTGTCGAGGTGTTCGCTGAGTGATGTCAAATCGCTTGAAGCGGCGGCGGCTGCGATGTCGTGGTTGCCTGCAGAACGGAAGAAGCCGGTTCGTGGGGTGCTGGTTCGTTCGGGTCGCCCGGCGAGCCAGGCGATCGTCCGGCGGGTGCTGGCTGGCGGGGACCCGGCGGTGCTCGTGTCGGTGGCAGAGAGCATAGATCCCAATGCCATGTCGCCGGTTGTGCAGATGCTGACCGGCAGGGACTTGCTGGCGGCGTTGGATGCCGCCCATTCGCTGTCGTATTCGCGCAGGTTCGGCAAGCGTGCCGCGTTGATCCTGGCCGATCAGTTGAGCACCGGCGGGTCCGTGGCCAGGAAGCAGGCCAGGCAGGACCTGGTGCGCCTGGGGCCGGCAGCAGTTGATGCGCTGCTGATACTCTCTCGCGGATCCTGCCCGATGTTGCGTGCGACGGCGATGCAGACGCTCGGGCAGATCGGTCCGGCCGGTGGAAAAGACGCCGAGGACGGCCTGGTTTACGCCCTCAAGGATCACGACCCAGGTGTGCGACGTGCCGCGGCCAGGGCGCTGATGAGCGTCAGCAAGAACGCCGCCCCGGCTGCGGCGGTACTGGCAGAGGACCTCAAGAGCGATGTTCCGCAACTACGTCTGGAGGCCCTTGAGATGCTGGGTCGGATCGGACCCGGTGCGGGCGACGACGTGGCACGGGCGCTCGCCCAATGCCTTGGCGACAAGCATTGGGCTGTGAGGCTGGCGGCAGCGC
>CAZMBZ010000184.1:0-4999 GCA_964564285.1 uncultured Planctomycetaceae bacterium | reverse complement strand
GCGCTCGCCCAATGCCTTGGCGACAAGCATTGGGCTGTGAGGCTGGCGGCAGCGCGGGCGCTGTCGCGAATCGCCCCGGTGTCGGGGTCGGCTTCGGTCGTGACCGAGGCCCTCAAGGCCGCGACCAGGGACACCGACGCCGACGTTCGCAAAGCGGCCGAGATCGCGCTTGCGGCAATGGAGAAAGCCCAGCCGTAGGGGGATGGGACGCTTGGTTGGTGCGCGATTAGTTTTGGCTTGATGCTCTGGCGAGAATTTCTGCCAGGCGGGTGGCGATGTCGGCTTTGATCATTTCGTCGAGGGCTTCGATGGGGCGGAAGACTTCCAGCATCAGCGTGCCGTTGTACCGGGTGCCGGCTAGGGCGTCGGCGACGGCGTTGCAGTCGAGCTTGCCGTGGGTGGGCATTTTGTGTTCGTCGGCCTGGCCGTTGTTGTCGGAGAAGTGTACGTATGCGATCTGACTGCCGGCGGCGGCGATTGCCCCGGCCGGGTCGCTGGTCATCAGCGCGTGGCCGGTGTCGAAGCACATTGCGGTGTGCGGCGCTGCCACGTCGGTCAGCAGCCAGGCCAGTTCGGCAGGGTCGTTGCCTGGGCTGTAGGCCGGCGGCAGGTTCTCGAAGGCGTAGGTGACGCCGATCTTCTCGCCGTATGCACCAAGCTCCGCGACGGAGCGGCGGAGGCAGTCCAGGCGCATCCGATGCTCGTCGGGCGAGACGGGCTTATCCTGTTTCGGCGAGCAGTGTACTACCACCAGCGAGCCGCCTAGTTCAAGCACGAGCTGGCCCTCGGAGCGGTAGGTTTCCACGGCGAATTGTCGCACGGATTCCTCGGTGCTCGACGGATCGTATTGCGGGCCGAACAGGCCGTGCATGCTGTCGCAAGGCAGGCCTCCGGCGGCGATGTAGTCGATCATCTGGTCTGCCGTCACGCCTGCGTCCTGTCGGCGGTACGCCTGAACGACGGTGCAGCCAAGCTGTGCAAGGCGGCCCAGCCACGTACCGGGAGGAAAGTCGTCGAAGCCGATCGGCGCCACGGTGCCTAGTTGTATCGCCATGCGAATCTCACATATTTGCGGGGGGCTGGGTTACCATCGTCGAGTCCGTATGGACTCTTGTGTTCATGGCCCATCGGGTTGCGGAATGGTTTGTTTGTACGTCGCAATCCATCAGTTCGCGCCGAGTCTTTGGCGAATGTAGCTTGCTCGGGCCTCGGCTCGTTCTTCGGATTCGAGTTTCTTGTCGAGCATTTTCTGAAGGTGTGCCGGCTGGGTCAGCAGGAACAGTTCGTTGATGGTTTTGAGGTTCACATCTTCCAGTCGTCCCGTGTTCACGCCCAGCCTTACCAGCGACAGCAGGTACATTGTCTCATCGGTGCTGATCATCCTTGCCGCCCTGAGCAGCGCCAGCGACCTGTGGGCCTTATCGTCGACGGCCAGGACGCGGCGTTGGACAAGCGACTCTCTTGCCCGGCGCTCGTAGGCGACGAACTGGGGGACCATCTCGGTGACAAACTCGCGTACGATTTGCTCCTCGCTCTTGCCGAGGGTGGTCTGGTTGGAGACCTGGAAGAAGTCGCCGGTAGCTTCGGTGCCTTCACCGAAGAGCCCTCGGATCGCCAGTCGCATGTCGTGTGCGGCGCGGAAGGCTTTCTCGATCTCGCCGGTCATCTTCAGCGCGGGCAGGTGAAGCATCACGCTGACCCTCAGGCCCGTGCCGACGTTTGTGGGACAGGCTGTCAGATATCCATACTTCGCGTGGAATGCGTAGTCCATGCGCGTTTCCAGCAGGTCATCCACACGCATGATATCGTCGACCGCGTCGTCGAGGTCCAGCCCGCTGCGGAGCACTTGTATTCGCAGGTGGTCTTCCTCGTTGACCATTATGGCGCATGTTTCGTCGCTGGTGATGGTCACTCCGCGAGGATGGCTTGCCGTGGCGTGCTGCCTGCTGATGAGGTGCCTCTCGACGAGCAATTGACGGTCCAACTCGCTCGCCGAGGCGATGTCCACATAGAGGACCTCGTTGGCGATTTGGGCGTTGAGAATTTCCCGGCGCAGACGCTGCTCTATCTCGTGCTGCTGCTCGGGGCCGCACTGTGCGAGAAAAGGAACGCCGGCGAGGTTGCGGGCCAGGCGGATTCGCGAGGAAATCACGACGTCGCGCATGGGTCCAGAACCGCGAAGCCATTCTCCCGCGCCTTTGGTAAGGTCCGCCAGTTTCATTACTGTTCCATTTCCTTGAGGCGGTCTCGGAGTTCAGCCGCCCGCTCATAATTCTCAGACGCGACGGCCTGCCTGAGCTCACCCCGAAGCCGGAGCATGGTATTCTGCTTTTCCTGCCCGGAGTCAGCCCTTTGGGGGACTTTTCCTATGTGCTGCTCGGCACCTTCCTGGGCCTGCCTCAGCATGGGGTCCAGCACCTCCGAGAACGCGTCGTAGTCGTTCGGACACCCCAGCACGCCGCGCTGGCGGAACTCTTGGAACGTCAAGCCGCACACGTCGCAACGCAAGTCCGAAGTGTCTTCGTGCCCGGCCGACTGGAGAACGAAGTCTTCCAGCAGTTGGCTGATCGGAAGGCTGGCCTTGACCGTGATGCCTTCGGCGGCAGCGCAGTCCTCGCAGAGGTGTTTCTCGATCTTCTCGCCGTTGGTTATCTCGGTAAGGTGGACTGTTGCCGGCTTGCCGCATTTGTCACATTCACGTTTCATACGCACCTCACTTATTAATGATAGGTCAGTAGGGCTTGGGGATCAATACCAAGCCCAATGTATCCATCGGCAGGCCGGGGCATTGGGATTAGAGCCTGACGCGGTTGTGGGCTCTAAACCCGGCTATTCAATCGCTTACGGTTGCTTCTTGGCCAGGCAGAACAGGTTCGACGACGCGAACCGCCGAATATCCCTCGCCTGCAGGCGCAGCAGGAACCTGCCGATCCTGCTGCCCGGCCCCGCTATGTGCGCCATTACGAACAATGGGCGAAGGAAGAACCCCGCGCCGTCGAAACTCTCGACCGCAAAGCCGGCTCGCCCAAGCAGGCCGGCGAGCTTCTTCCGGGAAAAGTGCTCGTGCCAGCGTTTCCTGGCCGAGACGTCGCCGACGAGCCCGTCTGGGTTACTCACGTAACGCTGCTCGTACTCCTGGCGCGAATGGGAGCGGCAGTAGTGCCATTTGTGAATCCGCGGGAAGACGAACTTGAAGTTCCCCATGTCGAGGAATGAGAAAAGATGCCTGCCCGGCACGGTGACTATCAGGATTCCGTCGTCCTTGAGCATGCGATGCAGTTCCCGGAGCAACTCCACCTGCTCGTGGACGTGTTCGATGACATCCATCAGCGTGATGGAATCGAACGACCCGTCGGGCATTGGCAGCCGCTGGCCCTCCGGACAGTGCATCAGGGTCAGGTCCGGGAACTTCTGTATTCCTTCCTCGATGGCGGGACGGGAGACGTCCGCGCCGACCAACTCGTGGATTCCCTTTGGCTGGAGGCTGGCCAGGAATTTCCCGTTGTTGCACCCGAAGTCCAGGTGAGCGGCCGTGTCCGGGGGAACCTGCTGCCACGCGTACACGTGCGGGCTGTAGGAATGTGGACACTCAGGGCTTATTTCGGTTCGCATAGTTGCCCTCGCCGCAGGTGCGGGGTGATTCGGCTAGTCCAGTTGCGTATCCGCCAGCCCGGGCTCGATGGCGGCGGGGCGCTCGCACGTCGAGGCGATATCGACGTGCCTGCCTGTCTTGCTGGCCTGGGCGACAGAGAGCATCACTTCCAGCACGTGGTAGGCCATCTCACCGCAGGGCCTGAACTTTCGGCCCGTTCGCAGTGCGGTCGCCAGGTCGGCCGGGCCGATACCCCGGCTGTTCTCGGCGTTGGCGTGGGTCAGCGGGACCTCCGTCCATTTTTGGCCTCGCCGCCCGACGCTCACCGGGCCTCCGAAGCAGTTGGGGTCCGGCACGCTGAGCGTTCCCGTCTCGCCGTATATCTCGATTCGCGGCAGGTGGTTCGCCTGGACGTCGAAGCTCATGACAACCGACGCGACCGCGCCGCCGACGAAGTCCAGCACGGCTGCGAGGTGAGTGGGCGTTTCGACGGCGATTTTCTGCCCGCGTTTCTTCTCGCTGGTGATGGTTCGTTCGGCGAAGCTGATCTGTGCCGATCCGGTGACCCGCTTAACCGGTCCCAGCAGATTGACGAGTGTGGTTATGTAGTATGGTCCCATGTCGAGCATTGGCCCGCCGCCGAATTGGTAGAAGAACTCCGGGTCCGGGTGCCAGGTCTCGACGCCGCCGGAGCACATGAACGCCGTGGCGGCGACGGGTCTGCCTATCGCTCCGTCGTCGATGAGCTTTCGGCAGGTTTGTATGCCTCCGCCCATGAAGGTGTCTGGTGCGCCGCCGACAAGCAGGTTTTTTTCCTTTGCCAGTCTCAGCGCAGCTTGGCCATCTTCTATGCGGACAGCGAAGGGCTTCTCCGTGTAGGCGTTCTTGCCGGCCGCCAGAGCGCTGAGCATGATCTCGGTGTGGACCTTGGGCGGGGTCAGGCAGATTACCAGCTCGACCTCGGGGTTTTCCAGGACCACCTCGTTATAGCCGCACGCGGGGATGTCGAACTCCTTCGCCGCAGCCTGGGCCCGTTCGAGGATAATGTCCGAACAGGCGACAACGTCCAGAATGCCCATTCGCTTGCAATGAGTGAAGTAGGTTTTGCTGATATTGCCGCACCCGATGATGCCTACCTTGACTGGCTTTATCGCCATAATCTCACCTGCCTGTTCCGTTTACCGTGGATATTACCTGCCATTGCTCCGGGGCGCGTCGAGCCCAGGACCACCGCGACACACAAAATTACCAGTCGTTTGAGCCCGACGCAACGGGCAAAGCGTTTTTAGCCTCCGCGGCGGGGGCAGGGACATAAAAAGCTATCTTGCCGAGAACTAGGCCATGCTCTTGAACGTAGAATCGGCGCGGAGACGATTTCGAACCATCTCGTCTGGCTGGGCTGTTCCA
>CAZMBZ010000183.1:0-10524 GCA_964564285.1 uncultured Planctomycetaceae bacterium | reverse complement strand
AGCGCCATGGCCTGCGGTTCGCCGAAGTTTTCAATGAGATAATCCCGGAAGTCTTCCAGTTCGTCGTCGAAGAGGCGAGTAAGGCGTTTGCGCCTTTTGGCGGACATCTCGCTCTTTGGTCTGGCTTCGTGCTTGAGCGTCACCAGCAGGCTTCCAGCACGCGGCTGGAGCAGCACGCGGAGCGTCACTGGCGTATCGTAGATGGGTTCCTCACCGCGCAGACTCAGCACTATCTGCTCGTCCTGGTCGCTCGCCTGGGGGCCTCGATGGAACGTCAGGCGGAATCGCTGCTTGTCCACCAGCGCGTACTCGCCGGCGTCGTAGGAGCAGAAGAAGGCCTCGGCCACGTCGTGGATGGACTCGATCGGCGCGGCGACGAACTGCTCGGTCCAGATGACGGGTTTGCGTTTCGGCCTGCGCATGAAGCGACCGGGCAGGGGAATCGCGATGACCCCAAGCACGAACAGTATTACCAGCAGGATTTCCTGCCAGCCGATGGTAAAGGCTAACATCGCGTCTTCTCGCCCAAGGCCGAGATAACTCCCCCGCACGGTGGCACAATTGCCGCGGCGAGGCTCAACAGCCCATAATGACGGTTCCGACCGCTTGGTTCAAGCGCGATCAGCGTCTACTGGGCGAGTCTATTTATTCTTCGCCGCCGCCCTGGCGATCTGGACGAGTTTGATGACCGTGCGACCTCCGAGGGTATTGTAGACTTCCTTTCGGCCCATATTGATGAGAATCCGCTGGGCAACGTAGCTTCGGTAGCCCGTACCGCACATGACGGCCAGCGGCTTATCGTCGGGGATTTCGTCGATGCGCCGGCGGAGTTCCACCAAGTCGATATGCATGGCGCCTTCGAGGTGCCCGGCGTCCCACTCCGCCCTGGGACGGACATCCACCATGGTCAGCGGCTCGCCGGCTTCGAGGCGGTCAAGCAACTCGCCGGGGGTTATGGCGGGCATCACCTGGCGGCGAGTGTTGGCGGCGGTAAGCCCTGCAAAGATCGCCGGGTCCTTTGCCGAGCCGAACTGCGGCGAGTAGCACAAATCGAGGTTCTCGAGGTCCTCGACGGTCTGCCCGGCCTTTATGGCCGTGGCGATCACGTCGATCCGCTTGTCCACGCCGTCGCCACCGACGCCCTGGGCGCCCAGCACCTTACCCGTCGCGGGATCATAAACCAGCTTCAGCAACAACGGCGATGCGCCCGGATAATACTCGGCATGACTATAACTTGGAAGATACGTCACGGCGAACTTGATGCCTTCACGCCGGGCCTGAGTCTCGGTGATGCCCGTCACAGCTGCGACGGCCCCGGCGGCGCCAACGATCGCCGTGCCGAACACGGGTGGCATGACAAAACGTTGAGGATTGTCCACCGGCGCGTCGCATAGATCCAGCGCGGCGTTGGCGCCAGCAACCCGCCCCGCCTTGTTTGCAGGCCCGGCAAGCGGAATGTTCACCGGTCTGCGAAGAACGCCGTGAAAAGTCTCACTGTTGTCCCCGGCCGCGTAAATCGAAGCATCGCTGGTCCGCTGTGATCGATCAACCGCAATGGCGCCAGTCGGGCCGAGCTTCAGGCCCGCTGCCTTTGCCAAATCCACGTTAGGCCTCACTCCCACCGCCAGGATGCCTAGATCGAACGGCACGCGACGACCTGATTTCGTCACGGCCTCGTGACGCCCGCCCCGCTTAACGATTTCGACCACCGCGTCGCCAAGCACGATTTCGCAGCCAGCCTTGGCCATCGCCAACTGCACGGGCACGGCCATTTCCGGATCGACTGCGGACATCAACTGCGGCAGCATCTCGACAATGGTCACGCCCAGGCCTCGCCGTCGCAATTGCTCTGCCGTCTCCAGGCCGATGTACCCGCCGCCAATGACCAGCGCACGAGCCGGCGAGGCTGCGCCCGCCTCGGGGGCAACCGTGGCGCGATCCCCGGCCGGATGAATCTTCGCCAGCTTGGCGACAATCGCATCGACGTCCATAACCGTGCGAACGTTGAACATTCCAGCCTTGTCCAGGCCTGGAATCGGCGGGATAACCGGCTTGGTGCCGGTCGCCAGCACCAGTCGGTCGTACCCCAGTTCCTGCGAGTCGCCCGCGTGGACAAGTGTTACGACCTTTCGCTTCGGATCGACGGTCGTAACCACGGTTTCGAGGCGCACGTCGACACCAAACCGCGTGCGGAACATATCCGGCAAGACGACAAACAAATCTTCGCGGTTTGCGATCTCCCCGCCGATGTAATAGGGTAGGCCGCAATTGGCAAAGCTCATGTACTGTCCAGCCTCGATGACCACAATATCGAGAGCCTCGCAGACTCGCCGAGCCTTGACCGCGGCCGAAGCCCCACCAGCCACACCACCAACAATCACCAGACGTTTAGACATTGATTGAATCCTTTCGCCTTAAAGGAAAACCCAAAGATGCCCTCTGGACCCGATGCGCAGTCAAAGAACAGTTTGTTACCGCAATTCACCGCTGCCGTCTAATCACTGCTCAGGATAGTTTAGGCCGCAAAACTGTAACCACCAGCAACAAAAACGAGCAAAGCCTGGAGAAAAGGCAAATCTTGAATCCCAAAGTTCAGCAAGCGTCGCCGGGTGGTTATAGTATAGTCCAATCGGAGAATGCATCGTGAACGAAATATCGAACAGAATTCGTCTCCTGGCGGACGATCAGGAACTTCCCGCTGGTTGCATGCTGGTCGAGACCGAGGTGCCTTACAATCATCAGCCAGTCGTGCTTCGCGCGGCCGTGCCCGTGGGCCTGGCCCGTCTGCCCGACGTCATGCCGCTGGCACGAGCGATCTGCGACGAATTCGTCCGGCGGATAATCCGTGGCGTCGCCGATGCGGGCGGCAAGGTCACGTGTTCCAAAGGCTGCGGGGCGTGCTGTTCGAGCTTCCTTGTGCCGATGACCGTCCCCGAAGCGCTGCGGCTGATGGAAGACATCCAGACCATCCCGCCGGCTCAAAAGCGACGGTTCGAGCCACGGTTTCTCCAGGCCGAAAAGAAACTCATCGAGTCCGACTTGGCTGGGCAAATGGAATCGCTGGACCCCAACGACCCCGCCAGTACCATCGGACAACGCGAGCTGGCCGGCAAATGGTGGAGCGAAAACCGCTTCCCGTGCCCGCTGCTCAAGGACGAATCCTGCGGCATGTACCGCAGCCGACCCATCCCCTGCCGAGAGTTCCTGGCCCTGTCGGACCCCGCCTGCTGCGCCACCAACACCGAGACCCGTGTCAGCAGGCCATTCTCGATGCACCAAGTGGTATCGACATGGGCGGGCGAGTTCGAGGCAACCAGGCCAACGCTGGTGCTGATGGCCAATCTGCTGGGCTGGTGGCAGCACAACGCCGAACGAGCCCAACGATCATGGCCCGGAGTCATCCTCGTCCGCCGACTTATGGACATGGTGACCGAAACGGCCCGCCTGGCAGACAAGACTTTCAAAGGCCCCATTCCCAGCGACACCCAACCGACCGAAAAAACCAACGGGGCGGGCTGACTGGCAACCCGCCCCGCAATCGTCCGCCGCGATTTACATCGGTTTGTTCATCAGGGTGCTCCAGCCCGCCTGGACGGTCGCGCCCTTCTTGCCGCCACCGGTGATATCCGTCGGCGTGTACTCCCAATTGAGTTGCCCGTAACGGAAGGTGATCTCTTCCATGGGAATCGGGTCCTCGCCGTCGGCAGAACCGCTCGGGCTTACCGATGCGACGATCACATCCTTGAACGTATAGACCATGAACACGGTCTTGTCGCCCATCGCCCGGCAGAGTTCGAACCGCACATTCGGGACGTGCTTACCAGTGCAGCAGTGCAGCGCCAGCGTCGGCGAGGCCGCGTCGAGCCTGTGGACCATGCAGAAGTCGTCATGGTCGGCCCGGCCACCAGTGTGAACGCCCTGGGCGCTCAGGGCGCCGCCTACCGGCTGGCTGATGCGGTGCGAGTAAGAGCTGATCTCGATCCATTGCTTGTGCTTGTCATCCGTGCTGTCGCCGTTGATCCCATCGATCTTGAGAAACATGTCGTAGCTCATCGTGGTTCTCCTTGTCTTTCTTTTGTGCCCTTGGCTACCTGGCCTCTTGGTTCTTAACGTCACACAATATCACCTAGTGCATGAACCGTGCCAGAAGTGCCTGCGAAACGTTCGACAAGCGAACCTCACACCATATAAGTAACTTCCCAATATAGCGTAATCACACCACCACCTTGATTGCCAACACTCGGATAGCCTTCTCAGGAACTTTCGGCTCGTCTTCAGGGTGGGTACTGGGCACCCACCAGTAACGCGTCAACGCGGACTTTTCCTCGCCGTACAGCGACCGTCCGTGGCGAGAAATTGGCACTTTTTCCAATACCCGCGTAGAACATTCTCCTTCCGCCGGTTTTATAGAAGTAAGTCGGCCCATCGTAGGTCAACGGCGCGAATGTCTGGCCCCGAGCCAGGCCCGGCCGAACGACCGACAGCCCAGGGAAGGGGCTGGCACTTGGAGCGACTGATTCATCCGCGCTACGGACTTGGAAACCACAGTCGGTTTATGGTATTTAGTAGTAATCTGCCTGAGCACTCGCGAGAGATGCCTCTGCAAAGTGAGAGCAATGATTCAGAAATGCCGTAACGTTGAATTGCTTCTTGCGGCCGTCCTGGTTGCGGTCCTGGTTGGTTGTACGCCATCGCAGTATGCCTCCCAGGCCGACACGGACGCATACCGGACGATCAAACAAGGCAGCGAGCGGGCCATGGGCAAGCCCGAGCCGTTCGGCGTTACGTACCGGCCATTCACGCCGAAGGCCAAGGAACCCAACACGCCCATAATGGTCGGTGAAAAGATAATTCCGCTTTTCGGCGAGAAGCTCCAGAAGGTTACGCTCGACGAATGTCTCCAGGTCGCTTCCCGCAACAGCCGGTCATTCCAGACTCGCAAGGAAACGCTCTACAGCTCCGCTCTGGCACTGGCGAACACACGGCGTGGATGGGACTTTCCCCTCCCGGCCGGGACTCCCACGGGCGAAGCCTCCCGGGAGGTGGTCAACCATGGCGGGGAAACCAACACCGGCGCCGCCGGGGTCGGGGCGTCTCTTACGCAGCAGTTTGTCAACGGCGGGGTTCTGACGCTGGGCCTGGGCGTTGACCTGGCCAGCGACCTGCTGGGCTGGAAGTCCACAAGCATCGGCTCGGCGCTCAGCGCGAACTTCACCCAGCCCCTGCTTCGCGGGGCAGGTCGCGGCCTGGCGTACGAGGGTCAATATCGCCTGGAGCGAAATTTCCTGTTCCGCGTGCTGGAATACGAACGATTCACGCAGGAGTTCGCCGTCAGCACCCTGACTCGATACTACAGTGTCATGCAGCAGCGCGACCAACTCGAGAACGAGCGTGAGAATATTTCCCGCCTGGAGGACACCTACCGTCTCACCAAGACGCTCGTGGAAGGCGGGCTCCGCTCGCAGATCGAACTCGACCAGGCCGACCAGAACCTGCTGGACGCCCGCGTCCGCCTGACGGAGGATGAGCAGCGGTACAACGACTCGCTCGACCGGTTCAAGATCACGCTGGGCCTGCCCATCGAGGCACGGATCGAACTGGACTACCCCCACGCGCTCAAAGAACTCAACCGCATCGGCCCGCTGCCGATGGCAGTGGCCGAAACCGAAGCCTTCGACGTGGCCATGCAATCGCGACCGGACGTGCTTCGCCAGGCATCCCTCCTCAGGGACGCCGATCGCGACGTGGAGATCGCCGCGGACTCGTTCAAGCCCACGCTGGACGTCACACTGGGGGTGTCCGCGACGAACACCGGACCGCGAAACCCGACCGAAATCCGCTTCGGCGAGCACACCAGGTCAGCCGGGGTGGCGTTCGCCTATGACCTGGACCAAACCAACAACCGCGATGCCTACCGCAACGCCATGTTACTACGCGATCGGTCCTTACGGACCTGGGACGAGTTCGTCGACTCGCTTCGGCTTGAGATACGCCAATCTTACCGTTCGTTGATGCAGTCGCAGCAAACTTACAAACTTCGTCTGCGAAACGTGGAAATAGCCAAACGTCGACGAAAACTGGCTGTCTTACAGCAGAAAGAGGGGGAGGCCTCCGCGCGTGACGTGCTGGAGGCCGAGGATGCCCTGCGCCAGGCCCAGAACGGAGTTACCGACGCTTTGGTAAGCTATACAACTACGAGATTGCAGTTCATGACGACCCTCGGGTTACTGGTCGTCGACCAGAAGGGAATGCTCCATGAGCGGGAAAAGCCATTTGAATACGACCGCATCCGGCAGCGGTATCCGTACCTCACCGGCCCCGCAGATGCCGCCCGATAGGCTCACCCCCCCGGCCGCAAATGCGACAGGGCCTCTCCAGACACGCCGAAAGACACGAGTTGTCATCGTGCTAGTGTTGCTTGCCTGCTGCGCCGTCGCCGGAGGGTGGGCCATGTTTGGCTCAACGGGCGGGGCTGCCGACCTGGCCGACCTCGGCCCGACCACCACCGTCACACGCGGGCCTATGGTCTATTCGGTAACTGAAAGCGGCGAGGTCAAGGCTGAGCGAAGGCGGGTTATATCCAACGAGCTTCGTTACCCGGCGATCATCAAGGAAGTCGTCCCCGAGGGCACGGCCGTCACTGAAGGCGACACGATCATCGAATTCGAGTGCAAGGAACTCACCGACGACATAGAAAAGGGCAAGATAACAGTAACCGCGGCAGAGAATTCGCTGACCCAGGCCCGCGAGAACCTCACGCTCAAGAAGAAGGAAATGGACGCCGCGCTCCGCACGGCCAGGCAAGCCATCATCGACGCCAACAGCGACCTGAAGCGCTACATCGAGCTCGAGGGTGAGACCAAACTCGCCGACGCCAACTCGAATATCTTCACCGTCGAGCAGGACCTCCTGCTGGCGCAGGACAAACTCAATTTCAAGCTCAAGGTTAATGCCGACGAACAATTGAAGAGCCCATTTTCCGAGAACGCCATCAAGTCAGAACGGCTAAGCGTTCGCAAGCTCGAACTTGCCCTGGAAAAGGCCAAGAACGCCCTCGTAATGTTGATCAAGTACGACCACCCGCGGGAGATACAAAAGCTGCGTACCGCCGTCGAAGACGCCAAGCTGGACCTGGCCAGAGCGGAGATCGAGTCCCGGGGTGAAATGCTCAAGGCAGAGGCGCTTCTGGCGGCCGAGCAGGCCACGTTCGACATGCAGGACCGGCAACTCAAGGAACTCATCGAAGATGCAGGCAAGATAGTCATTAAGGCCGACAGGGAGGGACTCGTCGTCTACGACACCGGCGGAAGTCGGTGGTACTCCAGCGATGCCCGAGTCGAGGTAGGCGCAAAGATCAACCCTCGCCAGCAACTCATGATAATCCCGGACATGACGACGCTTCAGGTCAAAACGAAGGTCTACGAAGCTATCATCGACCAGGTCCACCCGGGCCTGCGGGCCCACGTGAGGCTCGAGAACAAGCCCGATGTTACCTACCCGGGCAAGATAATCCGCGTCGGCGTCCTGCCGGACAGCCAGAACCGCTGGCTTAACCCCGGCGTGAAGGTTTTCTCCGTAACTGTCGCGCTCGACGAGGAAATCGAAGGCCTCAGGCCGGGCATGAGCAACGAGGTGGAGATCGAACTTGCCAGACTCGACAGCGCCCTGCAAGTGCCGATAGCGACCGTATACACCCGCCAGGATGAGACCTTCTGCTACCTCGTTGACGGCAGCGGCAACTACAAGCGTACACCGGTGAAACTCGGGCGGATGAACAACACGCATGTCCAGGTTCTCTCTGGGCTCAAACAAGGCGACAAGGTGCTGCTGGCCCCGCCGCGAGGCGAGCAGGTCGAGACCACTCCCAAGGCGAAGGAGGAAGATGACGCCGAAGACGCAACCCCCGGCATGTCTAAGGACAAGGGTTCGCCAAAGGCCGGAAGAAATGGATCCGGCAAAACCAAGGCCAAGCCGTCCCAACCCTCGCCTTCTGGAGGCAAGCCATCGGGACCAGCCGGCGGCACGCGAGGCAAGGGAGGCCGAAAGCCGGCCAAGAAGTAACCGCCCCCGCCACGCGAAAGGAACCTGTTGACGTGAACGACATCGTCCGCCTGGAAGAGCTTTGGAAAATCTACCGCCTGGCAACGACCACCGTGTCGGCCTTGCGGTCGGTCAGCCTGACGATCCAGCAGGGCGAGTATGCCACCATCATGGGCAAGAGCGGCTCGGGAAAGAGCACCATGCTCAATATCCTCGGCTGCCTGGACCGACCGACAAACGGAAAGTACTTCATCGGCGGGCAGGACGTTTCGACCCTGACCGACAACGAACTCAGCGACGTACGGAACAACAAGATTGGCTTCGTATTTCAGAGCTTCAACCTGGTCCAGCAATTGACGATCCTCGAGAACATCGAAGTTCCACTGTTCTACCAAGGCATACCGCGTAGCATCCGCCGCGAGCGAAGCAAGCATCTGGCCAACCTGGTCGGCCTGGGCGACCGCGCCACCCATCGCCCGCGGGAACTTTCCGGCGGGCAGCAGCAGCGAGTCGCCATTGCCCGTGCCCTGGCCAACGACCCGCTGATAATCCTGGCCGACGAACCAACGGGCAACCTCGACAGCGCCACCACCTTCGAGATCCTCGATCTGTTCGACAAACTGCACGCCAGTGGAAAGACCATCATAATCGTCACCCACGAGAACGACGTAGCCGACCACACCGAGCGGGTTATCGTACTTGCCGACGGACTGGTTAAGTCGGATGTCCGAAAGGAATCGGCAGGCAGGCGAATATGAAAGCGATCTACAAGGTAAACGACATCCTGCTTCTCGGCCTGCACAGCCTGTGGGTCCACGCGATGCGATCGGCCCTGACGGCCCTTGGCATTATCATTGCCGTCTGCAGCGTCATCGTCATGATGGCTATAAATGAGGGCACCGGCAAGGAGTCGCAACGAGCGCTGCGGGCCCTTGGCAGCGACAACATCATCATCGACTCGGTAAAGCCTCCAACCACCTCCGGCGGCGGCAGATCGGACTCCCACACCGCATTGAATTACGGCCTGACCAATATTGATGTCGAGAGAATGCGAGGCTGCATCCCGGGCATCGTCCGATGTTCGATAACCCACAGGACCCAGCAGTACGCGCACATGGGCGCCGTGAACATACCCGTCTCGCTGATCGCCACCGAGCCGGTCTTCGCCCAGATAGCCCGAGTCAAACTCACCGCCGGCAGGTTCATATCCAACGTGGACGTTCTTCGTCGCAAGCCCCATGGCGTGATAACCCAGGAACTCGCCCGCAAGCTGTTCGCCTACCGCAACCCGCTGGGCCAGACCGTGCGCATAGGCAATCAGCCCTTCGTAGTTATCGGAGTCCTGCGCGAAATGCCGCTCGCTCTGGGCGGACAAGGAGAAAGCGCCGGCAACGTGGTCATAGTCCCGTACGAGGTCGACACCAGACGCTTCGGAAAGTACACCATCACGCAATCCACGGGCAGCCGGAGCTTCGAACGAGTCGAGGTCAGCCAGATTATCCTCCAGATGGCCGACGAACGAGCCGTGCTCGGCGGCGCCGACATCGCTCGCAGCCTGCTCATTCGCGAGCATGACCAACAGGACTATCGCGTCACCGTCCCCCGCGAACTCATCGAACAAAAGAAGCGCCAGCAGCGACTATGGAACATCATGTTCCTCTCGATCGCATCGATATCGCTGGTCGTCGGCGGGATCGGTATTATGAACATCATGCTCGCAAGCGTCACTGAGCGAACGAGGGAAATCGGCATCCGAAGGGCGCTCGGCGCAAAACGACGGGACATCGTCGTGCAATTCCTCGTCGAGGCAGTAACGCTGACCACGGCTGGGGGAATCCTGGGTATCGGTATCGGAGTGCTGTTGCCCCAGTTGCTGGAAAGCATCAACAGCGAGATCAAAACCGAGATCGTCCCCGCCCTGCTGCTGCTACCGTTGAGCATGGCCATCGGAGTCGGCCTGATCGCCGGCCTGTACCCAGCCTTCCGAGCCGCCCGCCTCGATCCCATAACCGCGCTGCGGCACGAGTAGGAACCACGGCGACGACGACTCTGCTTTCCTCACTACTCTGGGCACGGACGCTACGAACTCCGGAACGATTCGCGGAACTTGAAGTGACGCCGTCCGGCAGTGTTTGCTGGATCATCGCGATGTCGGCCCGTACTCACACGCTCACAGCCTGCGAATGCACAGACCAATTGTCGATCACACCGTCTGCAGCTCCTTCTGGCGTTTGTCCAGTTGGTTGCGCAGGCGGGAGAGGATGGCGGAGTGCATCTGGCTGACGCGGCTCTCGGAGAGGTCGAGCGTCTCGCCGATTTCGCGCATTGTCATCTCTTCGAAGTAATAGAGCAATATGATCAGCCTCTCGGCCCGGCTGAGACCCCGGGTAACGAGGTCCTTAATGTCCTTTCGCTGCACGACGCGCAAGGGGTCGTCGCTGCGTTTGTCCTGAAGAACGTCGATCTCGCAAACGTCCTTGTTGG
>CAZMBZ010000182.1:7303-10632 GCA_964564285.1 uncultured Planctomycetaceae bacterium | reverse complement strand
GTGGGACTGACTCCCACTGAAGACCGCCGCCTTGTCACGGCGTACGGGACACCATGCTATTTATCCGCCTCTGCCGTCTTCTTCGGCCGGCCGGGCTTGCCTCGGCGAAGCCTGTGAGCGGAGCCGGGCCTGCCTCGGCGAAGCTTGTTAGCGAAGCCGGGTCTAAGCCGGCGTAGCTGTCGGCGCTGGTGCCGTAGGTCAGCGCCAGGGTATTGCCGCCGCTGGTTACGCCAGGATATTCGACCTTCACCACCGTCGATGCTCCCAGATACGTGTAGTCCGCGTAAGTATCGGTCGGCGAAGTGTCATCGTCAGCAATGTTGTCCACCCGACCAAGCGGGGCGCCCACCCCGGTGCTCGCGTAATTATACCATACCACCCGCCGAGTGGAAGACCCAGGATAAGTTCGGTCGGCGAAGTCGCCGCCGCAGGACCTCCGCGAGCCTTGCATTCTCCATCGGCTGCGGCGATGCTGAAGGTGTAGCAGCCCGTTTAGAAAGCTGTCCTTGCTGCGAGCGGCCCGAATGTCTGCGCGTCTGCGTCAGAAATACTCGGCAATGCTAAGGCATTGCCTGCGTTTTCTTCCTTGATGCTCGACATTCTTGCTCGCTCTCGCTGGCGAACCCATTTCTAAACGGACTGCAAGAATTACGGTGGTTTCCTGGCTCTAATCGGGAGGCGAATATGGGACGCACGTCTATCGCTATTGTCGCGGCCATGACGGCTGGGGCAATCATATCGCAGTTCGCCGGGCAGGCTCGCGCCGCGGAGGTCGGCTGGCCGCCGAAAGGCTCGGCCATCCGCGTGCCGATCGTTCGCGACAACTGGATGTCCTCGGTCGGCAGGGAGCGATATGGCAATAACGGGGGCTCATCACGGATGAAGCTCAAGGGCCGGCAGGAATACTCGGTTTTCGACTTCGACCCGGCGCCGCTCAAGGGCAGGCTCATCACAGGAGCGCTCTGGCACGTGCGATGCGTGAACGTAAAGGATCCGCTGCTGCGGGTGACGGTCTCGACGCTGGCCTCGCCGTGGGTCGAGGGCACGGCGTCCAGATACGCCCGGCAGGTCGGCAGCAGTTGCTTCCACCAGGCCGCACTTGGTAAACGGGATTGGTCCTACCCCGGAAGCACGCTGATGGACGTCGCCTACGGCGGCGGGCGGACCATCTGGCGATTCGCCGAGGCCTCGCCGCCGGACCGCACGGGCTGGCAAGCGGTGGCGGTGGACCCGAACGTTCTAGCAGCACGGGTCGCGGGGCTGAGCTACGGCCTGGCAGCGTACGATGATGTCGGCAGCGTCTGGTCGTACCGCGGCGGAAAGTTCGAATACACGACGTTCCCAAACCGCTTCATCGCCAGCCGACATCAGAGCCGCGGCGAGCCGTGGCTGGAAGTCTGGACCAACGGCAGGGACTCCCGCGCACCGGGGAGCATCACCGACATCGCGGCGACCACCGACAACCTGCCCGCCGGCGAGGCGCTCGTCACGTGGACCACCCCTGCCGATACCGGCGGCGGAAAGACGCTCGGCTTCAACGTCTATTACAACGCCACCGGCACGATAGGCCCCGTGCCCAAGATAGGCCCCGTGCCGAGGTATCTGATCCCCATGGCAGAGGCCGCCGGGCGACAGGTGCGGATGCATCTGACGGACCTGTCCATCCAGGCCGGGGCGGCGGTTTCGCTGAGAATCGCCGCGGTGGACAGCGCCGGCAACGTCGGGCCGGTCGCGACCCGGATAATTCGCGTCTCGGCCGAGCCGGCGGCGATGACACTGCCCGATGCCGACATCGAACCGTTCGCGCCTTCGACCGCCCTGCCGACGGCTGGACCGCTGAAGGTAGCCGTCGTCGACGTACTGGACAAAATCAACCCCGCAACCGGCGTGATGATCCCCCGGCAGCCAGGAGGCTACCTCGGCGGAAATCACCTGTGGTCGGCGGCGAAAAAGCTAATCCGCCTCCACGCAGCCCGCAACGAGGCGGTGTGCTTCCAGGTCAACCTATCCGGCTCGACCAGGAAGGCGCGGGCGACGCTGACGTTTCCCGCCTCGGCCGGGATAACGGCGAAGGTCGAGCGGTTCGACTACGTTCAAACCTCCGCCGGTGTCCTGCCGGATGTTATCATCCCACTGGGCAGAGGTGGATACTTCGCCGTGCCCTTCGCCGACGACCCCCAGGCCGCGGGGGCCAAGAACGTAAGCCTGCTGTGCGAGGCCTACGTCGGCCGGGATGCGAAGGTGGGTTCGTGCGCGGGCACACTGCGCATCGAGGCCAACGGAAAAACGCTTGAGATCGCCGTCGAACTGCACGTGTGGGACTTCACGCTGCCGAACAAGCTGTCGTTCATTCCGGAGATGAACTGTTACGGCACGGCCGACCCGAAAACCGGGCTGGAGTATTACCGCGTCGCTCACGAGCATCGGCTTTGCCTGAACCGGCTTTACTACAACTGGCGAGGCAAGCCCAGCCGGGGGCCGGTATGGACGGGGAGCGGCTTCGACTGGAAGGCGTGGGACAAGGACTTCGGGCCGTTGCTGGATGGCTCGGCCTTTGCCGACCTGCCGCGGGCCGGCGAGCCGGTGGATGTGTTCTACCTGCCCCTGTGCGAGAACTGGCCCGCGCCTATCGAGAAGAACTACCTCAAGACGTACTGGATCGACCGCGCGTTCAAGCCGGGCTATCGGGCGGAACTGGTTAAGGCCTTCGCCGCCTTCGCTCGCCACTGCGACCGGCGGAAGTGGCACGAGACGATTTTTCAGTTCTACCTCAACAACAAGGTCTACCACAAACGCCAGGGCGGCTGGCAGCGATCGTCGGCGCTGTGGATATTCGACGAGCCAGTCAACACTCAGGACTTCTGGGCGCTTCGGTGGTACGGAGTCGCCTGGCAGGAGGCGGTCGCCACCGCTGCGGGGAAAGCGAAGATGTGGTACCGCGCCGATGTGTCCTACAGCCAGTTCGAGCGTGAACTGTTCCGCGACGTGCTGGACATCGAGTGCCTCGGAGGCGTTACCGACCAGAAAATTCGCATGGCCCGCGAGCGGTCGCTGCTGGGGCCCGCCGGCCAACACACGCAGTACGGTTCAGCCAACGACCCCGCCCACGCAAACCTCCAGCCGGTGCTGTGGTGCCTAAAGTCGTTCGCGGCGGGATCGATCGGCGTGCTGCCGTGGCAAACCATCGGCAGCGCCGAAAAACTCGCCAAAGGCGCCCCGACGGGACTGTTCATGCCCGCGCCGGGCGGAAATGGCGTGGTTCCCTCGGTGCGAGTGAAGGCATTTCGCCGGGGCCAGCAGGACGTCGAATACCTCACAATGCTGGCCAA
>CAZMBZ010000182.1:0-7203 GCA_964564285.1 uncultured Planctomycetaceae bacterium | reverse complement strand
TCGCATACTCACCAGAAGGGATGCAATGAACCCCTCGATACGCGATAATGCCCAGGTCGCGTTTCGTGGCCTTGGAGAAGTGTTATGCAGAATATGACGAGAAGAAGATTCCTACAGTATTCGGGCGTCGCGGCTGGGACTATCGCGGCCGGGCCTGGTCTTGGCGCGGAAACCGGCGATGGCGACGTCCGGCGTCCCAACGTGGTGCTTGTTTTGACAGACGATCAGGGCTGGGGCGATATACGTTCCCACGGCAATGACAAGCTCGACACGCCGGTGATGGATTCGTTCGCGGCGTCGGGGGCACGGTTCGACCGGTTCTATGTCTGCCCGCTGTGCGCGCCGACGCGAGCAAGCGTGCTGACCGGGCGGTATCACTGGCGAGCCGGCGTGAATGGCGTTACCGGGGGCAAGGAGATCATGCGGGCCGAGGAGGTGACGGTCGCCCAGGTAGTCAAGTCAGCCGGGTACGTTACGGGCTGCTTCGGCAAGTGGCATAACGGGTCGTACTGGCCCTTCCATCCGAATGCGAAGGGGTTCGACGAGTTCCTGGGATTCTGTGCGGGGCACTGGAATAACTACTTCGACACAACGCTGGATCGCAACGGCAGGGAGGCCGGGACAACCGGCTACATCACCGATGTGCTGACCGACGCGGCGATCGATTTCATTCGGAAAAACCGGCACAAGCGGTTCTTCGCCTACATTCCCTACAACGCCCCGCACACGCCCCACCAGGTGCCTGATAAGTACTTCGAAAAATACACCGCGCGGGGCTTTGACGCGCACAACGCCACCATCTACGGCATGGTGGAGAACCTGGACGACAACTTTGGCCGACTTCTCAAGACGCTCGACGAACTCAAGCTCGCCGACGACACGGTGGTGATCTTTCTGACCGACAACGGCCCGAACGGCAGGCGCTTCAACGGCGGCATGGCCGGGGTCAAGGGCTCCAACAAGGAAGGCGGCTGTCGCGTGCCGTGCTTCGTTCGCTGGCCCGGCAAGGTTCGCCCGGGGACGACTGTCAAGCAGATCGCGGCCCACATCGACCTGCTGCCGACCATCGCAGCGATCGCCAGCGCAGCAAATCCCAAGACCCTGCCGCTGGACGGGGTGGACCTGACGGGACTGCTGCTGGGCACGGCGGGCGACTGGCCGGACCGGATTCTGTTCGAGAAGAAGGCCGTCCGCACGCAACGGTGGCGGTTCCAGGTCGGCCCGCCCAGAAGACGCCGAGGCGCCAAGGTCGTCAAGCAAACGCAGGCCAAGGGGCAACTGTACGACATGCTCGCCGACCCGGGACAAAAGAAAGACGTCGCCGCCGACCACCCGGATGTGGTCGACAAACTGACCAAAGCCTACGCCAAGTGGTGGACCGATGTGAGCAAGGGCATCGAGGGCATGCCCCCGGCCCTGCCGGTAGGCCACAAGCAAATGCCAACCGTAACGCTGCTTGCCCCCGAGGCCAGGATGACCGGCAAGGTCCACTTCCATCAGGGCAACGGGTGGGCCAACGACTGGCTGAGCAACTGGAGCGACCCCGCCGACCGGATCTGGTGGGACATCGACGTGGTGGCCCCGGGCAAGTACCGCGCCGAACTGCTCTACTGCTGCCCAGCCGACGACGTCGGGGCGAAGGTCCGCATGGAAGTCGCCGGCCAGGCCGTCGAAGCTACCCTAACCAAAGCCCATAACCCCGCCCCCTTGCCAAGCCCAGACCGCGTCAAACGCAAGGAAGTCCACGAAAAGGTCTGGGCAGCCCTGGACCTTGGTGTCCTGGACCTGCCCGCCGGACGGGCCAAACTGACGGTCGCGGCCCCGACGATCCCGGCAAGCCAGGCGATGGAACTCAAGGCAGCACGATTGACGCGCCTGGCGGCCGGTGGATAGAAGGTTTTCCGTCGCGAGGGCGCGACATTTCACCCACCGCAAAGGACCACAAAAGATGAGCCCGATACGAACGTTGCTTTTCTTGACGATGATAGCGATAACCTTGCCGGCCTCTGCGGCGGACAAGAAGATGACCAACGACCAAATGAGTTGGCTGGACAACGGGCAGGTCCGGCTGGGGGTGGATCTCTCCATCGGCGGGGCAATAACGTACCTGGCCGACGCGCGAACGAAGGTCAACATGATCAACAGTCACGACTGGGGGCGCCAGATCCAGATGTCATTCTATTCCGGCCCCGTGCCGTTCGTACCGCCGGACGCCCAAGTCCGGGAGAGCTGGAAGAAGCTCGGCTGGAACCCCATCCAGTCCGGCGACTGCTATGGGAACCGCTCCAGGGTCATCGAACACTCCAACGACGGCAAAACCATCCACGTTAAGTGCATTCCCATGCACTGGCCGCTGAAAAACGTGCCCGGAAAGTGTACTTTCGAGTGCTGGTTCAAGCTCGAAGGCCCCGCCATACGGGTTAAAAGTAGGCTAAACAACGCGCGCAACGACAAAAAACAGTACCCCGGCAGGTCGCAGGAACTCCCTGCCGTGTACACCAACGGGCCTTGGTACAAGCTGGTTACGTACCTGGGCGACAAGCCTTTCACTGCCAGCGGGACGACAACCATCCAGGACATCAACGACGCCAAGGGCTGGCCATGGCGGCGGTTCATGGCGACCGAAAACTGGGCCGCCCTGCTGGACAAAAATGGCCACGGCCTGGGGGTCTGGCTGCCGGAATCATACCGATTCCTTGGCGGTTTCGCCGGAAAGAAAGGCAAAGGCGGACCCAAAGACGGTCCGACCGGATACCTGACGCCGCTGCAAAAGGAAATTCTCGATCACAATATCGTGTACACGTACGACTACACGCTGATGGTCGGTTCGCTCAAGGACATACGCGACTACGTCTACAAGCACGCCAGCAAGCCAACCCCGCCGGCCTGGCGGTTCAAACATGACCGGCAGCACTGGACATACGCCAAAACCACCGACGCCGGCTGGCCCATCCGCGGCGAACTACGGGTAAAACTCGGCGCCACAAGGACCAGCATGGTAAGCCCGACGACGATCTGGCAGGCCGGCAAGGCACCAAAACTGTACATCCGAGCCGCACTCAAATCGCCCGCCAAGACCACCACCGTGGGATTCCTGCCATTCTGCAAGCAGGACGCCCAGGACTGGGCCAACTGGGGCAACGGACCCCAGCCGCCAGCCCGCCCCGTCGTCACGGTAAACTTCCCCATCAACGGCGATGGGAAGATGCGAACATACGAAATCGACATGTCCGCCAGCAAGCAGTACCGCGGCGCGATAACCCAACTCCGCCTGCTGCTGCCTGCCGGAAAGGGACTCGCACGAATCGCTTATATCGGCTTTGCAGCACCACAATGAACCAACATGCACCGCGCATGGGCTCCTGCCACACCCAGCCCGGCCCGAAAACATGTCGGCCGTTGGCCGTGGCGTGAATCTGCCCATCCCAGGGACAGCGAAAATGCAGTGGCAACCTACGCGGATTCGCCACGACATTGACCCGGGCAATGGATGCCGATACGATATTCCGTTTATACTGCCCCTCGGGGCCGAACTCGGGAGTTGGTTATGAACAAGCTTGAAGAAACGGTCAAAGACCTGAAATACGATGCAGCCGGGCTGATCCCGGCCGTGGTTGTCGACGCGACGACCAAACAGGTCTTGATGGTCGCGTACATGAACGAAGCAAGCCTGCTGGACACGGTCCGGACGGGCAAGGCGCACTTCTGGTCGCGAAGCCGACAGAAGTATTGGATGAAGGGCGAATCCAGCGGCCACACGCAGGAAGTCCAGGCGATCTACACCGACTGCGACAAGGACACGCTGGTCGTCGAGGCAATCCAGAAGGGCGCGGCCTGTCACAAGGGATACTTCTCGTGCTTCTACCGCAAGTTAAACGATGAAGGTCAGTGGGACATTGTCGCCGAGAAGCTCTTCGACCCGGACGAGGTGTACAAAAAGAAGTGAGCACCAGAAACCTCACCACGCACGATCTGGACCCCGAACCAACCTCGCCGGCCATACGGTGGCTGCTGGCGACGGCCGGGGTGCTTGTGGCGGCGTTGCTGGTGCTGGTTTACATGCAGGACCAACTGCCCAGCCAGGCCGTAACGGCGCTGAAGGTGGCGCAGTTCGTGCTGCTCGGACTGCTGATCGCCCACCGAGCTATGGGGCTGCTCCGTGCGACCAGTCCGAAACACTACCTCCATGAGCACTGGATCGATCTGCTCCTGCTTGCAATCGCGGCCGGGTGCCTGCTGGCCGGAGCCTTCTACGACGGTAAGTTCCTGCAAACGGTAGGGCTATACGCCCTGCTGTCGAGGCCATGGCATGGATTTTCCGCTCGCCGGTTGCTGAGCCTGCTGAACATCCAGTTGGCGGTGACGGGCATAGTGGCAGTGGCAACGCTGGTTCTGGTGTACGGCTTCAGGGCTCCTCCACTTTCACGCGAAACCCTTTTCGCCGTGCAGACGGCCGTGGTGGCGATATTCATGCTCGACCGCCTGGTAAGGCTCGAGCTTTCCGTCGACCGTCTTGCGTTCTTCCGTGAAAACTCGGTGGACTTCGCCTTGATGTTCATCGCGGGCGCGGCAATCGTGATCGGGCCTCACATCAAGACCGGGATCCTCTCGGCCGGGGCGGTATACCTTGTGATCACCCAGGTTTACATCCTGGCGTCACTGGTGCTTCGCGGAGTGAGCGTCAACATGGACTTCGCCAGCAGTGGCCTGCCTCCGAGTTGGCTACTGATCGGCAGCTTCCTGGTTCTGTGCCTTGCGGGCTCGGGCCTGCTGATGCTCCCAGCCGCAACGCCGCCAAACCACCAGCCGGTAATGCATTACGACGACGCCCTGCTGACATCCGTCAGCGCCACGTGCGTAACGGGCCTGGTCGTGCGGGACACGGGCAAGGACTTCACCTTCTTCGGCCAGGCCGTGATCCTGGGGCTCATCCAGATCGGCGGGCTGGGAATCATGCTTTTCGGCACGTTCTTGGCACTGATGGTCGGCCGGGGGCTTTCGGTTCGGTCCAGCACCGCACTTGGCGAAATGATAGGCACCCAAAGCATCGGCCAACTCGGGCGAATAGCGATGTTTATAATCGCAATGACTCTCCTGGCCGAGGCAGTCGGAGCGGTGCTTCTGTACCCCATGTTCGCCGCAGGCCGGGGCAGCTACATCCCCCCCGCCGGAGAGGCGGCCTGGCAGGCGACCTTTCACAGCGTCTCGGCGTTCTGCAACGCGGGATTCTCGCTTTGCGGCAACAACATGATGCAAGGCGTCAGCGAAGGCTGGCAGGCGCCTTTCCGCCATCGATGGCAGATGCTCGGCGTGATCGGGCCGCTGATCCTGCTGGGCGGGCTTGGCTTCCCGGTCGTGCAGGACTCCACAAACTACATCTGGCAAACGATTAAGCGATTGCTGGGACGCAAAGACCGGCCCAGACCCAGGCTGTCGCTGCATTCCAAACTCGTGCTGACCACGTCGGCGGCGCTGCTGGTGATCGGCACGGCCGGTTTGATGCTGCTGGGCAACGAGGCCGCCCCGCCCAAACTCGCTCGCAACCCCAATGCCGGCTCGGGCGCAGCCGTCAAGGAAGACCCCGCTCGCTTCGGTAACATGCCTTTTGGAGAGAAGTTACGCCAAAGCGCCTTCCAGTCCATCAGCGCCCGAACGGCGGGCTTCAATACGATCGACATGGACCGGGATCTCACCGACGCAGCCAGGCTTTGGATGTGCGGATTGATGATCGTCGGCGGCAGCCCGGCAAGCACGGCCGGCGGCATGAAAACGATCACCATGGCACTTCTTGTCATGGCGGCCTGGTCCATGATCCGACGGCGAAAAGAGGTCGAGGCCTACAAGAGAACGCTCGCGGCAATGCTGCTGCGACGGGCCGCGACGGTCGCCTTGCTGTACATAACTCTACTATCGGGCGTGACTTTGCTGCTCTGCGTCGCCATGCCGCGATGGGACTTCATGGAGCTTTTCTTCGAGGCCTGCAGCGCGTGCGGCACCGTGGGCCTCTCGACCGGAGTCACCGGGCAGCTCGGCCTGATGGGCAAGCTGGTGGTGGTCTTCGGCATGTTCGCCGGACGCGTGGGTCCGCTTACGATTCTGCTGGCGGTAAGCACGCGAATGAAGCCCGCAAAATACTCGTATCCCTCTGAAAACGTTATAATTGGGTGATCCTATGGAACGTTTCGCAGTGATCGGTCTCGGACGGTTCGGCATGCGATTGGCGACTCAGTTGGCGGATGCCGGCGAGGAGGTGATCGCCATCGACCGCAATCCGGAAATCATCGAGGCAGTCAAAGACCGAGTCGCCCTTGCCGTCAGCCTCGATGCTACTGATGAGCAAGCCCTGCTGGCACAAGGAATTGAGAAAGTAGACGCCGCTATCGTAGGCATCGGTGCTGACTTCGAAGAGAGCGTCCTGTCAACCGTCATACTCAAGCACATCGGCGTGAAACGCGTCATAAGTCGAGCCACAAACAGCGTCCGCGGACAAATCCTCGCAAGAGTCGGAGCGGATGACATCGTCAACCCCGAACGCGAGTCCGCCGACCGCTGGTGCGACCGCCTGCTCGCCCCGGCCGTGCTCGAACGAACCGTCCTGGCCGAAGGCTACAGCCTCGTACAGGTCCAGACACCCAAGAGCTTCTTGGGCAAGACTTTAGCCGACCTGGCCGTCAGCACCCGCTACGGAGTCCTCGTCGTCGCCATCCGCCGTACCGCCGAAACCGACGACGACGAAACCGCCGACCCCACCCAAACCATTATCAGCGCCCCAGGACCAACCAGCATAATCCACCCCAACGACGTGCTGGTACTCATCGGCAACGACGATGCCATCGCAAAATTCCCGAAGGAGTGAGGGGCGGAATAAACCGCAATTGCCGGCCGGGAAACAGCGATCTCTCGCGGAGGCCGCCGAGGGCGAGGAGGAGGGAAGCAACCGCGATTTGTGACCGGGAAGTAGCCGGGAAGTTCGCGCGGAATGGCCGGGAAACAACCGCGCCCCGGCCGTGAAAACCGCGCGCTGGGAAACAGTTGGATGCTCCCGGCGCGGCTTTTGGACTGCAACACCTGTGTAAACCCCCTGTAAATATGCACTTTCAACCCCACTTCCCCACCGCGTGAGGCACACGAAAACGCGCTTTTTGGCTACGTCAGGCACACGAAAACACACTTTTTAGCCACGGCCGGCACACGAAAACCCGC
>CAZMBZ010000181.1:1173-10639 GCA_964564285.1 uncultured Planctomycetaceae bacterium | reverse complement strand
CGGGCCCGAACCGTCAAATGTCTTCTGAAATAGTCTGGGAAATAACCTCTTCGACTGTCGTCGTGCCATCGAATATCGCCAACAAGCCGCTCTCGCGAAGCGTCCGCATGCCACGTTTCCTGGCGGCCTCGCGGAGTACGCCGCTGCTGGCCTGCTTCATGATCAGGTCGCGGATGTCGTCATCGAGAAGCATGATCTCGAAAATAGCCTGCCGTCCGCTGTAGCCGGTTCCGCGGCAATACTCGCAGCCCACGCCGTGGAAGAACGTCCTGTCCTTGAGCACTTCGGGCTTCAAGCCGACTTCCAGGAGCATCTCCTCGGTGGGTTTGAACTCTTCCTTGCATCGCGTGCAGATGGTCCGGACCAGACGCTGGCCGACGATGCCTTCCAGCGTTGCGGTGATAAGGAATGGCTCAAGCCCGAGGTCCAGAAGACGCGCGATCGTCGACGGGGCGTCGTTGGTGTGAAGCGTCGAGAACACGAGGTGCCCGGTCAGCGATGACTGGACCGCGATCTCCGCCGTCTCCAGGTCTCGCATCTCGCCGATCAGGATGATGTCCGGGTCCTGACGTAGGAAGTGGCGCAGGCATCGCACGAACGTCAGTCCAATGTCCGAATTGATCTGCACCTGGATGAGCCCGTCAATGTCGTACTCGACCGGGTCCTCGCTGGTGAGAATCTTCGTGGCTACGTCGTTCATCTCGTTAAGCGCCGCGTACAGCGTCGTTGTCTTGCCGCTGCCGGTAGGCCCGGTGACCACCACGATGCCGTTGGGCCGGTTGATCAACTGCCGCATCATTCGCAAGTCGTCCTCGCGAAAACCGATGCGGTCGAGGTCCAGCGATACGTTCGAACGGTCCAGAATACGCATGACCACGCTCTCGCCGAACATGGTAGGCAGGACCGCCACGCGAAGGTCCACCGGCTGGCCGTCGACGACCAGTTCGATTCGCCCGTCCTGCGGCAGACGCCGCTCGGCGATGTCCAGGTTCGCCATGACCTTGATACGAGACGCGATGGCTACGGCGATCGACTTCGGCGGCGGGAGCATCTCATAAAGCACGCCGTCGATGCGGTAGCGCATCTTGAACTCGGTCTCGAACGGCTCGAAGTGAACGTCGCTGGCGCGGTTGCGAATGGCTTCGAGAAGCACCATGTTCACCAGACGCTTGACCGGGTTGGCCTCGGCCATCTCCTTGATGGTGTCCAGGTCGATGCTCTCGCCTCGGTCCTGAAGCAGCGCCAACTGGTCGTCGCCGGCAATCTCGTTGATGATCTCGCCGATGGATTCGGGCTCGACGTCGTAGTACTTCATCAACGCGATAGAGAGTTGTTCCGGGTCGGCGATTTTCGCCGAAACCGAAAAACCCATCAGCGTGCGAAGGTCGTCGGTGGCGCGGAAATTGTCCGCAGAACCCAGCGCGATCACCAACTTGTTCTCGATCGGATCATATTCCAGAGGCACGACTTTATAGGCGTTGGCCATCTGCGATGGGATTTTGTCGATAACGTCGGCTGGGATGTCCAGAGACGTCAACTCCACATATTCCATCCCGACCTGATAGCCCAGCGCCAGCGTTCGTGTCTTGGCGTCGATGTAGCCCAGGTCGATCAGGATCTGACCGATCGGGCCACCCTGTTCCTTCTGGACAGCGAGGGCCTCATGGACCTGTTGGCGAGTGATCGCGCCGGTCTTGACGAGTATTCGGCCAAGTCGTTGCCCCTTCAATTGGCTAACGTCAATCTTGTCAGGCATTAGTTCTGCCATGGCCTATTTCCTCAATTCCGATACCGATTCGTCTATGTTGCCATCCTGAATCACGATTTTACCGCTTCGAATCCCTTCTATCTTGTCACGCATTTCGGCTGGGTTCTGGCTGTTGTCGACCGCGTCCTCCTCGGAAATCTTGCCCTGACCGAAGAATTGCAGCAGGTGATCGTCCAGCAACTGCATGCCGAACTTCTTGCCGGTTTGAATGGAGGAGGGGATACGGAAAACTTTGTTTTCGCGAATCAGGTTGGAGATCGCGTTGGTGACCACCATGAACTCGAAGGCGGCGATTCGCCCGCGAGTGTCCTGTCGTGGCAAAAGCGTCTGGCAGAGCACCGCAATCAGCGACGAGGCCAACTGAATTCGAATCTGCTCCTGCTGGTTCACCGGGAACTGATCGACAATACGGGTAATCGTTCCCTGGGCACTGGTTGTGTGCAGCGTGCCGAAGACCATGTGGCCGGTCTCTGCCGCCCTGAGTGCCGCTTCAATCGTCTCGAGGTCGCGAAGCTCGCCGACTAGAATTACGTCGGGGTCCTGGCGAAGGGCACGACGCAGAGCCTCGGAGAAGCTCGGCACGTCCACGCCAACCTCGCGCTGGTTGACCATCGATTTCTTGTGCGAGTGGTAATACTCCACCGGGTCCTCGATGGTGATGATGTGCTTGTCGAAGTTAGTGTTGACGTAGTCGATCATCGTCGCCAGCGTGGTGGTCTTGCCTGACCCGGTCGGGCCTGTGACCAGGAACATGCCTCGCGGACGGCGGCAGAGGCTCTTGACGATGGTGGGCAGGCCAATTTCCTCGAAACCGAACAATCGGGAGGGAATCAGGCGAAGAGTCAGCGACAACTGACCTCGCTGCATGAACACCGCCGTTCTGAACCGCCCAGCCCCGCGGAACTCAAAAGCGAAGTCCGTGCCTCCCTGCTCTTGTATTTCCTGCTGGTTACGCTCGGGCGTTATGGCCTTCATCAGGGCCGTAGTGTCGTCGGCGTCGAGGACTTTTGTCTCCAAGGGACGAAGCCGACCGTGGAGCCGCAAGGTCGGCGGGCGACCCACGTGTAGATGTAAGTCACTTGCACCACGCTTGATACAGGTGTCTAAAAGTCTTTCTATGTTGATTGTCGCCATGGGCATTCCTCATACGATTATTCGTAGGTTTTTACTCGCTGGCAAGAGGCCAAAGGTCTCTACAGAGGGGCATAACAAGATAACACCATACCAAATAAGGGCTTAGTATTTGTTGGGTCCGTCTACTAATCCGAAATCAAATCTGCGGCCTGGGTGATGCGGACCAGTTCGTCAGGGGTAGTAATGCCGTTGATGATCTTGGTTCTCCCATCCTCCAGAAGGCTGCGCATGCCTGCTGCACGGGCGGCCTTTCTAATCTCATTCAAAGGGGCTCGATTGAAGGCCAACTCGCGTACCGCGCTTGTCATTTCCATCAACTCGAAGATGCCCTGGCGACCCTTATAACCCGTGCCGCCGCAGGCATTGCAACCTCTTCCGCGGTAGAACGTTCTGGACTTAATCTCCTCGGGCCTAAACCCTAAAACTCGCAATATTCGGGGATCCGGTTCAGGGTACTCTTCCTTGCACTCTGGACAGATGATTCGAACGAGGCGCTGGCCCATGATCGCTTGGATACTGCTGGCCACTAGGAACGGCTTAACACCCATGTCGATCAGACGCGTAATTGCTGATGCAGCGTCATTAGTGTGCAGCGTACTGAACACCAAGTGTCCAGTAAGAGCGGCCTGAATTGCGACCTCAGCCACCTCCATATCGCGGATTTCGCCGACCAGAATGATGTTCGGTGCCTGACGCAGCATCGAGCGGAGAATCGACGCGAAGGTCAGGCCGATGTCTTCATTGACCTGGCATTGGTTAATGCCGGTGAAGTTGTATTCGACGGGGTCCTCCGCCGTGATGATCTTGCGGTCTGGGCGGTTGAGTTCGTTGATGGCCGCGTACAGGGATGTGGTCTTGCCGGAGCCGGTTGGGCCTGTGACCAGGAACACGCCGTTGGGCCTGCGGATGATTCGCTGGAATTGCGCGAAGTTCTCGGACTCAAAGCCCAAGGCCTGAATACCCAGTTTCGCCGCGTCGGGCCTGAGGATACGCAGAACGACGCTCTCGCCGTGATAGCTTGGCAGGGAGGATACTCGGAAGTCGATGTCCGTTCCAGCGACGCTCATTTTGATTCTGCCGTCACCAGGCATTCGGCGTTCGGCCAAGTCGATGCCAGCCATGATCTTAAATCGGTTAATGACGGGGCCTTGCATTCGCTTGGGAATATTGTCTCGTTCGCGGCAGACGCCATCGATGCGGTAGCGGACTCGTACTCGGTTGGTCATTGGCTCGATATGGATGTCCGATGCCCTCATCTTGACAGCCTCGCCGATGATCATGGTTACCAGACGGATGATGGGGGCGGACTCTTCGTCGAGCCTCTCGTCGTCCGTGCTGGTGCTATCGCGTTCGCCTTCCTCCATCAGATGCACCTGGTGGTCGAGGCTCATGTCCGAGCGGACGAACTGTTCGATGTAGTTGCGCATCTTGCTTTTGGAGGCCAGGCACGGTTCGAGTTCGAAGTTGAGGCGAAACCTCAACATATCGAGCGTTTCCAGATCGAGCGGGTCGGTTATTACTATCTTGAGCTTCTCGTTTTCCCGGCCCAGAGGTAGCACGAGGTGCCGCTTGATGATCTCATCAGGTATCAGATGGAGGTCAGTTGGCACGACCACGTTGCGATCGAGGTCGATGTACTCCATGTCGTACTGGGTGGCCAGGGCTTTGGTGACATCTTCCTCGTCGGCAAGGCCCAGTGCAATAAGTGCCTCGCCGATCCTCAGCCCTTCCCCGCGGGCGTGCTCAAGAGCCTCATCGACCCCGGATTGTGTGACTACTCCCCACTTGACCAGAATCTCGCCGAGACGCCGTCGCTGTTTTCTTGCCATATCTCGCTCGTTGCCGGGAGGCTTTTCTTACAGTTAACCGTTGCCCGTTGCCCTTGGGAGGAACTCCAGGTGCCAGCACGCCTGCGTCCCGCAGAGAGGCCCAGAGGCCGGGACAACACAATGGTAATTTTAACCGACCCGATATGGCAGGGTCAAGGTTCAATAATCCCAGGAAGGCCGGAAGGCCCGCGAGTGCCGGTCGGCGCTGCGCCCGAGGACTGATTCATCTCATAGAGCCATGCCCGTGATGCTTGCGGATCTGTTGCGCCGCGGCCAGCAGGTGCCGGTTGGATTTCAGCACACTCGTGAAGTTGCCCGTCGTTATACCCATCGCCGCCGCTGCTTCCCCAAGCCGCCCGGCCGAGGCTTCCAGCAGGTCCAGCAGCACCGCTCCGACCCGCCAGAAGCGATGATCCTTCCTGCCGATCCCCAGCCGTCTGGTTCCCGCAGCCTGTCCGCCCCGCCTTACGAACAAGCATTCTTGCACCACTTTCGGCATGGTGAAATCCAAGCTTTGGGCCGGCTGGCGAATCTGGCAGGCAATTTTCATGCGAAGTCGTCGCAGCGCCTGGGTTTTGTTGCTGTGTTGCGACCGCGACTCGTTTGCCAGGGCCGTGATGCCGGTGGGGCGGTGGTGAAGGCGAATCGCGGATGAAACCTTGTTGCGATGCTGCCCGCCCGGACCGGAGGACTTGTAGATGTGTACCTCGCACTGGGCGAGCAGGGCGGCCTCTGTGGCGGCGAGATATTCGTCGCGATCATTCATGGCGCCATGATACACCCGTTGTCCGGGCCGGGCCAGTCCATGCAAAAGTCACACTTAGCTGACTTGGTCCCATCCAACCGGTTGCGTACCGGCGGGGCGGCGGTGTCATGTCGCTTGCCGTCAGTTGCCGGCCTGGTCGGTCGGAACGTTTCGGGTGAAGGAGAACCGGACCTCCGCCTTGGCTACCTGGTCGCCGATTTCGAGAATGGGATAGGCAAGGAAGTTGATCGGACCCGAGGCCGGGCTTGGCTCGACCTCCAGGTCGCGCCCGCGGCTGAACTCCAGGCGGTTGGCTGGATGATGGCCGAAATAGTAGGTGGCCAGGCTCGAGTTCTTGTCGGCCTCGCTTATGTCCACGGGCCACCACTTGCCTTCAGCGTGGAACTCCACCCAGCAGTGATACCCATCAATGCCGCCTTCGTTGCGTTGCGAAGGTATGGCTGCGCCGATAGCGAAGCGTGCGGGGATGCCCACCGACCTTGCCAGGGAGATGAAGTACGCGTGGAAATCCGTGCAGTTTCCGGTCTTGGCGTTGCAGGCGTAGACGGCGTCGCCTTTGCCCCAGCCCGTGCCGTACTTCATGTAGCGCATTCGGTCTATCACGTGATCGTATAGAGCTCGTGCGCGCACCAGGTCGCCCTTTTTGCCCTCGACTACCTTGAAGGCAATGGACATGAACGTATCATCCAGGGGCACGAGTCGTTCCGGCCTGAGATGCACCGAAGGGTCTGACTCCGGGGCAGCATAGGCGGCCTTTTCCAGCCGTTTGACCTGATATCGAATCTCGATGGGCTTTCCGCTGTCCGCCGGGCCGAGCTCCAGGTAAAGGATCTTGTTTCCATACTGGCGATCCTCAAGCACGCGGCGTTTGCCCGGGGCGTCTATGGACTTAACATCGACCGTCTGGAACGCGTCGCTGGCTACGAGAGGAAGCCACATCCTTGCCTTGTCTCGTATGTCTGGAAGTTTCGCATGGTATAAAAACTCAAACTCGTCCTGGCCCTTGATTACCCCTAGCAGGGCCTCGGGCACTCCTTCGACGGGGACTCGGCGCCAAGTCCCGTCCGGATTTTGTTTCCACGCGTAGTACGGCTGGCCGTTGATCTTGTGCAGAGTTGTATCGGTGACGCGCATCGCCCCTGGATCGCCTTCCAGGAAGAAGTCCACGTCGTACACGTCGCCGAGCGTGTCTACCAGGTCGACGCAGGCGAAATGTCGTCGCGGCCCGAGGTTCGCGAGGTATTCCGTGTGGACCCGAACCAGCTTGAGCGACATTTCCTTGTCGCCCCGGGAAAACCGGAAATAGCCGCCACCAGCGACTGTCTGGTCCTCGATGTGTTTCTCGATTCCGGCTTGGATGTCCGCCGTCACCACGTTAGTCGCCGGTTTGGCCTCATTCGGTTCGTCTCGCGATGCGGTTTTGCAGCCCGCCAGGGCCCCGCAGGCCAGCAGGGCCACGACTGCCGCGGCCAGGCGTTTTTCGCTTTTTTCCGATGTTCTTACCACGGTCCTGATCCTTCCCCATTCGGCGCAGGTGGTTTTTGCCCGGGATAAGCGAAGTTCAGAACATCCCAGCCAGCCTTGCTCATGGGGCTATTTCGGGTGTTCTGATCCGGACGGATGCTCCGACCCGGACGGATGCTCCGGCGATTTAGACGGATGTTCCGAGGTCGTCGGATGCTTCGCCGGCGGGGGAGGGGTTTCTTCTTTACAGCCCGAGGAAACCACGAGGATGGCTGCTACCATCAGCCCGGCCAGCACGCTTGCCCAATTTCGTTCGGTTTTCTTCATCGGTGTCACCTTGCCTTCCGGCAGTTAACGGTTTGCCTTACTGGATTATTGTAGTATCGCCATATGGCAAAAGACCCATCGGGACGGCAAATGCTTCAGCGTCTTTACCCAGGATGCATAAATGCACAAAAGTGCGAGTCATTTTCCGTCCCATTGCGGCGCGGTCAGGGTTCAAGGAATGTCGCGGGCGTCGAGCAGGACGCCGCACGCCTGTCCGGGTTCAGTCGTGATGGACTTTATTGGAGAACTTGCCATGAATCGCCGCATATCGTTTGCCGTTGTTGTCGCATTGGTCTTGGGTTCTGTCGTGGTTTCGGGTTCGGCCCTGGCGGAGGTGAAGCTCCCTGCCGTCATCGCCAGCGGAATGGTTCTTCAGCAGGAGATGCCAATTCCCATCTGGGGCTTCGCTGCGTCGGGCGAGAAGGTCACGGTCAAGCTTGCGGAAAATTCCGCGACCGCCCAGGCCGGGGCCGACGGCAAGTGGCGCGTGGTCCTGCCTGCCATGAAGGCTGGCGGCAAGGCAAAGACTCTGGTCGTCAGCGGCACGAATACCATCACGCTGGACGATGTCCTCATCGGCGAGGTCTGGGTCGGCTCGGGTCAGTCGAACATGGCCTTTCAGCTCTCGCGAGCCACCGGCGGTGCCGAAGCTGTCGCAGCGGCGAAGTACCCGAATATCCGCCTGTTCAACGTGCCGATGAAGCAGGCGAAGGCCCCGGCTGACGATGTCGTCGCTAAGTGGCAGGCATGTTCGCCGGAGACTTCCGGGAAGTTCTCTGCCGTGCTGTATTTCTTTGGCCAGAGGCTCCACAAGGAACTGAAAGTCCCCATTGGACTGATCAACAGTTCCTGGGGCGGCTCGCCCATCGAGCCGTGGACGGTGACGGCGACGGGTTCGGGTGGCATGTATAACGGCATGATTGCGCCGCTTCAGCCATTCGCCATTCGCGGGGCGATCTGGTACCAGGGCGAGACCAACGTCATCCAGAAGAACGGTCTGGCTTACGCGGGCAAGATGAAGGACCTCATCGAGGGCTGGCGGCGAACGTGGAGTCCGTCCAAGGGCAAGACGCTGGATTTGGCGTTTTACTCCGTCGCGGTCGCGCCCTGGGGTCGGTCTCGGTACGGCGAGGGCGAACTTCCCGCCGTGTGGGAGGCAACCGCGGCGTCCCTGAAGATTCCCCACACCGGCATGGTGGTAATCACCGATCTGGTGGACAACATCAACGACATTCATCCGAAGAACAAGCTGCCCGTGGGCAACCGCTTGGCGCTTTGGGCGCTGGCCAAGGATTATGGCCAAAAGAACCTGGTCTATTCAGGCCCGCTCTACAAGTCCATGAAGGCCGAGGGCGGCAAGATTCGAATCGAGTTCGCCCACGTCGGCGGGGGGCTCAAGAGTCGCGATGGCAAGGCTCTCAGCGAGTTCCAGATCTCCGGGTCTGATGGAGCATTTGTTCCCGCCCAGGCCGTCATAGACGGCAAGACGCTCGTCGTCAGCGCCGATGGCGTAAAGGCGCCCAAACAGGTGCGTTTTGGCTGGCACAAGAAGGCCAACCCGAACCTCATCAACGCCGAGGGCCTGCCCGCCTCGCCGTTCCAAACCGACAACTGGACCGGCGGCACGGGAGAATAACAAACACCGGATGAATGGCGTTCCGGAAACGCCACCGCAGGGCCGCATGGCGGCGTGATGCGCTGCCGGCAGTGGTGGTTTGAGCTCCAGCCCGGCTTATTCACGAAGGAATTGCACCTTTGTGAACAGGTCGGGCTGGGGATGATATCGTCGGGCGTGAATCCAGGTGTGCACTGGTGGAGATGCGAGCATGAACCGAATATCGGGTCATTTCCAGATACTTGCCCTTGGCGTCTTCCTGGCCTGCGGGGTGCTTGTTGGTGACGATGCCAGTGACGGCTCAGATGATAAGCTGGAGGTAACCAATCAGGAGAAGGCCATGCCAATTGACGTCGGCGTACAAACCATGTTTTACAAAGCCCGGTCCAGGCAAACGGGAAACATGTGGGATGTTTGGCTTTATTATAATGAGGGGAGGTACTACCTCTACTCCCTGTGCGCAAATGGCCGGAAATGGGACAACTTCTCCATGGCCAGCTCTGCGGACGGCGTGCACTGGAAGGAAATCGGCCCCGTACTTAAGAAGGATGCCAAAGTGACGT
>CAZMBZ010000181.1:0-1163 GCA_964564285.1 uncultured Planctomycetaceae bacterium | reverse complement strand
AGGCGGACTTCGGAACCGGGGGTAGGCAACGGGCGATGGAAAGCCGCCCTTCCAGACCAACTACTCCTCCTGGATAGGTGAGCGGCAGACGATCTTTTTCGCGCAGTCCGATGACCTGGTCCACTGGACCAAGTGCGGTAAGAAGAAAGAATTCGTTCAGGATGAGCGGTGGTATGAGCCCAAGGGCCGATGGGATTGCATCTGGACGATCGCTCGGCCGGGAGGCGGCCTTTACGGGTATTGGACCGCGACGCCGAAGGCCGAAACCGGTGGGCGGTTCGGGTTCGGGGAATCTATGGATGGCATAACCTGGAAAGCGCTTGAGCCACCGAAAGTCAGTGGCGTAGGCGTCGGCGAGGTTGGGGCGATCGAGAAAGTCGGCGATCGGTACGTCATGCTCTTCGGCACGAAGGGGCACATGGAGACGCTGGTCGCCGATAAGCCGCAGGGCCCGTTCGCGGCGCTCACGCGCAACAAGGTCGTACTCGGCGGGCATACGTACTTCGCGAGATTCTTCCAGTCCCCATCCGGATTGCTTGTTTGCCATCACTCCATCGCTCGCAACAGGCAGGTCTCGATGGGACTTCTCAAAGGCACGAGCTTCGACGCCGAAGGCACGCTGCGATTGACGTGGTGGCCGGGGAACGAAGCGCTAAAGCACAAGCCGATTAAAGTCGTCCCGCCCGCTGCAGGTGGGGGCAGCCCCGTCAGAATGCTGGGGCAAAAACTTGACGCCGCCGCGGGGTTTGTGCTTGAAGGAAGATTATCGCTGCCGAAGCCGCTGGGCGCACAACGCGGCCTGTACATAGAACACGGCAAGAGCGATGGAACGGCAATTCTGTTCCACTCCGACGGTCGCGCTGAACTCGGTTCCATGAGAGCCGACGGCACGGGCTTAAAGCCGGAAAAGACGGTGGACCGCGAGATGCGGTTCGACACGCCGGCCCGGTTCCGCCTGATAATGAAGGGATCGCTTCTTGAGGTGTACCTGAACGATTACCTGATCGAGTGCTACAGCCTGCCATCTCCTGCGACAGGGCGGATCGGCCTGATCCCGGGCAACCAGTGGAACTCGATCGGCGCCCTGAAGGCGTGGAGGTAAGGTAGGCCGGTGGCATGGTTCTGGACACTCGCGATTCGCGGAAGCATGTTCCCTCGACGTT
>CAZMBZ010000180.1:8144-10646 GCA_964564285.1 uncultured Planctomycetaceae bacterium | reverse complement strand
TATCTTCGAGGTCCTTGGCGAACCATTGCTGGCCCACTCCGACGTCGTCGGCATCCAAGGCAAATCGCCAGGTCCCTGCCAGTGAAATCGTCCATCGACCAGACGCGGAAACCTGTCCATCGGCTTTTCCTGCCTGCGATGCGGCGGCGCATTGGAGTGACAGGCAGCACAAGATGACCAAAAGACTCACCAGTGATACGCAGGGCCGCAAATGCATGGCAGAATCTCCATCCTGAATTTCTCATTTGAAATCGTCCCGGACATGCCGCCGGGCTCTTCGGACGCCAGTATAGTACCCCTGCCGCAGATTCCCATACGCGAGCGTCTGTTTTCCATTGAACCAGCTATCAACGCCGCTGTGTCGCATCGTGCATCCGATCTCTTCAAACGCCAAATCCGTCAACGGCTTCGACCAGTTCCTCCAAAGCCGACTGAGAGTCTCACTGCCGCAATCTGATTCTGCATAGCCCCAGCCGGCCCTGAACGCGTAGAATAGTGTAAAGACTAAAAGGCTCTGGAAAGGGGTTGCGATATGAGCAACAAGTTTGGCTTGGCGAGAGTGTCGGGACTTCTGCTGCTGGTCGCGGCGATGGCTGGCTGCGACGATTCCGAGCTGCTGGTGCAGCGATACCCGGTCTTCTACGATGCCGCCATCAAGACCGTCGCCGTCCTGCCGCTGGAAAACCACTCGCTCCATCCCATGGCTGGGACCTTCCTGGCCGACCGACTGGGCGATAGCCTGCGGGCCAACGGCACGTACAAAGTGATTACGCCCAAGGAACTCGCAGGCCGCCTTTCAACCGCGGGCGTGACAATGCCCACCAAGGCAGACCCCGAACAGATGGCTGATACGCTGCAAAAGCTCGAAGGCATAGACGCCTTTCTGACCGGCACAGTCTCCCGGTTCGGCGCCGGACAGGGAACGTACACAGAGGTCTACGACGACCCGTGGGTCGATCGCGGATATTACGGCGGATACTATGACCGACACCATCGCCGCGGCTATCACGGCGGCGGATGGCGCCGGGAGTACTACCCGGTCTACCGTCGATATACGTACTCCCAGGCGCACGTATCGGCCTCGGCAAGGATGTACCGAGTCTCCGACGCGGAACTCATCTACGCATCCCCGGCGCCCATCGCGGCCAGGCTGACCTCGACCGAAGGGATATCGCCGATGGTCGACGAGATTCTCGCCGAAACGGCCGACATTGTCGCCCGGGGAATCGTCGCTACCTTCGCGATCGTCCCGCGCATGCTCAAGCTGGACAAGAACGACGTGCTCCGCCCCGCCATCCGCACCTCCGACGGGCGGGTGAAGCACACCACCAACTTCAAGCCGGGCAACGATGGGATTTACATCGAGGTCTCTCTGCCTCCCGCTGCCGACCGCAACGATTTCCGCCTGGCCGTCGCCCGAAAGAAACAGTCCCCCATCGCCGAACAGGCGTTCACGTGGGACCGCACCGAGTCGACTCGCGAGTTCTTCTTCGCCCTGCCAAGTGTCGCCGAGGCCGGCGGCGGCAAGGGAGACTACGAGGTGCGTCTCTACAGCGACGACACGATGGCCATGGAACGAGGAATCAAGATCAAAGATTGACAAGAAGGCCCTGGCGGAAAGAATATCCGACGCGGTTAACCCACGCGCCGCGCGGTTGACAAATCCGCCACTCGAGGGTCTACTGCCCACGTCGCCCGTCTACCGCACTACGCCATTGAGCCAAGCGAAGGATTGAGCCATCAAAGAGATCGACACTGACCCCAAGGCCAAGGCCGCTGAAGCGACGTGCCCGCGCTGCCGCCTTTCCGTCCAGGCCGGCGCGGAGTTCTGCCCGCACTGCGGCATCAAGCTCGGCGCACACAAACACGTGCCCTGGTGGCACGTCCACCGGCGCGTCTACGACTGGACGCTGGGCTGGGCCTACCGCCCCTCAGCCGCGATCGCTCTGTTCTGCCTGAGCTTCGCCGAAAGCAGTTTCTTCCCGGTCCCGCCCGACGTCCTGCTCATGCCGCTTGTCCTTGGCAACCGCAAACGCTGGTTCCGCTACGCGGCAATCTGCTCGGTCGCCAGTATAATGGGAGCAATATTAGGCTTCTGCATCGGCTGGCTGCTGTGGGAAGGCGGCGTGGACCAGATCTTCTACGAATACGTGCCAGGCTTCACGCCAAAGGTGTTCAATCGCGTCAGCGGACTCTATGACCAGTGGAACTTCTGGATAGTCTTCACCGCCGGCTTCACGCCGATCCCGTTCAAGGTGATAACCATCACTGCCGGGGTCTTCGGGACGGGTGAAAAAGTGCTGAATCCGGGCGCGTTCTTCGCGATCTTCCTAGTCGCGGCCGTCATCAGCCGCTCGGCGAGGTTCTTCCTGGTCGCCGGGCTGATGCGAATATTCGGCCCGAAGATCACCCCGTTCATCGAGAAATACTTCAACTGGCTGGCACTGCTGTTCACCATCCTCTTGGTCGGCGGGTTCGTGGTGATAAGGTACGTACTGTAAC
>CAZMBZ010000180.1:0-8044 GCA_964564285.1 uncultured Planctomycetaceae bacterium | reverse complement strand
AGGATTTCTTCGCTGACGTAGCCTACTGCATCGGGGCTTACCTGGCCTAGCTCGGCCAGCGCGGACCGGAGCTCGATAGCGACCAGCTCAGCCACATCGACGACATCAGCGGCGCCGGCGAAAAGTTCGGACGCCCTGTCAGCACCGGCCGCGGCGGCGAGGATGCAACGCTTCTGGCGAGCATGGAGCCCCAACTGCTCACCCGACCGCCAGGCCGACGCGCCGAGCAACTCGGCCAGGCGGAAGCGCAACTCCTCCAACCCTTGGCCCGTCACCGCGGAAGTCAACAACACATCCAAACCCACCCCGCCAGCAGACACGCCCCCATCCGAAGAACCCGAATTCCCAAATACCAAATTCCAAACCCCCTTGTCCGCCTTGTTGCCCAGCACGATCAGCGGCGCGTTCGGGTTGGTTTCGCGTACCTCGTCGAGCAGGTCCTTGTCCTCGTCCGTGACGCCCTCGGCTGCGTCGAGGACGAAGCAGATAACATCCGCCCTGGCCACGGCGGCGCGTGCCGCGTTGTCGGCGGCGACGGCGAGTGAGTCAGCCGACCCGGCGAAACCTGCGGCGTCCTGGCAGATTGCGACCTGTCCGCCCGGCAGCGACAGCGGCGCGCCGAGAACGTCTCGCGTCGTGCCCGCCAGGGCTGAGACAATCGCCCGATCCTCGCCCGTCAGCGCGTTTAGCAGGGAGCTCTTGCCCACGTTGGGCCTGCCGGCCAGAACCGCACATGGCTGATGGGCGGTCTCGAGCATCTCGGCGGCGGCCTCTGCCGCGGCGCGAAGCTGCCTCGCCTCGCCGGTGAGAACGTCGGCAAGGTCGCGGGCGCCCGCGAGTTGGATATCCTCGTCGGCGAGGTCTATGGACGCCTCGACGGTCGCCATTATTTCCGCCAGCCGGGCTGAGGCGTCATGGCAGAGCTTGCTGACCCTGCCGCCCAGGGCCGTCATCGCCGATCGAAGTTGCGCATCGTCGGCGGCGTTTATCACGTCGGCGACGGCCTCGGCGGCAGAAAGGTCGATCCGCCCGGAAAAAAACGCCCGCGCCGTGAACTCGCCCGGCCCGGCCTGCCTGGCGCCGGCGACGACGAGCGCATCGAGCAGCGCCCCCGCCACGGCCGGGCTGCCGGGAATGTGAAGCTCGACCACATCCTGGCGCGTGTAGCTCCGCGGCGCGCGGAAGACATACGCCCTTGCCGGCAGGTCGATGCCGACCTGAGCGATGGCAACCAAGCCATCGGCGCACCTGAATCCCCCCACCGCATCGAGCGGGCCGGCCTGCGGCTCGGACGTAAACATCCGCCCCGCCAGAGACAGCGCATCAGGCCCGCTGACGCGCACGATCGCCCTGGCGCCCGGGCCGGCGGCGGAGGAAATCGCGGCGATAGTGTCGTCCATAGGATTCATGAGGATTCGGCCTTAAAACCGGTTCTCAGCTCGTTCCTGGAGCCTGTCCACCTGGCCCGGCCGATCTGGAGCAATAGTACCCCCTCCCGCCGAGCCGGACAAGGACCCGACCGCGCCGCAAGGGCCAGACAAGTAAAGGCGCCGGAAAAGTGCTTGAACTTCGGCGCATCAACGGATATTAATAAGTGTTCCTGTTGATCGCGCATACTTTACAAGTGAAGAGGGACATAAATGGGTCAGATGCTGGACGGCTTACTCAAGTTGCAATCGATTGAACGAGACCTTGCCCAGGTTCGTCGGCGACTGAAGATCAGGCAAAGCGCCGTGAACCTTCAGCAGCGCCGCATAGATGATCATCAAGAGCAGTGGGATGCCCTTCAAGAGAGGGTAAGCACGCGCCGCAAAGACGCCGACGGACACGAGTTGGACCTTCGCCAGTCCGAGGAGCATGTCGCCAAGCTTCGCACAGCCCTCAATACCGCCAAGACCAACAAGGAATACGCGGCCATCCTCACGCAGATCAACACTCTCAAGGCCGACAACGCCAAGTTGGAAGAGAGTACCCTCAGGATCATCCAGGATGTGGACTCCGTGCGCCTTGAGGCCGACAAGATCAAGGAGCAGATCGAAGCCGAGACAAAACGCCTCGACGAGATCAAGCAGACCAGCACCGCCGAGATCGAAAAACTCGACGGCATGATGGCGGAGCTTACGGCCAGGCGGGACGATGCCGCACAAGGCCTATCGCCCGAAGGCTTGGCTGTTTTCGATCGCGTCGCGGAACGCTACGACGGAGAGGCGATGGCTGCCATCCAGATCGAAGGCAAGAAACCCCCGTATGACTACATCTGCGGGGGCTGTTATATGTCGCTCAGCGCCGAGCACGCCAATGCCCTGCGAGTACGCGACGATATTAGAATCTGCAATAACTGCGGACGAATCCTGTACATGGAACCGAACCAGCCGACGTAGGAATCCCGGCCAGTACGACCATACAGGCGCAAAAGACCATATAGCAGAAAGAATACAAATGAGCGCGAGTGTGTTGCGCGTGACGATTCACGTGGACGGCGGGGCACGGGGCAATCCCGGGCCGGCAGGAGCGGGAATAGTAATCGCCGATGCCGCCGATGGTGCGGTGGTGTACGAGGCAGGCATATTTCTTGGACATGCGACCAACAACGTCGCCGAGTACAAGGGAATGCTCCACGGCTTGGAAATGGCCGGGACGCTCAACGCTCAGGAAGTGGAACTCGTCAGTGATTCCGAACTCCTCGTCCGACAAATGAACGGCCAATACAAGGTCAAAAACGCAGGGCTTCTGCCGCTCTACCAGAAGGGCAAGTCCCTGGCAGCGGAGTTCGAGGCGTGCAGCTTCCGCCACGTGCGACGAGAGCAGAACGTCCTGGCCGACGCGCTGGTAAACCGGGCTATCGATGCAAAAGAAAACGTTGAAGGAGCAGCAAGGCTGGAGTAGCCAGAGGCCCACAACCCGTCGCCGGTGAAAATCGGCTCAACCGGGAAATGGGAACCAGTGGTTCTGACCCCAAGGTCTGCTCCCCTCAGCGAGCAGGATTCATCTCCGTCGGGATCCAGGCCAGCCTAAAGCTGATCGAGGGTAATCGTGGCGCGGTTTTCGGAACAATTTATCCAACAGGTCGCCCAAGCGACCGACATCGTCGAACTCATCGCACAGTATGTGGCGCTGACCAAGCGAGGCCGGGAGTACGTCTGCGTCTGCCCGTTCCACGACGACCACAAACCCTCCATGTACGTCGCCCCCGCCAAGCAAATCTTCAAATGCTTCTCCTGCGGCGCCGGTGGCGGGGTCTTCCAGTTCCTGTGCCTCTTCGAGAAAATGTCGTTCCCCGAGGCCGTCAAAGCACTGGCCGAAAGAGCCAACATCGCCCTGCCCGCCGATAACTATGAGGCGCCGCTCGCCCCCGGAGGTATGAGCAAGAGCGACTTGGCCGAGGTGGTAACGCTCGCGGCGAGCTTCTTTAGAACCCAACTCCGCAGCCAAGCAGGCACCGCCGCCATGGCATACGCGAGAGATCGCGGGCTTACGGACGATTCCATCGAACGGTTCGGCCTCGGCTACGCTCCGCCCGCCTGGGATTCGCTGCTCAAAGCAGGGCGAAGCAAGAACGTGCGCGAGGCCCAATTCGCCGCGGCCGGACTCGCCGTCGAACGCGACAACGGCGGATACTACGACCGCTTCCGCAACCGGCTGATATTCCCGATTCTCGACCCAGCCGGGAAAGTCATAGCATTCGGAGGCCGGGCGCTGGACCCTGAAGACCGCGCCAAGTATCTCAACAGCGCCGAGTCCATCCTGTTCGATAAGTCCAGCAATCTATACGCACTTAACTGGGCTCGCGAGGGCATAGTCTCGACCGGTACGGCCGTGGTGGCCGAAGGCTACCTCGACGCGCTCATTCCACTCCAGGCAGGGATATCCAACATCGTCGCGACTCTGGGCACGTCGCTAACCGAGCGCCACGTGCGGCTGCTGAGCCGTTACGCCCACGAGGCCGTGCTGGTATTCGACGCCGACGCCGCAGGGGTCAAGGCGGCCGACCGAGGCCTGGAAATGTTCCTCAGCCAACGGATTAACGTTCGCGTCGCGACGATTCCGGCCGGGAAGGACCCCTGCGATTTCGTCCTGGCCGAGGGTGGCGAGGCCTTTGCGAGGCTGATATCCGAAGCCCCCGACGCACTCCAGTACGCCTGGGACCGCCGCCAGACAGCTTGGCAGGCAGCCGGCGGGAACCTTGCCGAGCGCGGGGCCATCGTCGAGGATTTCCTGCGAATTGTCGTTGCCAGCACGTCGTACGACGCAATCGACGAAATTCGCCGCGGCCAATTGGCCCAGCACATCGCACACATGCTGAATGTCCCAGCGCCGGACCTCCAGCAGCAGATGCGTCGCATGACCAGGCGAATGCATCGGGCGAACGCCCAAAACACCCGGGCAGCCCAGACGGCTGCGGAAAGCTGGACGCCCGACGCCGCGACCGGACAAGCGGAGCGAGATTTGCTGGAAGTCCTTATAAACATGCCTGATATGTTCGACATAGCCGCCGAGCGAATCGACTGGCAAGACTTTACGGACCCCAAACTGCGACTGGTCGCCCAGAGGGCCTGGGCACTGGGACTGGAACAGCGGCTCAGCTTGGAAGATCTTCTCGCCGATGAAGCAATGCTGGAAGTCGGCGGCCTGCTTACGGACCTGTCGGCCTCCGGTGAGAAAAAGGGCAACTACGAACAGACGCTCCAAGGAGCCGTCTCGCATATACTTTATGTTCGCGAAAATCGGCAACTTGCTTCCGCCACCGACGACAAATACAGCGACGAAGCGTTGAAAAAAGTGCTTCAGCAACATCAAATGGCCGATATTCGCAGACATCCGAAAATCAGCTAAACGTTTGGATTGCAGGCTTTGGGCAGTTTTTCGCTGCCATGGCAGGCTTAAGGTTTTTCTGGGCCATGCAAGGTATTGACTTACAGCGACCCGGTGGAATATAGTGTAGGGTTCGTTTAAACCCAATTGCGGCTATGCCGCTACCAGGAGTTACGGGATGACGGACTCCCTGAACGCCAGTGTAAAAAAACTGATCGAAAAGGGCAAGCAGCGCGGTTATCTCACGTATGAGGAGATGAACGCGGGCTTGCCTAATGCAGCCGTCTCCCCGGAGAAGCTCGACTCGTTGCTGATGACCCTCGACGAGTTGGGCATCGAGCTGATCGACGAGTCCGAAGCTGACCGCCGGGAACCTTTCGCCGATGGCAAAGAGGAAAAGCCCACCAAGCAGAAGGTCAAGGCTGAGGAACTTGAATCCACCAGCCGCCGAATCGACGACCCCATCCGCATGTACCTCACGCAGATGGGCGAGATCCCCCTGCTCACCCGCGAACAGGAAATCAACCTCGCTCGCAAGATCGAGATGACCCGCATGCATTTCAGGCGGCGGGTGCTCGAGTGCGATTACTGCATCCAGCAAGCGGCGGAAATACTCAACCAGGTCTTCGCCAGCGACCTGCCTTTCGACCGCACGATGAAGGTCTCCACGGCTGAAAACCTCTCCAAGGAAACCATCACCGAACGGATGCCCGACAATCTCGGTACGATCCAGAAGATCATCGACAGCGACCAGACCGACTGGCAGGCCGTCCGCAACCCAAAGAACACCGAGACCGTCCAGAAAAAGGCAAGGCGAAGCCTCTGGCGACGACGACGACGCGCGGCTAGGCTGCTGGAAGAACTCAGCCTGCGGACCAGCAAAATCCAGCCGCTCATGAAAAAACTCCAGCACATCTCCGACAAGATGTGGGAACTCGAACGGATGATCGCCTCCGCAGACAGCAACGGCACGCCCGCCGAAGACGTCGAGGTGATGGGCGAAGAACTCGAAGGAATGATCGACCTCGTCTACGAAGAGCCCGACCTACTCCGCAAACGAGTCAAGGCCATCCAGAAAGTCTTCAACGATTACGAGCAGGCAAAACGCCAACTCTCCGGAGGCAATCTGCGACTGGTTGTCTCGATCGCCAAGAAGTACCGCAACCGAGGACTGTCGTTCCTGGATATCATCCAGGAAGGCAACACGGGACTCATGCGAGCCGTCGATAAGTACGAGTACCGCCGAGGCTACAAGTTCTCCACCTACGCGACCTGGTGGATCAGACAGGCCATCACGAGAGCCATCGCCGACCATGCACGGACCATCCGCATTCCCGTGCATATGATCGAGACGATGAGCAAGCTGCGCAATATCTCCAAACGACTAGTTCAAGAGTTGGGCCGCGAACCAACCATCGAGGAAATCGCCGTCCAGGCCGGCATGAGCGTTTCCGAAGCGCGCCGCGTGCTGAAGATCTCACGACATCCCATCAGCCTCGACCGACCCGTCGGCGAAAGCGAAGATAGCTACTTCGGCGACTTCATCGAAGATGAAACCGCAGAGAGCCCCGTCGAATCCGCCGGCACGGAGATGCTCAAGGACCGCATCGAGGAAGTGCTCAAAACCCTCACCTACCGCGAGCGAGAAATCATCAAACTTCGCTACGGAATCGGCGATGGCTACACCTACACGCTCGAAGAGGTAGGCCGAATCTTCAAGGTCACCCGGGAGCGAGTCCGACAGGTCGAGGCCAAGGCAATCCGCAAACTCCAACACCCGGTCCGCGCCAGAAAACTCGAAGGCTTCCTCGATGGCTCGATGAAGAAGGAATAGCCCAGCCGACGCCAACCCCGTGGACAGTGCCCCGTGGACAGTGCCCACGGACAGTGCCCGGGAGTCAGTCGTCAGTATCTGGTTTGCCCCGGCCTGCTGGACAAAGACTCCCGCAAAGAGGCGGACCTTGTGCTTCACGGCAACGCCAGCTCGCAGCCCTGCTCGAAGAAGTTTGTGGAATTCCTGTCCTCCAGAAGCCTTCCTAGCCAATACACTAGCTACAATGCCCCCGACGACAACGCCTACGTCGAGCATGCGTTCCGAACAATCAAGGAAGAAGAGATCTGGCCGAACCTGCACGACACGCTCGGAGAGGTCCGCGTAGCCATCGCGGCCTGCGTGGACTACTACAACAACGAGCGAATTCATTTGGCCCTGAACTACCAAACACCAAGCCAAGTCGCGGCAGCGTTAATCACCCGCGCCGCCGCATAGAAGTGTCTTGCTTTGAAGGGAGCTCTACGCGGATGAACACAAATGGACGTAAATGCGGACTGATTGCGGGCCTGCTGTTGTTGGGGTGTGTAACTTCGTTTGGCGCCGAATTCCATGTCAGCCCGCAGGGCAACGACACCAACCCGGGCACAAAGGCCCAGCCCGTTGCGACCCTGTCCGCGGCGAGGGATGCAATCCGCAAGCTGGACACCTCCGCCAAAGCGAAAGGGGTGACGGTATGGATCGAGAACGGAATCTATGTTCTGGAGCAAAGCTTCGATCTGGATAAGCGAGACTCCGGCAGTAAGGAAGCGCCGATTGTTTATCGCGCCGCTGAGGGGGCCACGGTCAGCGTAATGGGAGGCAAGATGCTTTCGGCGGCGTCGTTCAGGCCGGTCACCGACAAAGCCACGATTGCGCGGCTCGAACCGTCTGCAAAGGGCAAGGTGCTGCAATGCAATCTGCGGGAACTGGGCATTGACGATTACGGGCAGACCGACTTCCGAGTGAAAAACCAGTTGATCGGCGGCGCCATGCATTCGAAACGCGCCGCGGCGCCAGAGCTCTTCTTCAACCACGAACCACTCCCCTTTTCACAATGGCCCAATTCCGGATGGGCCAAGTATGGGAGGGTAATCGACAGCGGAAGCCAACCGCGTATAAGGGAGAAGCCCGATCGTCCGGGAACGCTGGAATACACCGGGACTCGGCCGGAACGGTGGACAAAAGCCGAACACATCTGGATCCACGGCTACTTTGCCTGGGATTGGTTCGACGATGTGCTGAAGGTCGCCAAACTGGATACCGAGCAGAAGCGGATGACCTTCACCACCCCTCACATGTACGGTCTGAAACCGAACAAGCGATACAGAGCGATTGGTCTTCTGGAGGAGATCGACCAGCCCGGGGAATGGATGATTGAGCACAAGACGCGCATCCTCTACCTCTACCCACCGGCGAATA
>CAZMBZ010000179.1:7459-10656 GCA_964564285.1 uncultured Planctomycetaceae bacterium | reverse complement strand
AGGCGTCGGCGTGGTCGATTCGATTGTCGGCGTAGAACTGGACAGCCAGCGCGAGGCGCACGTCGTACTCGCTCAGTTCGGCTCTGGCGACGATATCGTTCGGCAGGTTCAATTTCATATTCGCGCTCCGGGGGCCATCACAGGTTGTTATCGGCAAAGCCGAGGCGGGAATTCAGTAAGCAAAGGAGTCGGCGGGCGGCGCTATTTTTCGCCGAACCCTTGCCATTGGCCGCGTATTGCGATTAAATCTGAAAAAGGGCCTTCGGGCCGGGAGGCACCCATGCAAGATAAGTTGGTTGGCGACGGAATAACATTCGACGATGTGCTTCTGCTTCCAGGGCGGTCCTCGGTGAATCCCCGGGACTTGGACACCTCTACGAAGCTGACGCCCAAGATCCGTCTGAACATACCCTTGGTCTCTGCGCCGATGGACACGGTAACCGAGGCTGCGCTGGCGATTGCGCTGGCTCAGGAAGGCGGTCTGGGGTTCATACACAAGAACCTTTCGATCGAGGCGCAGGCCCGCGAAGTCGAGAAGGTCAAGCGATCCGAGAACGGTATCATCACAGATCCCGTCACGCTGCCGCCCAGCGAGTCGACGGCCACCGCCCGCAAGCTGATGGGTCAGCACAACATTTCCGGCGTGCCGATAGTCGGCGGCGGCGGCAAGCTGGTGGGCATCCTGACTCGCCGCGACATGAAGTTCCTTTCCTCGACGGACAGCCGCATCGAGGAGGTCATGACCAAGGGCAACCTGGTGACGGCCCCGCCGGGCACCAAGCTCGACGAGGCGGAGATGATCCTCAACCGCCACAAGATCGAGAAGCTGCTGCTGGTCGACCCGGGCGGCAAGCTGGTCGGGCTTATCACGATGCGGGACATCGACAAGCTCCGCCAGTTCCCCCAGAGTTGCAAGGATGATCGCGGGCGGCTTCGCGTGGGCGCTGCCGTCGGCGTGATGGACTTCGAGCGGGCGGCGGCGCTGGTCGAGCAGGAAGTTGACGTGCTGGTCGTGGACACAAGCCACGGGCACAAGGACGTCGTGCTCGATACAATCCGGCAGCTCAAGGCCAGCCACGACATCGAGGTAGTCGCGGGCAACATCGCCACGGGCGACGCGGCCAGGGACCTCATCGAGGCCGGCGCGGATGCTCTTCGCGTGGGTATCGGCCCCGGGGCCATCTGCACCACCCGCGTGGTGACCGGCGTCGGCGTGCCGCAGATCACGGCCGTGCGGGAATGCGCCAAGGTCGCCGACGCGACGGGCATACCCGTACTGGCCGATGGCGGCATTCGCCAGAGCGGCGACGTAACCAAGGCCATCGCGGCTGGAGCGTCGGTGGTGATGATGGGCAGCCTGTTCGCCGGGCTCGAAGAATCTCCGGGCAAGATGATCATTTACCGCGGCAGGCGGTTCAAGACGTACCGGGGCATGGGCTCGATGGATGCAATGCTTGCCGGTTCCGCGGACCGATACAATCAGGAAGGCATTCAGGACCGACGGCGGCTTGTTCCCGAAGGCGTCGAGGGCCGGGTGCCCTACCGAGGTGGGCTGGCGGACTTTGTTTATCAGCTTATCGGCGGGCTCAAAAGCGGCATGGACCACTGTGGGACGCCTGATATTGAGCAATTGCGGACGAAGGCCAAGTTCCTTCGCGTCTCGGCAGCGACGGTGGTCGAGAACCACCCGCACGACATTCAGATCACCCACGAATCGCCAAACTACTCGACCCCGACGATAGACCACGAGTAGCGACAGGCGACAAAGGAGAACGCGATGATAATGCGCCAATGTGCAGTTGCGGCCTTGCTGGCCGCAGCGGGGATTTTTGCGTGTGCGGGATGCAGCACGGCCTCGCCGGGCTCGAGCCAGTCATTGGGCACGGTCAAGTACGCCCAGGCGTTCGCGGCCGCCAACGACACGATGAGCCAGTACTTCTCCATCGCGTCGTCGGACCCCGCCACGGGCGTCATCAAGGCCAGGCCAAAATCGGTTAACGCTCCCCGCGAGCGGATATTGGGTCGCTCGCCGGCCCGGCAGGTCGCTACCATGCGTATCTGGCCGCGTGGCAAGGATATGCTTGCCGACATGAGCGTGGCTGTCCAGCGCCGGGGCGACTCGGTGTATCGAAGCATGCCCGCTCCCGGCGAAAACTACGAAGGCGTGCCCAATCAGCCGCCATCGGCGCGCGAGGCCGCGACGACAATCGAGCAGAACGAGTCTTGGCGAACCGAGAAATACGACCACGCCATGGAACACAAGATACTGCAAGACTTGTACTTGTCGCTGCACCCGAAGCAGCAATAGCAACCTGTCGCCGGTAGTCAGCACTTGGTAGCCAGTCCCTCTACACCGGGGTGAGTGTGCGCGCCGAAGCTTTTGCAGAGCGCAGGAAGGAAAATCTCCTATAATGGACTAACCGATGATGCCTTCGCGGGTCTAACCATGCGAACGGTTATCTGAGTCATGGAAGCCACAGGAGGTTAACCATGAAAACATTAAAAGTATTGACGATTCTTGTTCTCGGCGGCCTGATGACGGCCGGGGCATTTGGCCAGGGGCTGAACGCAGCCGCTGACCAACAGCCCGGATACGCTCAGGACGCAACCCTGCCTGCCGAAGACGCCCACTCCGACGAGGTGCCGGACGAATATCTGGACGACATAGCTGGCTACGGGTCCGTGACGCTTATTGAGCCGTACGAAGGCGTCTACGATCTGATATCGCTGGATGAGTTGTCGGTGGCGCTTTCAATTCCGGCCGGACCGCCGAACCCGTGGGACCTCGGGGAGTTCGCGGGCAGGCAGGACTGGCTGCTGGGGGACGACTACTACGAGACGGTAACGATCATCGACGAGGACATGATGGTCGTCGGCATATTCGAGATGCCGGGCGAAGAAGGCTTCGGCCCTGCCGACGTGGCTGCGCTTCCGGAAGAGCCCCCCGCATCGCCCGACGAGTTCGGTTCCGCGACGGCGATAGCGACCACGTCGAATACCCTTTCGACCTCGGCAGCCCTGGCCAGTTCGCAGGCATTCAGCCCAGGTTCGACGGTCTACGCGACAACGGCGGACTACACCATCGGCTCGTCCCAGTACGCACCGACGTATTATAGCTCCTACTACACCTATCCCGGCGTGTACGCCCCGATCATTATGCCGCTGCGAACGCACCGGCTCTGGCCGCCGCTCCCGGT
>CAZMBZ010000179.1:5783-7359 GCA_964564285.1 uncultured Planctomycetaceae bacterium | reverse complement strand
CCCGGTTACGGCACGTACGCGGGATATTCGTACTCGAGCCCGTCGTATTTCGGCACGTATCTGGGCTATCCGTATACGGGTTACTTCGGCACGTACGCGAGCTACCCGCGAACCTCTTATCACAGCAGCTATCGGCGCTATCCCTACAGATCGACAGGCTCGTACCTGGGTTTCTCCGCCGGCTTCGGCAACTCATGGTATCTGAACGTGAACCTGGGTCGTCGCCGGCCCAGCCGGCGACGTTACCACTACAGGCCCGCTAGCGGGCTGCGAAACCTGACGTCTTCCGGATCGCGCATCTACGTGAGAGGCGGATCGAGCGGCAGTTATGCGGTGGCCTCGGCACCTGTGGTCCGCCCGTGGCGCCCGACCATCGCCCGCCGCATCGCCTCCTCGCGGCACGCCAGCCACGCCAGGAGCAACACTTACTCGACCGACCGATCGAGGCATGCAGTTTCCAGGCGCGCCGGCACCGGCCGACGGACGCTGAGCAGGGCCGCGGCGGCCCCTACCGCTACCGTCACGCCGAGGCTCCGCCGGACTCTGACGACAGGCCGAACCAGCCCAGGCACACACCAGCGACCTGGCTCGTTCGTAAGTTCGTCGCGCACCGCGCCGCGGACAACCCATAACCGGCTCGAGCAGCGACGCAATGCGTACATGAACGTCCTGAGCCCCCGCAACCGCGCGTCAGGCTCGCGGACAAGCGTAACACGCGGTCCCAACGCAGCCGTCGCTGCCAGGCAGGCATCGCTTCGATCCGACTTGCTGAATCGGCTTAACACTGCGTCGGCCAGGTCCAGCGCTTCGACGACATCGAGGTGGCGACCAAGTTCGACGCGTTCGACAAGAACCTTTGGGCCGCAGGTTGCCCCTTCCCAGTCGCTGCGATCCCAGCCCGCCGGCACGACAGCCCGAACGCGAACGTTCAGGCCGCGCACGACGACACCAAACACGACCTCCCCAAGAACGTTCACCACCAGCCGGACAACAACGCCGACGCGCTTGACATCGAGAAGCTACACACCACGAACGTTCACACCCAGCCGGACGGTGACGCCGAGCCGGACGACCACGCCGACACGTTCGACTTCGAGAAGCTACACGCCACGGACGTTCACTCCCAGCCGCACGGTGACGCCGACACGTTCGACTTCGAGAAGCTACACCCCGAGGACATTCACCCCAAGCCGGACGGTGACGCCGAGCCGGACAACAACCCCGACACGTTCGACATCGAGAAGCTACACACCACGAACGTTCACCCCCAGCCGAACGGTAACGCCAAGCCGGACGACCACACCGACACGATCAACGTCAAGAAGCTACACACCAAGAACGTTCACCCCCAGCCGGACAGTGACACCGAGCCGGACAACCACTCCAAGCCGCATGGTGACTCCGACACGTTCGACATCAAGAAGCTACACACCACAGACGTTCACCCCGAGCCGGACCGTGACGCCAAGCCGGACAACCACGCCAACGCGATCAACGTCAAGAAGCTACACACCAAGAACGTTCACCCCAAGCCGGACGGTGACGCCGAGCCGGACAACAACCCCGACACGTTCGA
>CAZMBZ010000179.1:5443-5683 GCA_964564285.1 uncultured Planctomycetaceae bacterium | reverse complement strand
CGTTCACCCCCAGCCGAACGGTAACGCCAAGCCGGACGACCACACCGACACGATCGACGTCAAGAAGCTACACACCAAGAACGTTCACCCCCAGCCGGACGACCACGCCGACACGCTCGACTTCGAGAAGCTACACACCACGGACGTTCACCCCCAACCGGACGGTGACGCCGAGCCGAACAACGACGCCAACACGTTCGACTTCGAGAAGCTACACACCGAGAACGTTCACCCCAAGCC
>CAZMBZ010000179.1:0-5343 GCA_964564285.1 uncultured Planctomycetaceae bacterium | reverse complement strand
ACGCCAACACGTTCGACTTCGAGAAGCTACACACCGAGAACGTTCACCCCAAGCCGGACAGTGACGCCAAGCCGGACAACCACGCCGACACGTTCGACTTCGAGAAGCTACACACCACGAACGTTCACCCCCAGCCGGACGGTGACGCCGAGCCGGACAACCACGCCGACACGTTCGACTTCGAGAAGCTACACCCCGAGAACGTCCACCCCCAGCCGGACAACGAGATCATCACGTTCGACCCGGAGTGCCTCACCGACGGTCCGATCGTCATCGCCGTCGCGCCCCACGGTTGCCACTCCCAGGCGAACTATCAGTACCTCGCCATCACGAAGCACCCGCACGGGCGTCACGCGACGCTCGACGTCAACCACCAGGTCGCCCAGGAAAAGATAACTCCGCGGGCCTGACGCATCTAGCCTGTCGCACTAACCCGGATTGTTCACGAAGGCACGACACCTTCGTGAGCTATCCGCTTTTGGGGCCTCGCATTTCTCCCTTCGTTCGAGTGGCGTTTCTCCCCGCCAGGCCGCCAGATGGGCAAATTATGCCGCGAATTTATCGCGCCGGCCTTGCGTTTTGCGGAGGGTTGTCTGTACAGTACGTCTCCATGAGCGATGCCATGGATTTGCTGCGTTCCGTCAAGGACCGCACCGACGACACCGAGTTCTACACGCCTCTTCCCCAAGGCTACCGCGTGGGCAGCACCAAGTATGTGGTGGTGCTCGGCACGGTTATCAGCGGCCTGGGCAAGGGGATTTTCTCATCCTCTCTCGCCAAGCTTCTTCAGGACAAGGGCCTCAAGGTCTCCCCGATCAAGCTGGAAGGCTACCTGAATATCGATTCGGGAACGCTGAACCCCTTCCGCCACGGCGAGGTCTTCGTGCTGGACGACGGCATGGAAACCGACATGGACCTGGGCACCTACGAGCGAATGCTCGACCAGGACCTCACGCGGGCCAACTTCACCACCAGCGGACAGATATACCGCGCCGTGCTGGACAAGGAACGCGCCGGCAGCTACCTAGGCCGCGACGTGCAGATGATCCCCCACGTCACCGGAGAAGTGAAAAACCGCCTCCGCGAACTGGCTGTGCGAACCGAAGCCGACGTCGTCTTCGTCGAAGTCGGCGGGACCGTTGGCGATATCGAAAACGCATTCTATATCGAAGCTCTGCGAGAACTTAGCTACGAAGAGGGCGAAGGGTCGGTCCTCTTTGTCGCGCTTACGTACATCCTCCGCCCGCCCGCGCTGGGCGAGCAGAAGTCCAAGGCCGCCCAACTCGGCATAAAGCGGCTGATGGAGTTCGGCGTCCATCCGCATATTATCGCCTGCCGGGCCGAGTCGCCCGTCGGCACGAAGGTCCGCCAGAAAATCTCCATCTACACCAACGTGCCCGTGCGACGAGTGTTCTCCATGCACGACCTTTCCAGCATCTACCTGCTGCCGGACCTCATCCGCGAGGATGGCCTCGATAGCGAGGTCGTCCAGCTCTTGAAACTCGGCGGAAAAGTCAACTCCGCCCGAGACGCCCGCGCCGCCATCGAGTGGTCAAAGTTCACCTCGAAGATAGCCGCAGCCGACCGGACCATCCGCATCGGCATAACCGGAAAGTACACCGCCCTGCGGGACAGCTACGCCAGCATCCTCAAGGCCCTCGAACACGCCGGGGCCGCCAACGGCTGCAACATCAAGATAGACTGGATCGACACCACCGACGTTACCGACGAGAACGTGACGGAATCCCTCGCCAACTGCGATGGCATAATAGTGCCAGGCGGGTTCGGCGTTCGCGGCACGAGCGGAAAGGTCGCGTGCATCAAATACGCCCGCGAGAACAAACTTCCCTACCTGGGCATATGCCTAGGCTTCCAGATGGCGGTCGTCGAGTTTGCCCGCAACGTCTGCAACCTGCCCGACGCCGACAGCACCGAAATAAACCCGGACTGCAAGACGCCCGTGATCTCCATCTTGCCCGATCAGAAGAAAATCGAGGGCCTCGGCGGCAACATGAGACTCGGCGGCCAGGACGTCGCCGTAACACCCGGCACGTTCGCAGCCGAGTTGTTCGAAAACGCCAAAGTCATCCGCCAACGATTCCGCCACCGCTTCGAGGTAGACCCCGACTACATCGAGACGCTGGAAAAAGGCGGCCTGATCTTCTCAGGCCGGCATCCGGTCCACCCGATAATGCAAATACTCGAACTGCCCCGGGAAACGCATCCATACTTCGTCGCTGGGCAGTTCCACCCCGAACTCACCAGCCGCCCCCTGCGCCCCCAGCCAATGTTCGTGGGCCTGGTAACCGCCGCCCTGAAACGGACGAACGCCCAAGCCCCCGCCCCCGACCCGCCCCCCAGCCAGCAGGCGAAAGTGTGAGGGTCAGCTACATGACCGGCAAAGCATGGTTCAGGATCAGACTGGGCTTGATGGCATTCGCCTTCGTTGCCTCGATAGCCGTGCCTCCCCCCAAGGCTAGTCAGTTTGGTAACATGTCCTCAAGAATGGCCTGGATCGCGTTCCTCGCGTCGGTTCTTCTTTCCATACTTGCGCTACCCGTGATGCTTCAGTTGGTCTTTGCCCTTCAAGCCGTAAACCCGCACAGTGATAAGGTCTGGTCTCGCCCAACCCACCAATCCAACCCTTTCCACATTGGAAACCCCCTACTTTTCTTTCACTTTGGGGCGTACGTCATCGGCACCGGGTCTCTTGGAATCCTCATTTCTGCGATATGGAATGGTTTACCCGCATTGCTGGGCGGGTTAGCGGGGATTGTGGGGGCGTCTTCGGTAATGTTGGGAGTGCGCGTTGGGATACGCGTATTCAAGAGCAAGCTGCCTTACCCGTCGTAGGCCGATGGCATGGTTCCGACGGCCTGCCACCCAGGAGAATAGAGATGACATCATCGCAGCCTGGCGCGAGCACTTCTGAGGTTGAGGTCACACAGATCGATAGCCAGGGGATATGGCTTTTGGTCGGCGGGGCTGAATACTTCCTGCCTTATGGGGAGTATCCGTGGTTTCGCAATGGGCGGGTGGGCGAGATTCTCAATGTCGAACTGCTCGATGGCGGTCACCTCCACTGGCCTGCGCTCGACGTTGACCTGTGCGTGGACTCGCTGAAGAACCCGACGGGTTATCCGCTGAAGTACGAGTAACCACGAGGCCGTGGGCGGAGCAGCCCAGCCGAACAACCGCGTCTCGTCCGCATCCAGAGTTTTGTCGCCCGGCCTATCAGCCTGGCTGGCTTCAGTGTGCTTTCCACTGGCTGGGGCGTTCCTCCCTTTCGCGTTTTTCGACCGATACGCTTGTGCCTTGGCCAGGGTTTGACTTTCGGGAGTAGTTTGTGCTTAGATGCTACGCCCAGGCCGGAGTGGCGACCCCCGATTTCGAGCTGCCCGACCTGGCGAACAATGGAACGCTCGCGAGGACGATTTGGACTGAGTTATGGCTTGGCAAGGGCTGGGCTGAACATCATCTGGAAGGAAGTTTCAAATGGTTAATTACGACATAGCAGACGTCCCGTTCAGCACGTTCGGTTCGTACATTTCGGTGTCTGCCCTGACGGGCAATCGAGCGCCCAATGACACTCCCGGCCTGTGGGTGCGGTCCCATCACGGCGGATCGCATGCCCTGTTCCGGATCACAGCCACCCGTGGCGTCAGCGAAGTCGACGCGAAGGTTGAGGCCTGCCCCAGGGGCATTCGCCTGACCGCCGACGGCGGCGCCATCGACGTATGCTTCGACGGACCTGGAACGCTGCGATTGCGCGGGATGGGCCTGGGGGTGGCGCTCGAGCCCGTCCGGGGCTCTGTCACCTACGCAACAAGTGACGACCTGATGACGGTCAACGTCCGGGCCGCGACGCGCCGCTACCAGATCCAGCGCATCGCGGGGGGGCTGTCGTTGCAGGGAGCCTGGCAAGCGGCCGGGCTGAAAGCTGCCCGGCTCGAGGTGGCCCCGACCGAAGACGGCAACTGGGAGATCGCCATCGACGAGTTCTCGAGCACCTGGGCGCCGCGGGATCGGGCCAACTTCGACAAGTGCGCCGCCGCTGTCACCGAGCAGTTCGCGACGTTCCTGGCCGCCATGCCTGCCGCACCCGACAACCTGGCCGAGACACGGGAACTGGCGACCTACGTCGATTGGTCCGCGACAGTCAACCCCGAGGGTCTTCTCCACCGTCCAGCCATGCTCATGAGCAAAAACTGGATGTGCAGCGTGTGGAGTTGGGACCACTGCTTCAACGCCATGGCCCTGACGCCGGGGCACATGGACTTGGCATGGGATCAGATGCTCGTCGTGGCCGACCACCAGGATTCGTTCGGGTGTTTTCCTGATGCGCTCAACGACGTCCACATCCACTACAACTACTCCAAGCCGCCCATCCACGGCTGGACTCTGGGCGAGATGCTCCGTCGGGCACCCGCGCCGCCGAGCGACGTTCTTGAAACGCTGTACAACTCGCTCTGTCGGCAGGTTGACTGGTGGCTGACATACCGGCGAGGCGAAGGCGACTCGCTGCCGCACTACCTGCACGGCAACGACAGCGGGTGGGACAACGGCACGATGTTCGACAAGGGCGTGCCACTGATCGCCCCGGACCTGGCCGCGTTCCTGGTAATCTCTTGCGACGAGCTGGCCGATGTCGCCGCCCGCCTGGGCCGCCAAGACGAAGCAAGCCGCTGGCGCAGCCAGGCCGACGAACTGCTGGAGGCCCTGCTGGCTGAGCTGTGGCAGGGAGATCGCTTCATCGCCCTGGCGACAAGAGCCCGCACGCCGGTGGTCTGCGAGAGCCTGATCCCGTGCATCCCGATCCTGCTGGGCAAGCGCCTGCCGCAACCGGTCATCGACGCACTCGTGGCCTCGCTGCGCCGCCTTCTGACCGAATGGGGCCTGGCCACCGAAAACCCGAGCAGCCCGGCCTACGCAGACGACGGCTACTGGCGAGGGCCGATCTGGGCGCCGTCGACATACCTGGCCGTCTGCGGCCTGGAGCGCAGCGGCGAGCATGAGCTGGCTGGCGAAGTCACCCGGCGATTCTGCAAACTATGCGCGAAAAGCGGTTTCGCCGAAAACTTTGACGCCGTGCGAGGCCTGGGGCTCTGCGATCGCGCCTACACGTGGACCGCCAGCGTATTCCTGCTGCTGGCGGAGAAACTCCGCAAGACCCCCGACGTCTCGTGACATTCGTCGAAAGGCACAGCCCCGCAGGTCCAGGCCTCAGAGGGGAAAGGGCTTGTGGTTGCCCGGCATGGCGATACTATCGATGGCGAACAAGGCATAACAGTCCGTTTAGAAATGGGTCCGCCAGCGAGAGCGAGCACGAATGTCGAGCATCAA
>CAZMBZ010000178.1:0-10703 GCA_964564285.1 uncultured Planctomycetaceae bacterium | reverse complement strand
CCCGCCACTCTTCTGGGGCACCCGTGCGAACCCAGCGTGTTGGAGCTAGCCCACCCAATGCCCCAGGGCAACACCGGAGGCCGCCGAGGTCTTCCACGAACGGTTGTTGCGCTTCAGTGTGAATTCGCGGATACTGTTTGTCAATCCCACGATCAGTGATAGAATCGCCAAGAGGGCCGATGGTCCCGATGTACATCGGGATCGGCGAGAAGCTATCCAGAAAATCCCGGTTAAAATGGTGCCCGGAAGGCCCGGTGACGTAGCCGGTTGGAGCCCATATGGGTAATGCCAGCTAGAAAAAGCGATAAGCTGCTGAGAAACAAAATCCCGGATCACGCGTTGTTTATAAATACAGGATAATTTCACCGGCATTCGTACATCTGTGAAAAGATGCTACGTTGCGAGGGCCGTAACATGCAGACTGCTCGAACTATAGGATTTGCTCGTTGTACCATGCCATTGCCGATCAGCACGGGTCTAACCCCGCCACGGCCAGCGTTGGTAGTCCCAGCGCTGGCAGCGGTTTTCGTGATGATCACACTCTGTTCTGCGAGCATGGCTCAGGTCGAAATGGGTAATATCGACGGAGGGGATATTGCCTCCGATGCAGATGCGAAACCTTCCGCGCCTACGGTTTCGCAGGACATCATCGCGAAAAGAATCGGTGGACTTCCAATTCTGCGATGCAAGATTCGCTTCAGGGAATACGAGATCGAAGCGAATCTCATGTTCGATATATCGTTGGGGGTACCCCTCCAAATTCACAAACTGTCGGTGGGTGGCCTGGGGCTGGACCCCATGTACGCCACGGGCCAAAAGGTCGACATTGAGTTCGGAAACGGGGTCCGTTTGAGTGGTATCCCGCTGGAAACGGAGCGGTATCCTTTACTCGAACACCATACCAGGCTGTACGCGAGGGACCTAAAAGAGGTGCCTGTCGTCGGATTCATTGGACTGCCGGCTTTTAAAAACAACGTCGTCGAACTTGACATGGGAAGAGAGCTCCTGCGCACGATGGGCATGGCCTCGGACGAAGCGCGATCGAAGGAAATGCCTTATGAAGTCAAGCCATGTGGAATCGTGGTGAAGGGCACCGGGCCTGCCGGGGTGCCCGTGCAGGCGGTCCTAACCACCCAGGGCCATGACTCGGTGCTCGCCCCTTCCGTGCTGAAGACGGCTCGGAAAAAGGGCGTGAAACCAAACGTACTGAAAGTCGGAGAGGTGTTGTTCGGAGACCGATCTGCAATCCGCTTCGAGCAACTGGATAGCAGTTGGCCGAAATCGGTGAATGCTGTCATCGGTGCTGACGCCTTGATGAACTGTACCGTCACCGTATGGCCGAAGCGAAAAAAGATCGCTCTGCGGGCGCAGTCCACCACTCCATTCCCCGCAGAGGAGCAGAAGTACTTTCTCGCCCTCGCCGACAGAAATCCAGAAGGTGTGATCAAGTTTATTGAAGGCGCCCCTCGCCGTCGCCTGCTGGACGATGCCTGCCTGGCCCTTTGGACAATCAGACTGGAAGATCCCCGAAGTACACCGGCAGTGCTCAAGAAAGCGATAGAGACGATCGCCGACAAATACAATTCCGAGCACCGAAGTGAAACGCTGCTGAACATGGCCGACAGGTTGGAAGGCAGCCGGCACAAGAACCGCGAAGAGTTGATAGAGCACGCCCTGAAACTGGCGATACGGGAGTCCGGCAATGCCGTCGAACAGACCGCCGTTCACGACGTGCATTTACGCATTGGCCGACGCGCCTTTGCCAAAGGTGACCTCAAACAAGCCCGGCGACATCTGCTCAGCGCTGCATTCGGCATGCCTAAAAAAGGAGAATGCAACTACTGGCTGGGTGAACTCTACCGGCAAAACGGCAGACTCCGCCGCGCTTGGTCGCGATACTTTCAGGCGACCCTGGACGAGCGGCTGAAGGATGACGACCCGATCCGCGAGCTGTCGTATCAGCGGCTTGCCGAACTGAACCGCGATCCGGAGTTTCGGAAGACCTTCAACATGGTTCTGGCCGAACAATATCTGGCCGGGCGCCTGGCCAACTCAGAATTCCACGCGAAGACGCGGTATCGGTTCTTAAGGGGCCATTACCCGAACCATGTCAAGATGATTGAGTTCTTTGTTGACTCGACCCAGACCGATACTGGCGGCATGGAACTCGCCTTCCAGGCGCTCGGCGAGTTCTTCCACGGCGAAGTCGCGCTTGTTGCCTATCATCTCAACGATCCGATGCACACCGAAGCGTCGAAGGCACGTCTGGCCTTATACGCGAAGGAATCCCCGCCGCTGGCCGCCTTTGACGGTAAGCCCATTCTCAAGAAAGCGATTGGAGACGGCAAGAAGCCGGCGGAAGACGCGGCCGCGAACTATCCGCAGTTTCGCCGCGCCTGCCTGCCTCAAACGGCTGCGAAACACTGTGGCTGGCAAGTTGACGGCAATATAGCCAGGGATGGTTCCCTGCTGAAGATCGGCTTGTCTGTGAAAGGCGGAGAAACGGCGGAAGGGCTGCGACTGGTCGTCCTGCTTTGCGAACGATCGGTAATGGCGATCGAGAACAACGGCGTCTTCTTTCATCACTACGTTGTTCGCGATCTTCTCACTCCAAACAGCGGACTTGAACTGAAAGACGTGATTAAGAAACCGGTCGCGCTCAAGGTCGACGTGCGTGAGCTGCGCAAGAAGATCGGGGCCAAACTTCCTGAACGCTATCGTTCCGGACGCACAAACGATGGTCCCTACATTGACGCCAATCAATTGTATGTTGTCGGTTTCGTGCAGCGCAGCAGTGATTCCCGCATTCTGGCCGCCAAAACAATCGGCCTGCCGCAGAACGAGGATTTGTAATGAAGTCGAAAGAGCGAAACAACCTGCTTGCCCAGATGGAGAAGATGCCGCATCGGTGCCGGCGCCGTACCGTCACCTCGCCGGCATTGTTGCGTTCCGGTCACGACTCGCCGGTTGCGGCGTCTGCGGCGTGCAGGGCCCGCGAGATATCGGCCGCTCGCCTATCCAGCCGCTCCGTGGTCGCTGCAATGATCCTGCTCGCGACGTTTACCCTTGCGCCCCAGCCCGCGCCGGCGGACCAATCGGGCCTCAACATTTTCATACGGATGCGAGTCGACGCCATTGTCGGCATGAAACCTGCCGAAGCCAGAAAAGCTCTCAAAAAGGAATTCAAGAAGGTCAGGGGCAAGCATGGTGATCTGACTCCGCTTTGCGCGTTCTTGAGTTCCCGGAAGAATGCGCCCGAGATAAAGCCTCTGCTGGCAATGTCATTGATAGCCAACGAGGATTACCAAACCGCCACGGATCTGCTCTCGGAGCTCGCCAAGGATCGGAACGCGCCTCCGTGGGTGTCCTCAGAACTGGCGCGGGTCAAGCAACTGATCGATGTCCAAGAGACGTGGAATTTTCTGAACAACAAGGGGAACCTTGCAGCCCTTGTGCCTGCGGAGAAAAGGCGGATCGACAAGATCGTTGGCATGGCGCCCGCCAAAGCAAGGGAAACGCTCAAGGCGGCATGCCGGGAGTTACTGGAAACATACGGCGACCTGACGCCGCTCCTGGACTATCTGCGCACCCTGATGGGTGTCGCGAACATCAAGCCGTTGCTGGCGATAGCCGCCACAGCCAATGGAAATCTCGGCATGGCCGACGAGGCCCTCGCTGGGCTGGCCAAGGATCCGGAGGCCAGTGTCTGGATCCTCTCGGAGTTGGGGCGACTCCGGGAAATGCAGGGAAGAACTCAGGATGCGATTGAGCTATTCGAACGCGCTCTGAAAAAGACGGTGGAACCCGCCACGCGCTTTGCCCTGCATATGCGCACCGCGCAACTTCTATACGACTCTGAGAAACGGGGCGAGGCGCGCAACGCCCTGCGCGCCATAACCGACTCTCCTCCCTTTGCGGGAGCGGATAGCCGCAATTATTGCGCTCGGATCGCTGGAATGCATGGCGACTACGAACTCGTCGAGGAACTGTTTGAGCCCACTGGAAAGGGGAAAGAGCGGAGGCGCAACCTCCTCTATTTGGGAGAATGCCTGCTGCGACTTGGCAAGCCGGGCAAGGCACGCAACCAGTTCGAGGCCGCGCTCCCCCTGTCGAAGCTGCCGCGCGAACGCCGCTATGCTCTCGACCGCATCGTCGGCGCAGCGCGCTCGATGAACGCATTGCCGGAGCTGATGGACGACTGGTTGAAGTCAGACGATATAGTGCCCGAACAGCTTGAGATCCTGGTGGGCGTCCTCGGCGGTGAACTTGGCCGAATCACCGAGGTGTTCAACCTGCTCGAGCGCACGAATCTCTCCGCAAAAACCAGGAAGATGATTGAGTCATCCGAGTTCCAGGAGCGTCTTACCTCGCTAGCTGCGGAGACGGGCAGATCCGAGTTTGCCGCCTGCACCTACCGAGACCTGATCGCGCGGCACCCCGATAAATACCACTATCGCGACGGCTATGTGCGTCTGCTTCTGATGGATGGCGATCGCTCCGCGGCTATACGCGTATACCGAGAAGCAACGGCCAAAACAAGGAAACCGGGCGAGCTCATGCACATCGCCGCCAGCGCTCGCCGCTTGGGCCTGAAGGACGTCGCAATCGAGGCGGCTACAAAAACAGCGAACATGGGCGGGGGGACCGCGGCGGAAGCCGATCTCTTCATGGCGAATCTGTACCGCGAGCAGGGAGAAACGGACAAGGCCCTGGAAATCCTGCATAACGTGGAACGGCATGTTGGCGATGACGCCGACAAAATCATGCTGCTGTGCCGGGCATACGAAAGACATGGCTACGGCACCGACGCCATCCGGCTTTGCGGGAAGGCGTCTGAACTGACAGGCAACGAGCGGACCCTGCGGAAGCTGATCTCGCTGATGGAGGAACACAATCGGCACGATGAGGCCTATGCTCTCTGGCGCCAGTTGTGGGAAACGGCTACGGAGTCCATGACGATCATTCAGGCAAATGACCGGCTCTTGGAAATTGGGTCCAGGACCGGCAAGCTGGCGGACCTCGCAGTAGAATTCGAAGATCGACTGGCCCGGGGCAAGTTGCGCGACCGGGAGCTGTCCCTTCTGCTCGACATTTACACAAGTGTTGGCGACCCCGTCTCGGCGGCTGATATTCTCATGGAGCTTTCGGACTTGCAGGGCGGCAAGAGCATTGCAACGTACAAGCGCCTGCTGAAAGTCTATATGGAGTGCGAACTGTTCGGCAGATGCAACTCTGTCTTGCGCAAGTTGATCGAAATCGATCCTGAGAACCGTGACGAGCACCTGCAGACCCTCGCCCTCATCGCTCTGGAGCGCCGTAACGACGGCGATGCCATGGTTGTTCTTGAGAAACTCGCCGAGCGATCGGAGGACGGCATCCTGCGCGACTCCTTCTCGGCAAGCGTGCTCAATATGATCGGTAAGCACGAGGAAGCAGTGCGCACCTATCGCCGCGGATTGGCAGATGACCCCAATGAAGTAGAAACATGGCTCCTTTGGGGCAACGCCCTCGCCGCATGCGACGCAAAGGAGCGGCTGGAGTTCAGAAAGAGGCGGCAGCGCCCCCCATCTCCGCAAAAACAGGACGGCTACAAGCAGGCGTGCGGCCTCTTCACGGTCCTGCTCGAGGAAGCTGAGGCGAGAGATTTCTTCATCATCTGCATCGACGGGCTTCTCAACGCCCAGGCGCCTCGCCACACGATGCTGAACGCGCTGCGCCGCCTGAACGAGCGGATCGCCGCGGAACCCCACAACGTGTTGCTGTATCGTCTCGCGGCCGACATCAATGAGGATATCGGTCGGCGGCGTGAAGCGGCGATGGTTATGGAAAAAGCTCTCACCGTTGCGGGCGATGAGCGAAGCATCATCATGCGCGAGTTGATCGCCATGGCAAAGGCTGCAAAGCGCAACAACGAGGTGATTAACTACGGGCGATCTCTTTTGAACATTACCGAGCACCTGCCGCCTGACGAATGCCTGTCGCTTGGAACAATGCTTCTGAAGAAAGGCCATCTTGCCGAGGCCGAGGCCGCCTTCCAACGTGTTCTGGCGGACACGAACGTGATCGGTGCCGCTCGCGACGTCGTCATGCGGTATGAGAATGCCGGGCTGTTCAACAAGGCGGGGAAGGTGATTCGGGTCTTGCTGATCGAGAAACCTTTCGACGTGGAACTGCTTTTGCGTCTGGGGCTCATTGAAGAGAAGAAAGGCGATATCGAGGAGGCGGGCAAGGCCTATTCTCGGGCTTTGGATCTGATGATCGGTCGTTTGCCGCGCCTTGCAGTACAGAATGGCAAATCGCAAGACGGGCGAAAACGCAACGTGAGCGATATCGACCAGTACCGCGATCTTGCCGTCTGCGGCCTCATCGCATCCACACGGACACCGGAGAGACGTCAGGAGCTTCTGGATTCCGTTAGAGACAAGGTATGGGCTGAAATTAAGAACCTCGAAACCCATAAGTCGCTTGCAACGCATGTCGCTGAAAACCCCCGCCTTCGCAACCTTGCCTACCTCATGGGGCGCCTCGGATTCATTTTTCATCGTCCTGACTACGTGGATGAAATGGACTCTGAGCTTTTTCGCCGGTATCCGAACGACTCGAAACTTCGCGATATTGTCGCCGGTGTACGTCACCGCTGGCAAACTGAAATTGACGCCGGGGAGTTCCTGGCGAAGTACGGCTTTGGCGGTAAGGTTTATTCCGCCGCCGCACCGTTTCTTCACGGCAAGGAAGCCGTAGCGAAAATGCTGAACGAGGAAACTCTCACTCAGGCCGGGCGCTCGGCGGCAACCGTGTTCCTGGCCATGTTCGGGTACGACGACCTGATCGACAAGGCGTTGGCCGGGTGCGACTTGAACCGGACACCGAAAGAGGATGGTCAGATACTGGTTGCCGCTGGATTGGCGGCGAACCGTCCGAATCTCATGCGCAGCGCTATCTTCACGAACTTGAGCAGATTGCGCAGAGAACTCGAGCCCCTGACGGGGAAAGACCGATCGAGAGCTTATAGTCGCCCAACGAAGCTTTACAAGCAGATTGTCGCCGCCTGGCCTGTTCTCCGCGAGCAAGACCGCTCGACCGCAGTCAGTCTTTATGGCATGCTGATGAAAGAATCTGACTCCGGTTGCACTCTTCAAGGCTCGTACCATTTTCTCCTCAGCCTGGCGGGACGCGCGAACGAGATCAAGCTGAAGCACCTGCGCCACTATCTCGACAGGGGCGGTTTCTACCTCCATAGCCACGTTGCCACCATACTTGACCGTTGGCTTGGCGATCATCCCGCGGAGCAGCGCCCCGAAGCTCTGCGCCGGCTGCTTGGGGCGAAAAAGGGCAAAGCACGCTCTGCAGCACTGTCGAGACTGGCCGGCTACCTCGATGACAAAACCATAACCGATGAACTCCGGAAGGAGTTCCCAGAACTAACGCTCCGTGGACAGCGGAGCCAGGATGCCGACTCGGCTGACAATGAGGCCGAAGTTGACATGGCCCAGGCGCGCGAGCACTTCAAAGAAAGCATCGCCGACGCGCTCTCGAAGATCGGAAGCGATGTCCGGAAGATCTTCGCACTCCACGGCACTACGATGCGCTCAGCGGCAAACATGCTGCCACCCCGAGAACTCGATATCCTGCTGAAGGACTACAGAAACTCCCGGGATCCCTTCGATTTGCTTGTCGCTTTCCTGCTGCTCAGACACGCCGGGCGCGAGACCGAAGCACTGGCGATGGTGCATGACATTGCCGCCCTCCCGCCGGACAACGAGAGGGCCGAGGCCGTTTTGGCGGCTCTGCCGCGCATACTGAACGCCTACGGATGGCATGTGCCTGCCATGCGCGTCATGCAGAAGAGCCGATCTGCTCTCGAGAGAGATTCGGGGCTCGCCTTCAAGCTTCACGATCCGCTGGCCATCCTTGCGAACAACATTGGAGACCCTCTCGATGCCAGTGCCAGGCGTATCCATGCTGCCCGACTGATGGCATCGCCAGACCAGTTCATGCGGGCGGCGCGAATCTATCACGCCGATACCCGCCATCCAGGCGTGGTTGTCGGTTACAGAAGCCAAATCAAAGCCACCCGATGGCCCGACCGGATCGCAGCAACGCCCGGCGGTTTACTTGGCATGAAGCCGCGGTCATCCGGCAGCTTCCTTGCCGACGTGGCAAGACTTGATGGGGGCCAGGACGAACTGATGAACTGGCTCCAGGCAATTACCCCCAAATGGTTTTCCAACGAGGCTGAGGTTTGCCGCCAAATCGCGGCCGGTGCCCGCGAAAACGGCCTGTCGCCGCGTCTTCGTGAGACTATTCAAGCGATAGCGAAACGATCAGCACTGAATTGCCTTGATATCAAGCTAATCGATGCGCTGGCCAAACAAGCGCCCGCAGAATTGCCCGGCGAGTTGGCTGGCCAAATGGCGAAGCTGGCCCTTCACAACTGGCACGGCGGATCCCAGTGGTCGGCGAGGTTCACCCAGGTCCGCAAGGCGATGGGCGTCCACGAGGACGGGGCCGGCCGGGCCGCAGCGCTCGCCGCGGCCTGCGGGTCGTTAGGTAAGCAGGACCTCGCCATTTCGCTCGGCCGCTGGAGCGTGGTGCTCGATTTGTTCGAAATGGGCTCGTCGAGTCATCTGCCGGCTTACCTTGACAGCCTTCCAGCAAAGGCGCGCAAGAAGGCGATTGAGGACCTGCTGCCCTTCATGAGGCTTAACGATGCCCGCGTCATGGTAGGCGAAGGCCTTGGTCCCATGCTGAATGCCATGCTGGACCATGGAATGACGGACGAGGCGGCCGAGATCGTGGACCGCTACCTGAAGCACAGGCCACACGCGGGGGGCAATCGCTTCATCTCCACCATCTACAAAGCGATGATTGGTGGCATCACCGCAAACCGTGACGCAAAAGATGACGCCATTGCGGTCGCCTTGGCTCGACTTGACCGTCCGGGGGATTATGAACGTCTGCTTTGGCGCAAGAACACGGAATCGCGGATCCGCAGATCGCATTTGAACATGAGTATGAACATCAGTCCGATGCCCTTGATGGCCAACACGAACGCCCTGCCGGAACCCGATCAGGTGGATGATATCGGCCGCTATATCGACATCCAGCTGAGCCTTGGCCAGAGGCTGCGAAGGAAAGGCATCCTGAGTCGGGAAAGCGAAGTCGCCCAAATCTGCATGTTGGGCCAGTGGTGTCACTCGCACAACCTTGGCGATCGCGCCACCGCCTTGCTTGAGCGCGCGGACAAAATGAGCGTAGGCATGCTTTCCGGGCGTCTCTGGGTGGCGGACCTCCAGCGCCTTGTGGGCAATGAAACTGAGGCTGAACAAATCGAGTTGGAACTTCTGGATCATGACCTTTTGCCTTTCCCACGCGTTCCGGCCGCGCTTGATATGCTTGCGCGGAAGGCGGGGCGAGTCGCCGCCGACGCCACGGCTTTCCGGATAGCACGCTACAGTAACCATCCGAATGTTCTGCCCCGGGCGTTCCGCTATGCCCGCGATCGTGAGATGAAGCAGGAATATCTCGAACTCGCCGAACGCCTACGAGAGGTCAGCACTCTCTTCCTGCCACCCGGGAGCCCGTGCCCATTCGAGGGATACGCCTCCGTCGCCGAATGGTCCGCTGCGGTTTCCGTCACGGCCGCCAAACTCCCGTCAACACCAAAGCCCAGGCCTCTTCCGGAATTGGCTTGTGATGAGCATTCAGCCATCGCCCGTGTGATCACCAAGGGCAAAGACCCGCAGATGATCTATGTTCCGATCATTCACGACAGGCCGTATACCCATCTGTCAAGCACGAGTATGGCCAGCGTCAGGGAGATTATGGCTCGTTGCGAGGAGATCGCCGATCACTTGTATGACCGTTACGGCGTGCGCCATGTGTTGCTGGAGGGCGTGTCGAAGACATTCGTCGACCGGTACAACCGCATCCCCCTGCAACGGCGCAGCATCGTCGAGAACAACAAGCCCGGGATGATCGTCCACAAGACGTGGAGCAGACTACTTGCCGAGAAGGCCTGGGTATTGCTGCGGGCCAGCGACAAGCCGATCGTTGGACCGTTTACGGCTTTGGGCTACAAGTACGAGGCGCTCATCGTGGGGGCTCTGAACGAGGCTAAAGAGAAAGGTTGGCTGCGGAACCGCGAGATATTTGATGGAAACCGGTCCTCATTAGAGGCCAAACTCAAGACTATCGCAGAGGAGTACAACGTCAAGCGACGGGCGCTGCTCAAGAAAGACCCCGGACTAAAGGGGGAATATGCGATAACCGTGACTAAACGGAACAAGATCTTCCTGGCCCATTTGCTGGCGCCAGACGACCCCGGCATCGCATTCTTCGGGGCCGGTCATTGGCAAGATCTCGAGAAGCAACTGGAAGAGAAAAACGTCTCCTATATTGTTGTGGTGCCCAAGGGAATGTCCTGGCCGCCGAAGAAAAAAGACGATGCGGCCATCTATGCAGATATGCTGGAACTCGGCTGCACTCTGAAAGAATGCAGTGTGAAGTTGGGGGACGGCGGAAGCGACAAGATCATTGTGCCGATTGAGTAGGCTTCCGATCCTCTGAATTGAATCCGTTTTGGAGGGAATTCGAAAATATTGAGTATGTCTGTAAAGGTGTAGCGGACCCTGGACTTTGTGGGCTGGCAGTCCGTTTAGAAATGGGTCCGCCAGCGAGAGCGAGCAAGAATGTCGAGCATC
>CAZMBZ010000177.1:2373-10763 GCA_964564285.1 uncultured Planctomycetaceae bacterium | reverse complement strand
CCGGCCCCGACAATGCCCGCCGTGAGCATTCGAAGGGCTCGCGAGGCCCATATTTCCCACGTCAGGTCCGACAGACCGATGACTCCGACCAACGTACACGCCCCCGCCACCGCCACGGCCACAGCCAGAAGAACAACCGCCCACAGGATCAGCTGGGGCGCCGAGAGGCTCGGTGCGGAAGTGGGCGCGGCAGGTTTCTCGACGGGAGCGGTCAAGGGCCTTTCCCCTCCACCGGCACGCCGGCCGGCCTGGCCGTCGCGCCGGAAGCGGGCAGTTCGGCGTGGATCATCCCCGCCATCTTCGGCAGAAACCCGCCAAGGTGTGTTCCGGGGATCGACCAGCCCGAATCGCTGACCACGTACACATGACCCGACACCACGGCGGGAATATCCTTCCACTGCATCCAATAAGCCTTGGCGGCATCCTCCTCGCCAGACGCCGCCTGGCAGATCAGCACATCAGGGCGAACCTTGATTATCGCCTCGATCTGGGTCAAACGCCAAATGGCCTGTCCAGGAATGGCTGCACCGACGTTCGTTCCGCCGGCAGAGGTAATCATGTCCGCAACGAACGTTCCCTCACCCGCCACAATCGGTCGGTCCGTACCCATCACAAAAACCGTCCGCTTGCGAGGCAGAAGCCTCACGCGATACTCGACGGCCTCGATGGCCTGACTGAACGCATCGGCCTTTTCACGAGCGATCTTTCCACAGCCAAGCTCCTTGCCGATCGTCATCATTGCAGCGGGGATGTCATCAAGCGACTCGATGCCGAGGCTGATTATCTTGACGTGCCCGTCGATATCGCGAACGCCCTGAAACTTGGCAGGTGCGGTCTGTGTGAGAACAACGTCCGGCCTGACCGCAAGAATAGCCTCACTGTTGAACGAAAGCGCATCTCCGACTCGCGGCCTTTGAACCCCGGCGGGCAATTTGCAGAATCGAGTTACGCCCACAATCTGTTCGCCAAGGCCCATATCGAACATCATCTGGGTAATCGCCGGCGAATAGCTCACCACCCGTTTGGCCCCGGCAGTGCCCGAAGGCGAAGAATTGTCCGCCCGGTCACAGCAGGTGAGCATCACGCCCCCGGCCAGCAGTACGCAAACCGCTGCCCATCGCCTGATTGTGATCCAGCTATTGCCGATTTTCATTGGCGCGATGGTAGGTCTCACATGCAAGAGTGTCAAGCGAGAGGCGGTTCGCCTCAAGACACTTCCTGGAAAGCCTTGGGGATTCGCTCCAGCAGGTCGGAAGCGGTCATGGCGGGTTGGGTGAGGTCGGCGGCGGCGAGGTCGCCGGCAAGCCCGTGGAGATGGGCTCCCAGCACAGCAGCATCCAGCGGTTCGAGGCCCTGGGCGATCAGGGCTGCGACCAGGCCGGTCAGCACATCACCCGTGCCGCCGGTGGCCATGCCGGGGTTACCGGTGGCGTTTATCCGCACTCTCCGCCCGTCGGTTACGACCGTGCCTTCGCCCTTGAGCAGCAGCACGAGCGGCGCGGCGACTTCGCCGGCGGCGCCCCACTCGCTACAGGCCTCGACGGCCCGGGCCTGGCGGTCCGACTGGATTTCCGGGATCGGCTTGCCGGTCAACCGGGAGAATTCCCCCGGGTGCGGCGTGAGAACTATCGGGCAGCGGCGTCGCGCGGGCCAATTGTCGATTTTCGCGAGGTTATTGAGACCGTCGGCGTCGAGTACGAGCGGTTTGTCCTGCTCGATCGCCGCCAGGACGAGGTCCTGCTGGCGCCTGCCTAGCGCCATTCCAGGCCCGATAGCCAAGACGGTGGCAGCCCTGGTGGCCTGAGCAAGTTCCCGCCCGGCCTGGTCGGACAATTGCCCATCCGGACCGCACGAAAGAGCTACGGACGTGGCGCACGGACACAGCGTGGCGGAGAAAAGTTGGATGGTCTGCGGCAGGGCCATGGTCACGAGTCCCGCCCCGCCCCGCAAGGCCGCGTTTGCCGCAAGGGCCGGCGCGCCGATCATCCCGCGCGATCCGCCAACCACCAGAACGTGCCCGTAACTGCCCTTGTGCCCGCCTGAGCGTCTGGGCTCCAGCATGGGCAGATGTTCGATTTGTTCAATCCCGTCTGTCATTTCGCCCCTGTCTGGCGGTTTATCAGCGAGGCTATGTAACCCGCCGAAAAACCGTTGTCGATATTCACCACGCTCACGTTGGAGGCGCAACTGTTGAGCATCGCCAGCAGCGCGGCCAGGCCACCGAAGCTCGCGCCGTATCCGACCGAAGTCGGCACGGCCAGGACAGGCACCGCCACCAGCCCGCCGACCACGCTGGCCAGGGCCCCTTCCATGCCCGCCACGACAATTATCACATTGGCGGCCTGGAGTTGCTCGCCATGGGCCAGAAGCCGATGAATGCCCGCCACGCCCACGTCGTAATGGCAGGTGACGTTCTGGTCGAGAATCTCTGCCGTCACGCGGGCTTCCTCGGCGACGGGCATGTCGCTCGTCCCGGCAGAAACAAGGGCAATGTGCCCGATGGGGTCCACGTGTTCGCCCTGTCGCAACGTGATCGCCCGCGCAAGCTCGTGGTACTCGGCAGAGGGGAGTTCGGCGGCAACGGTGCGATAGACCTCTGCGTTGGCCCGGGTGGCAAGGACGTTTCCGCCCGTGGCAGCGAGGCGGAGGAATATCTCGCGCACTTGCTCGTTGGTCTTACCCGGGCAGAAGATAACCTCGGGAAAGCCGCAGCGCAGAGCGCGATGATGGTCCACAGTGGCGAACCCGACGGACTCGAACGGAAGGCGGCGCATCCGACTGACTGCGTCGTCGGTGTCGCATCGGCCCTGGCGAACATCCTCGAAAAGCTTTCGTAAAGTCTTTTCGTTCATGATGGTTGATTATACCGCCTTCCCCTGTTGGTGACACGCGAGGATTCCAATCCCTGTCCCCGGGCTTGGGGTCACCGCCTTACGGTCGGGTGCGCCGTCAGCGAAAGGTCATCGACCCGCCCGGCCTGCAGGTAGTGATAGCCCAGGCTGGCGATCATGGCGGCGTTGTCCATGCAGTATCGCAGATTCGGCATTCTGAGTCTGCCGCCGAGTTGTGAGGCAAGCTTCTCCAGGGCCGATCTGAGGGCGGAGTTGGCAGCCACGCCTCCGCCGAGCAACAGCGTCTTCGCCCCGACTGCCTTTGCGGCTCGGCGAAGCTTGATCTTGAGCACATCCACCACGGCCGCCTGAAACGAGGCCGCGACGTCGGCAAGCTCAGCCGGCGTGAAATTATCTATGCCTTGTCCAGCGTTGGGCTGGCTTTCCTGCCGCTGGCGAGTCGGGCTATTGCGACGCCGGGGGCGAGTGTCATCCCCGCCAGGCCGACCCTTGCGAGCGCCGGGCAAGCCGTTTACGTGGTATAGCACAGCCGTCTTTATCCCGCTGAACGAAAAGTCCAGCGAATCGCCCGACAGCAACGAGCGGGGAAAGCGAAGCGATTCCGGATTTCCGTCGCGGGCGGCCTCGTCGATGGCCGGGCCACCGGGATAGCTGAGCCCCAAGATGCTCGCCACCTTGTCGAAGGCCTCGCCGGCGGCGTCGTCTATCGTGCTGCCGAGCAGTTCCATTTCCAGCGGAGACTGGCAGTGGTAAAGCGCCGTGTGTCCGCCGGAGCAGACAAGAGCGGCTGCGGGATATTCAATGGGTTCGGCGTCCAGCGAAGCCGCGTAGGCGTGGGCATAGACATGGTTGACGCCAATCAAAGGCACGCCGTAAACCCACGCCACGGTTTTCGCTGCCATCAGACCGACAAGCAACGAACCGATGAGCCCTGGCTCGCACGTGACAGCCACGGCGGCGATGTCCTTCGGGCTGACGGCAGCCTCGGCCAACGCCTGGCCAAAAACCGTGTTGACCGCCTCGATATGGGCTCGCGAGGCGATCTCCGGAACGACCCCGCCGAAGCGAGCGTGCAGGTCGATCTGGCTTGCCACGACGTTGCTCAGCACATCGCGTCCGTCGGCAACGATGGCACAGCTTGTTTCATCACAACTCGACTCGATGCCGAGAATCAGCGTTGGTTTACTCATTGGGCGTGTCTTTGTCGGAAGTTGAGGCCCCGGCCTCAGATGTTGCGGCCTGGCGGGCGAGTATTCCCCGCATGCGATCGGGCGATTCCAGCAGCCCAATTGCCTCGGCGAGTTGAGAGTCAGCGGAAACCGCCGGGCAGATCGGCCTGGCGGAATCGGTTGCCGGACCAGTGGTGGGCGCCGAGGTCCCGCCCGCGCCGTCGCCGGACCCGCCGGCCGGGGCGACAACATCCACGCCTAGCCAGAACCTCCGCCGGGCCTGCTCGGCAGGCGCCGTCAGCGGCAGCGAAAGGTGGGGCTCGACACCCCAACTCGTCGCGCCAGGTCGGCGGGCGACGGGTACATCCAGGCCGATGAAAAACTCGCCCGTCGTGATGTTGGCCAGACCCATATTGTCTGGAAGGTAGATCATGCTCTGAACAAAACCCTTGCCGCGCGTCCGCGTCCCGACAAGCACGGCCCGGGCGTGCAGACGAAGCGACCCGGCGACAATCTCCGCCGCCGAGGCAGTGCAACCGTTGATGAGTACAACCATCGGCACGTCAGGCCTGGTCCCGCCGGCGCGGGCCTCGTGAACGCTTCGCTCGGACCTGCTGTCCACCTTCGTGAAAATAGCGCCCTGCCTCAGGAAAAGATTGGCCACGGCAAAGCCGGACTCGAGCTGCCCGCCGGGGTTGTCTCGCAGGTCCAGCACAAGCCCCTGAAGGCCCGACAGCTCCCGAAAAGCCTGCTGGATTTCCCCAGCCGTGCGCGGCAGGAACTCGCGAACCCGTATGTACGCCAGATCCCGCCCGGCGTCGATAAAGTATTTCCATCGTCCATCAGCAGTGCGTCCAACACCGGTAACACTCTCGACCTGGCGCTTGCGCCGCGTCAACTCGATAACCTGCTCCTGCCCGTTGGGGTCCGCTATGGCGACCTTGACCGGCTTGACACGAGGCGCATCCAGCAGCCCGCGGATTTCCTCAATCGACAGATTCGCGACATCGCCGCCGTCAACCGAGATCAGCCGGCCCGCGGTGGTTAAGCCCGCCTCGTGCGCGGGCGATCCGGGCAGCGATCCGACGATTTCGACCAGACCATTGGCGTCGAAAGCCACAACAAGCCCCGTGCAGAGCATATCGCCCTGTAAGCGGGCGAGGAAACTTCGGACGCGGTCCTGCGGAATGTAGCTGGAGTACTCATCGAGTTGCTCGACCATCCCTCGCACGGCCCCCTGCTGCAGCCGGCCATCCGACGGTGCCTGGTAAGCCTGTTCGCGCAGCACGCGGTATGCTCGGGACACAGGGCGGAACCGCGCCATGTCCGGGTCGTCCGGATTGGGCGGGGTGCGGGTAAGCAACACCGTCACCACGCCGGCACCGACTATCACGGCTATCCAGATTAGATTTCTCTTGGGCATAATCGCTGACGCTTAATGTTAAGAGCCCGTCGGCAGATGTCCAATGCTCAATAACAAATGCCAAGTGCCTCCCACCCTATCAGCCCGTTTAGAAAGCGGCGCTTACCGCGCTCTTCGCAGCAACTCGAAGTTGCATATGCGGACGGCAGGCAGTCCGGTGGCGGGGTCTTCCGCAAGTCGGCCCTGTTTGTCGATCGAAAGGATCAGGTGGTTGCCCCGAAGATTCAGGTCCTCGACACCGACCGCGGTAAGGCGCTGGCGAGCGGACTGCATCAGGCGCAGGTAAACGTCCTGGGCCATCAGACCGTCGCGGTAAGCGCTCAGGGCATTGACGCCGGTGTAGTATTCCTCGTCCTTTTCGGCCAGGAGTTCGTCCGGGCCGTTCCAGTAGCCCCAGATAATGATGTAGTCGTGATCCGGCTGAAGGGCACAGCGCCCATTGGGCATTACGACATGGGCGTGGTTCTCGAATCGCCTTTGGTCGGAGAGTCCGGCCGGGAGCTTGGCGGCCTCTCCAGTCATATAAATGGCTCGCGGGTAGATCGTCTCGATATTTCGAGCGGTCAGATCCATTGCAAGTGCGACTTCCTCGAACGGGCTGTTGTAGCCGTACTCGAGGATGTGATTCTCGTCTTCCTTGAAAGGGTCCATGTCCGGCTGCTCGCCGACCCTCGAAACCCGCCAGACCAGATGGACGTTATCTTTGGTGACGGTATCGTAAACCTGGCTCATCAGCGACAGTCTCGTACGTGGCGTCCGTCGCCATTTTTCGGGCAGGAAGTAGTCGAAAAGTTCGGGGTCCTTTCCGACTACCCAGAGCGCCCCGTCCGTGCTCTCGATATGCCCGTAGACGTAATCGACGCCGAATATCCGCACGGGCGACAGGTGCGGGGGGAACTCCTCGCGTGCTTCGAAACGCCGTGCCTGGCGCCTGAGGTATGCCTTGCGTTTCACGGCGCGGACCTCCTGCTCGCGCGGGGCTGTGCGCTCGAGCAGCTCGAAGTCCACCAGGGCGTAGAGGGCCTTGCCATCGCGATGGCGGATGAGCCCGCCGTCACGGTTCGGCCTGACTATCACGTGCTGAGGCTTGCTATCGCGGACGACGAAGCCCTTGGCTTGCATGTCCTCGCGGGTTCGATCCAGCAGGCCTGCCAGGGCCTCGGTGTCCATCGCGCCGTTGCGATAGGCCTCGGCGGCGTCGATGCCCTTTATCCATTCGTAGATGACGGCGTACATGCGGCGAGGGTCGAGGTTGAAACCCTTGTGAGCGTTCTGCTTGGCCGTCATGCGGTGCTCGCGCCGGCCCAGGCGATCGAGATCCGCCCGCTTGGCGGGAACGTAAATAGCCAGCGGCTTGTGCGTGTAGAGCGCACCGGGCGACTCGAAACGCGTCTGGCGCATCTCGATGGTCAGGGCGAACTCCTCGAAGGGGCTGTTGAACTCGGCCGTGGTCAGATCGTCAGCCTCGGTCGAACCGGGCACGTCTTGGCCCATGCGATTCCACTTGAGCACGATGTCCAGCCCGCGCCGCCCGGCCAGAGGCTTGGTCGCTATCCGATACAGCGTGCTCGTGCCACTGAGCGGCTGGTGATGGGCGCGGAACCAAGTCTTGTCCGTCCAGTAGTTTTCGGGCATGAGCTGTTCGACCAGCGGCAGGCCGAACTCGGTGAGGTAAAGGTCGTCCCCGCCCGGAAGCTGGACATGCGCGTACTCCACGTCCAGCACCCGCACACGCGGAAAGCGGCCTACGGTATCTTGAAACCCAACTGCACCTGGCGGTTCAACGCTCATTTTTTTGTTGTTACCTGCACATGGAATTCCGCTGCCAACCCGACGCGACCAAGCCGCAACGACATGATACCATTGCCCCGGCAAAGATTGCAGGCAGAATCGCCCGACCTGCACGACTTGGTGTGCGAGAATTTCCAGCGCCGCACGGATAATCCCGATGAAGAATGCCTTACAACATCACGATGAACTGTACTGGCCCAGCCAGAATCCCACTTGAGCAGAAAACTTGCCTTCAGCAGGCCGGCCACTGGAACGCGGGCGTGTCGCTATCGAGATGGAGTCAGCTTTTGCTCTTACTGATCTACATTTCAACTGTTCCATGAAAAAAACCCGCCGAAGCGGGCTCTTTTCAATGGGCAGGGGGGGAGTTGAACCCCCGACACCGCAATTTTCAGTCGCGTGCTCTACCAACTGAGCTACCTACCCGGGTCAGGTTGCCCCACAGGGCAATGCCTTACTTTAGCAAACGCGCTCGGGCTGTCAAGCCCGCCTCCGCCAAAAAGGCCGTCAAAAAGACCCAGCGATGGCCTGACTTACCTCTACCTTGACTTGTAACCCGTGCGAATACGTATATTCCTATCGCTGAACCACACACCCATCATGTTTCCGTATTGCTGCATATTCAGCGACCTGGCCATCATCAACCGCCAGTAATCCTGGTATTCCTGCTTCAGCACCGGCTGATAGTCATTCCGCTCGATCACCAGCACTTCCGCCTTGGCGGGAATGGGCACCACACCAATGGCCTTAGCCTGCGAAGTGGAATTGGCGTCGGGGTCCTCGGGCATAAGCTTGAATGCCTGGGGCATGAAATACTCAACAAGTCCCAGCGTATCGATCTCGTCGAGGTTGGGCACCGCCGACCACCTGATGCTCCTCATGTCGCGGGTGAACGTGCGGCGCGTGAAGATGCCTGTGGTAAAGGCGTCCAACTTCCCGTTATCGGCGGCGATGGCCAGGCCAAGATTCTTGGCCGCGTCGTGAACGAGTTCAGCTTTCTTGACTGCCAACTTCATGGCGACGCCAAGTTTGAGATCGCTTACGATTTTCTGGCGGATTTCCGGGATCATCTTCTGGGGCACATGAGCGGGCGCGACGTTGATCAGGCGCCATAGCAACTGGCTGGTGCTTTCGCCCAGCATATACATTCGCGGG
>CAZMBZ010000177.1:0-2363 GCA_964564285.1 uncultured Planctomycetaceae bacterium | reverse complement strand
TTCGCGGGCCCTGGCCTCCCAGTTCGACCCTTACGGTCTCGCGAGGATTGTTACTGAGCCCCTTGGCAGAAAACACGGCATCGACAAGACCGTCGCCCTGGCCCGATGGATTGGCCACACACGAGCCAAGAACACGGTCCTCGCTGAACTGCTGGCGAGTCCACAATTCTGTCTCGACGACCGTGATCGGGAAAAAGTCGATGCCCTGGCCTGCCCTCTTAACGCTGAAGATCACGTTGGCGAAGCCCTGGCACGTGGCCCATTCCAACCGCGGGAACTTAACCTGGCGGCAGATGTCGTCCAACGCGCCCCGCACAGTCATGTCACCCGTAAGCGTAACCTTGACCGACGGCAACAGCGTCTGTTCGCCGTGCGTGCCCCACGGGAAGCAAATGTCCGATACCTCAGCGGCGCGGACGATTCGTTCGATAGCCTTGTCGAGCGGGACACCCTTGATCTTCAGACCCTTAAGCTGCTTTGCCAGCAAGTCGTCGGCAGAGCCCGCAAGATCGCTGACGATCTTGGCGTAGACCGCGTTGGGGTCCCCGTCGGCGGCCAGGTCCCGCGTGAGGTTCTGCCGCACCAGGCTGACGAGTTCTTCCAGGCGTGCGATGGCAGCCGGCCCACGCAGTTTCTCGATAACCTGCTGCTTGGCATCGGCAAAGGAAAGCGAAATCCGCTTGGTGGGCGCCGGCTCGTTGGCATCGGCCGGGGCGGTCTCGGGAGTGACTGGCACATCCTTGTAGAACTCGCTCTTGTTGCTATTGTAGTAGTCCACCAGCGTGTTGAACGATGGCTTGGTGACCCACCCCACCACCTCGCCTCGAGCCAACAGATACTGCACCTGAGCCTTGCCGGGCTGGCGGTAACCGAAACCCATGTCCAGTGGCTTGCGCGACTGGCCAGGAAAGACCGTGCGATAGGTTTCGAATTGCTTCTGCACGTCGGCGGGTTGGGGGTCGTCCACGTCCTTGACGAAATCCTTGGCCATCAGCCTTACAACGCGAAGGTCGATACCTTCCCTTACGTCGCGGCAGAGAACCTGGAGCTCGGTCTCCGAAGGCGGGCAGTTCACCATGGCGCTGTTGTAGGCCTTGAAGACCATCAGCCAATCCGCCACTGCCTGGCGAATTCCCTTTTCGGTCCAGCCCCGACCGCTGCGCAGGGATGACATCACGCTCTTGTACGTGTTCGTGTCGCCGTAACCGAGGGTGTCGAAGAATCCGTCCACTTCCGCCTTCACTACGGTCTCGCCAGAGGCCCGGGCCTCCTTGAGCAACAGCATGAAAGGCATGGCCGGGCCGCCTTCGGCGCGCCGGAGCAACATGAACGCCATCTCCGTGGACCATTGCTGGGCACGGTACATGTTGGTCCCAAAGCCAAGCGACTCGAGAACCTCGATGTTCGCCCCGGCCGTCATCCACTCGCCGCGCGTTATCGACCCGAAGCGGGTGTCAGCCACCTCTGCCTTGTTCGGATTACTCTCAAACAACATGTTGATGCCGTATCCGCCGACCATGAAACTCACCATCAACACAACCATGATGATGATGACCATTTTTTGCCGACGACGGAAGAAACCCAGTGCCATGGGATCTCCTATTCTCTAGTGCTTTGTTTTCGGACCGTGTACCCGGGCTTTGCCCGGCCGGGAAGCGGACAAGTATAAGTGATGCGTCCGTTTTTGCAACGGAAGTTCCGCTGATCCTTGCCTCGGCGTTCGCGCCGCCGCTTACCTCCTGTTCGGCACAATCTGAGCAAGTATTGAGCCCACCTGCCCAATACCGCCACAAAACGTCCAACCGCCACAGGGGGCCAACCACGCGGGATAAATGGCGACCATATACATAAGCCACTTACAAGACAAGCCTTACGCCTCACCTTGCCCGCCATTCAGCCCTTGACGACCCCCATCGGGCGTAACCTGGCCACCTTGCGTGCCAGGCCGGCGGCATGGGCGCACTCGACCACTGCATCGACGTCCTTGTAGGCGTCAGGCTGTTCTTCGGCAAGTCCATTTCTGCCGCGAGCCTTAGCGAAAATTCCCCTCGCAGCCAATTCCTTGTCTATGTGCCGCCCCTTCGCGGCGGCGATGGCCTTGGTGCGGCTCATCACGCGACCGGCGCCGTGACAGCAGGACCCGAACGATTCGGCCATGGCCCGGTCTGTCCCCACCATCACCCAACTGGCCGTGCCCATGTCGCCGGGAATCAGCACCGGCTGACCCGTACTTCGGTAGCGAGGGAGCAGATCTTCGTGGCCGGCTGGGAACGCGCGAGTCGCGCCTTTGCGGTGAACGCAAAGCCGCTTCGCCTTGCCGTCGACGACATGGGTCTCGACCTTTGCGATGTTGTGGGCCACGT
>CAZMBZ010000176.1:4013-10790 GCA_964564285.1 uncultured Planctomycetaceae bacterium | reverse complement strand
CCGGTGTATGCACTCATGCGGCAGCCGATGGCTGTCAGGGTGCTTTCGGCGATTCTCCTGGCCTCGTTGACGGGCTTCTTGTTCTTCATGCCTTCGATGAGGACCTGGTGCTCCTCGGTCCGTCCGCCGGTGTGCCTGCCCTCGAAGGACCAGATCTTCTCGCCCTTCCAGTCCACGATGGAGTTGCAGCAGTTGCTATAACCCTTCGTGCCAACGATGCGTTCGTTGACCCGGCCGGTGCTCTTGGGAGCGTGCCGGCCCATGCTGAGGACCCTCGCGCCGTTGGGGTAGGTCATCTCCGTACCGACGTGGCAGAAGATATCGCCCTGGTACAGATCGGTCTTCTTGTCGTCGCCGTTGAGCTTGATGGCCGCGGCGCGGGCCTGCTGGGAGTAATCCCGCGTGAGCCGGCCTCCCATGCCCAGGAGCTTCGCGGGCGGGCCGCCAAAGCACCAGTTGAGGACGTCGATGTTATGGACGTGTTGCTCGACGAGCTGGTCGCCGCTCAGCCAGTTCCAGTGGTACCAGTTGTGGCACTGCCATTCCAGTTCGGTCTGGCCTTCCTCGACGCCGCGATACCAGATCCCGCCGCCGTTCCAATAGCACTGCCCGCCGACGAGTTCGCCGATGGCGCCCTGGTGGATTTGCTCGATGGTGCTCATGTAGTTCGAGGCGTGGCGTCGCTGCGTGCCGCAGGTGATGCAAAGGCCCTTTTCCGCGGCGAGCCTGCCAGATTCTATGACCGAGCGAGCGCCGGCGGGGTCCACCGCCACGGGCTTTTCCATAAACACGCTCTTGCCGGCCTCGATGCACGCTCGCAGGTGGTACGGGCGGAACACCGGCGGGGTCGCCATTACGATGTAGTCCAAATCCATCGCCGCCAGCTTGCGGTACGCGTCGAAGCCGGAGAAGATCGTGTCCGGCTTGATCTTGCAGCGATCCTTGTATCGCTGGGCGAACCGCCCTGCGGCGCGCTTGGCCTGCGACTCGAACAAGTCCGCCACGCCGTAAATGGTTACGGTCGGGTCGGCTTTCATCGCATCGCCGACGGCGCCCGTGCCCCGGCCACCACAGCCAATCAGGCCGATGCGGACGCGGTCGGTGCCCTGACCGGATGCCATGTTGACCGAGGCCCCGGCGACAGCCATGCCCGCCAGCGCCGACGCCTTCGTTATTCCTTTGGTCCCGTTTATGTTTTGATTACCCATTGCTGCTTTCCTTTTCGATTCGGGTTCCAGATAAATCCCTGCCAGCCTACGCCGCCTACACCAACTGCGTCTTACCCGGCTTGGATACGGGCCGGACCTCAAGCGGGCCGAACGCCAGCTTCTTGGGCACCAGGTCGAGCTTCGAGCTCTTGAGCGCCCAGTCCAGCTTCATCGCCCTGCCGGTGTATGCGCTCATTCGGCCGGCGATGGCGGTCAGGGTGCTTTCGGCGACTCGTTTGCCTTCGTTGAGCGGTTTGCCCGAACGAATGCTGGCGACCAAGTCCGCGTGCTCGGCGACGTAAGGGTTGGTATTCGGGCCTTCGTACTTCCAGAGCTCGTTGCCCTTGTGGTCGAATATCCTCCCGCGGAAGTCCGTGTAGCCCTTGGTGCCCACCACCCGCTCGCCGACGCGGTGGGAGGCCTTGTCGGTCTGGCGGCACATGCTGATGGTGCGGGCCTTGTTGGCGTACTCGAACTCGATGCAGAAGTGGTCGTAGATATTGCCGCAGTCGGGGCTTTTTCTCGCGGCCCGGCCACCCATGCCATACGCCAGGGACGGCATGGAATCGAAGGCCCAGTTGACCACGTCGATGTTGTGAACGTGCTGCTCGCAAATGTGGTCGCCCGAAAGCCAGGTGAAGTACAGCCAGTTTCGCACCTGCCATTCCATGTCGCTATATTCGGGCTTACGCTTGTGGACCCACAGCAGGCCCTGATTCCAGTAGCACTGCCCGCTGACCAGCTCGCCGATCATGCCGTCGTGAATTCGCTTGATCGTCTCGACGTAGCGGCCCTGGTGGCGACGCTGTGTGCCGGCGACAATCGCCAGCTTCTTGGCTTCGGCGTTGCTGGAGCTCTCGATGATCGAGCGAATGCCGGCCGGGTCCGTCGCGACGGGCTTTTCCATGAATACGTGCTTGCCGGCGTCGATGGCAGCCTTGAGAACCATCGGCCGAAATCCCGGCGGGGTCGCCGTGATGATCATGTCCACGCCCGAGGCGATGACCTGCTTATAGCTATCCCAGCCGGTGAATTGCCTGTCGCCGGGGACGTCGAACTGGGTCTTGTCCGTGAAGTTCTTGCTCAGGCCCGCGTGCGATCGGCCCAGGCGGTCCTTGAACAGGTCGCCCATCGCCCATATCTGCACACCGGCGGGATTGGCCTTGAGGCAGTCCTTGGCCGCGCCAGTGCCCCTGCCGCCGCAACCAATAACGCCGACCTTGATCGTGTCAGACCCGGCCGCGTAGGCCGACGGCAGGCTAGCGCCCGCGAGCACGACCGCTCCGGCTGAGAGGGCGGAGGTTTTCAGGAAATCGCGGCGCGATTGCTGCCCGACATGTCGTTTGACTTTACTTTCGTTTGCCATAGTTCTCCTCGTGTATCTGGCTTGTAGTCCTAATGTTATGTCTTTGCGAAAACCGATCCTCTCGGCGAGAGACGCCGTTTCGCCCGGTTAGATCGTCGCTTCCTTCCACTGCTTTTCGAGAAGGCGGAACGACTTGGGAATCTCGACGTCCGCCTTGCCCTTGACGCCGCATTCCAGACTGCAAAAGTCCTGGAAGCCAATCATCTTGAGCCCGCGGAAACCGTCAACAAAGCTTCGCTCGTCCTGGCCTGGCAGCTTGCGAATCCGACTGGCCAAGTGAACGTGATGCAGGTACTTCCCGGCTGAGAGGAACGCACCGCAATCGCTCGTCTCTTCCTTGTACATGTGGTAAAAGTCGCCCATCATCGCAACGCCGGGGTGGTTGGCGTCGCGACAGATGCTGGCAGCGTCGGCCAACTGGCGAAGGAAATACGCCTCGCGGCGATTCAATGGCTCCATCATCAGCCGAGTGCCAGCCTTGACGGCCACCTCGCCGATCTCCGGCAGCAAGTCCACCAGAACCTTCCGAGACTCCCTGTGAGGAAGCTGGGGATGATTATTGAACGCCGGGACAATGATGATGCCCGTCGAGCCTATTTCCCCGGCCGGGCCACAAAGATCCTTCAGCCGCTGGGCGCCTGCTTTGCGCTTGGACTCGTCGGGGTCGATGAGCTGGAAGTATCCAGCGCAGACCGCGCTGACGACGACGTTCGTACCCTTGATGGCGGCCTTGATCTCAGCGACGCGATCAGGAACCTTCGAGGCCCCGGTGATCTCGACGCCCACTGCGCCCCATGACTGGAGTTTCTCGACCTTCTCCCGCAAGCTCTTGCCGGGTACGCGGCTTTCCTGGCTGGAGAGTTTCAGCACGGCCTGCTTCTTCCCAGCGCTGGCTGGGGCATCCTGTGCGTCAGCCCGACGCGATAGTGCAGACATCCCCGCCACAGCGCCGGCAGCAACGACCGACGACTTAAGAAACTCACGACGATCCATGTTCTCTTGCCCTTTAAAAAAGCCAGAATGAGCCTGACAGTCCAACCGTATACTATAACCGCGCGCCAAGCCGCAGGTGTTGGACCGATAGAATGTAACTTTTCCACTCCGCTCAACACCAGTCAATTCCCCCCGAAAGCCGGCACGCCTTTCAGTTCCATCCGGTCCGATTGCCTGGCCCGAACGTTCTACGAAGGAATGCCGTCACCGCGCGACCGGCGCGACTGCGAAGGAAGATTGTATGGAGAATTCAATGATCGCCAAATGCTTTGCTCTCGCCATTGTCATGCTCGCAGCCGCTACCAGCCTCTGGGCACAGGATACACCCGCTGCCTCGCCGAGCGCCGCCGATATCCTCGCCCGTCTCCAGCCGGGACACCCGAGGCTCATACTGACCAACAAGCGCATGGCCCAACTAAAGAAGCTCGCCCGGACGGACAAGCTGCTGGCAAAAGCGGTGGCGGATGTTCTCACCCAAGCCAAGACCCAGGCCGGCAAGCCCGAACTGGTTTACCACAAGGTCGGCCCGCGATTGCTCAGCGTCAGTCGGGACTGCCTCAGCCGGATGTACTACTACGGTTTCGCCTGGCGATGGACGGGCGATAAGAAGTACCTCGCCAAGGCCCGGGCCAGCATGCTTGCCGTTTGCGCGTTCAAGGACTGGAACCCGTCGCACTTTCTCGACACCGCCGAGATGAGCCTCGCCGTCGGCATCGGGTACGACTGGTTCTACGATGCGCTGGACAAGCCCGCCCGCGAGACGATCCGCTTGGGCCTGATCCGCCTGGGCATGGAACCGGGCCTGAAGGCCTACCGCGGCGCCAGGAACGGCTGGTGGCGAAACTCTGGATGCAACTGGAACCAGGTCTGCAACATGGGCCTGTCTGTGGGAGCGATGGCAATAGCGGACACGGATCCCAACTGCGCCGGGGAAATCCTCCACAACGCCATCGTCCATCTGCCCAAGGCCCTGACAAACTACGCCCCGGACGGTGCCTGGGGAGAGGGTCCAGGCTACTGGAGTTACGCCACGCGATACACCGCCTACGGCCTGGCTGCGATGGAAACAGCTCTCGGCACAGACTTCGGCCTGTCCGACATCCCGGGCCTCGACCAGGCAGGCTACTTCCCCATCCACGCCTCTGGGCCGACGGGACTGATGTTTGCCTTCGCCGACGTTCACTCCCCGGTTACGCGGAGAAACCTGCCCGATCTGTTCTGGCTGGCGAAACGATACGATAACCCGTTCTTCGCCCGCATCGAGCGGGAAATGATCGCCCAGCGACGGGCAACTCCGCAGGATGTTATCTGGTACGTCCCCCCTGCCGCGGCGCCGCCGAAACCCGAACTCGCCAGGCTGTTCCGGGGACCCGTGCCGGTGGCTGTCTTCCGTACGGGCTGGTCCAACCCCAATGCCATATTCCTGGCCGTCAAGGCCGGCTATAACCAGGTCAGCCACGCCCATCTGGACCTCGGGCAGTTCGAGCTCGATGCCCTCGGCGTGCGATGGGTGCGAGACCTCGGCAGCGACAACTATAACCTGCCGAACTACTGGGGCCGCGATCAGGACGACCAGCGATGGAAATACTACCGCCTGGGCACCTCCAGCCACAGCGTGGTGAACCTCGACGGCGATAATCAGAACGTCTCCGCCGTCACCAAAATCTCCGACTTCCTCGCCGATGGCAAAAGTGGCTTCGCCGTGATGGACCTCACCTCGGCCTACACGCCAAAAGCCCGGTCAGCCCGTCGCGGCGTGAAGATGGTCGCGGGCCAGGCCGTGCTCATCCAGGATGAGCTGGACCTCGCCAAGGCCTGCCAGGCCAACTGGGCCATAACAACCGATGCGAAGATCAAAACCGATGGCCCCGCCGCCACGCTGACCCTCAAAGGCCGAACCATGACCGCACGAATCCTCGAACCCAAAGGTGCGACTTTTGCGGTCGAGTCCGCCGAACAAAAACCCCCGGAAAACCCTAACACCGGCGTCAGCCGACTGGTCATCCGCATCGCCGCCAAACCCGGGCCGATGCGATTCGCCGTGCTGCTATGCCCCCAAGCCAAAGGTGCCCACGCGCCGGCCTCGCCCAAAATCACCCCGTTGTCGGAATGGAAATCCCCCATCCCGGCTGAATAAGCAGACCAATAACGACGATATGGCCAATGGCGACAAAACTGAATGCCCCGGTACCGCTATGACCCTGATAGAAGCCATAAAGACGATGCGACAGGCCGGATTCATCCAGGCCAAGGACACGCACTCGCACTTCTTCAGGGACTTCGAGGACTTACTGCCGGAAGCCGCACTGGACCTGAACGACTACGCAGCCAACGTCCAAACCGGCGAAATAGTCCAGAACCACTCCAGCCCCAGCAACCACTATCAGTGCAGTTGAGATAGTTTCTTGCTGCGCCATTGGCCCGCAGGCAGATTAGAATCCCGGCCATGGCTCTTGATCCTCAGACTGTCGATGAGATTCCACTCGACCCGCAGGTGCATCTTGCGGACCGGCGGCGGGGGATGTTCTTTCTCGGGCTGGCGGTTGGCGGGGTCGGTTTTGCGCTTTCGCTTCAGATGGGCGTCAACTCGAACTTCGTCGGCGACACCATGGGCCTGTCGGGTCATCAGCAGGGCATGCTCGAGGCGTGGCGGGAGAGCTGCGGCATCACGGCGCTGCTTGTCTTGGCGCTGCTGGCGGGGCTGGCTGAACCGTTGGTGGCGGCGGCGGTGCTGGCGCTTACGGGCGTTGGCCTGGCTTGGTATACGTACGTGCCGGACTACTTCTGGCTGGTTGCGGCCTCGCTTATATGGAGCCAGGGCCTGCACGTGTGGTTTCCCCTGCCGCAGTCGATGGCGCTCGCGATGGCAGAGCCAGGCCGGGAAGGCCACAGGCTCGGCCAGATAAGGGCAGCCGGGGCAATCGGATCGGGAATCGGGCTGATGGGGGCTTACGTTTTGAACGTCTGGCTGGCCGTGCCGATACGCCCGCTGTTCATGGTGGCCGGGGCGGCGGCGCTTCTGGCGGCGGCGAGTTGTCTGGCAATTCCGCGGAAGATTCGCACGCCTGGGCCTCGCATCGTGCTTCGGCGGAAGTACTGGCTTTATTACCTGCTGAGCTTCCTGGAGGGCTGGCGCAAGCAGATCTTCGTCGCGTTCGCGGGCTTCTTGCTGGTCACGAGGTACGGCATAGAGCTTTCGACGATGCTGCT
>CAZMBZ010000176.1:0-3913 GCA_964564285.1 uncultured Planctomycetaceae bacterium | reverse complement strand
GTCCCGCCCAGCGAGCGGACGCCGACTCTCAGCACGGGCGTGGCGTTCAACCACATCGCAGCCGTCGCCATGCCCCTTATCGGCGGATTCATCTGGAAATACGCCGGCTCGGACTGGGTGTTCTACCTCGGTGCCGCCGCCGCTGCCGCGAGCGTCATCCCGGCGATGATGGTCCCGCCGAGGCCAAAGCAAGCCTAGCCTCGTATACCCGCAAGCATGACAAGCATCAGTGCATTCGTTGTCTCGCCTATCGCCGATCGATTTGCACGATCGTCAGTGAATGCGGCGGAAGATTGACCACGCCCCGGACAAAGGCCACCTTCCCGCGCTTTGGCACGACGCGATGGGGATGCTCCACGTCGTTGTACGCCTCTGGAGAATCGCCGGCCAAGACCGTCGCGTCAAACTTCCCGTCAAGCAACATGTCACCCATCTTGACCGTGCAAGCCACCGATTGGTCAGCATGCCTATTGATGAGTGCGATCGACCAGTTCCTGCCCGATTCGTCGTTGGTGACGACAACATCGACCACGGAAATTGACTGCTTGCCCCTAACCAGCTTGCTAGCATTGACTTGTACCTTGGCGACACGGCGTTGCAGCAAGTTGGCGTACATCGCCAGCACGTGAAACGTCGTTCGCTTGACGATGCCCCCCGGGTGAACGTACAGCGGTCCGCGAGTGTTGATGATCGGGGCGATGTTGGCCATGCCCACGTCCTCGCAGTGACGGAGACAAGAGTTGAGAAACGACGCCGAGAACAACGCATCGGCCATCGTGTACTGCCTGGCAATTCCGTTGATGTCGCGCCGGGCGACCAGTGCGGCGGCCAACCGGTCATTGGGGTCCACTACCTCCTTGCGAGGAAACCCCGGATGATGCCAGCCGCGAAGATTCCACTCGTCGAAGGCGATTTTGATTCGGCCACGATGGCCGGTCTCGGCGAGTATCGCAATCACCTCGCGGATCGTCTTCTCCGGGCCTTCCGAGTGCATGATGCATGTCTGGTAATCGGGCATCTCGTTGCGCCGCCAATAGCCAAGCCAGTACTCATGCACCGCCACGTAGTCCAGATACTCGCCCGCGCTTTTCAGAAGCGGCACGGTCCACTTGCGGTTCGGCGTGGCAGCGGCAGCGAGCTTGATACGGGAATCGACCGAACGCATCATCTCGGCCGACCTGCGGACCAGCGGCCCCCACTGCGCGGGCGTCCTGGCGCCTATCTCGTGTGAGCCCCAGTTCTCGTTGCCGATACTCCAGATCGGCACGTTGAGAGGCTCGGTCTGCCCGCCGGATGCGCGCATGTCGGCATATTTCCCCCGCGTCGCATTACAGTATTCGACCCACTGCCGCATCTCTTCGGGCGTTCCGTTGCCGGCATTGGTACAGATGTACGCCTCGCAACCGACCAGCCGACACCACCGAACGAACTCATCCGTGCCGAACGTGTTCTTGTCGGTAACGCCCCAAACCGGGTCGGCTAGGGGTTTTCGCGTCTTGCCCACACCGTCTTTCCAGTGATACCCGCTGGCAAAGCATCCGCCGGGCCAGCGAACCACAGAAAGCTTCAGTTCCTTCATCGCCGCGATCACGTCCTTGCGAAAACCCTGTTTGTCTGAAAGGGGCGAGCCGGGCTCGAACAGCCCCCCATATATCTGGCGGTGAAAGTGCTCGATAAACCCGCCGAATAGCATGCGGCTGTAAGGTGCAGACGCACTGGCGGCATCGACCGTGACAGTCGCATCCGGCCGGGCCGGGGAAATGGGTTTAGCCTGCTGGGCGTTCATGAGTGTCACAAGGAGGACAAGAGTCATAAAACCGGCAAGAAATTGTCGCATGTTTTTTTCCGGGTTCAAGTTCCATCTGGATTCTCCGCCCGATGTGGGCGTCGGGCATCATCGCGCAAGATTCCAGCAATTCAATCCCATTGTCCAAGGGATTCGTATTCTAACGCCGTCAGCTTGACCGTTAGTAATCAAATTCTCATATTAAGCGACACCATCATATTTTTCAGCCTTACTGGCGGTTGCGGCTGCGCGGCGGTCGCCGACAGGCTCGCGGCGACCCAACGCACCCTCACTGCTGTCCAACCCGGATGAAATCGGTAATACGTAACCGGCAAGGTCGTCCCTTCTCCCCGGGAAACTTCGAAACCATCGAGCAGTCACGCCGTTTCAAGAACTGTTTGGGATGAGAGTGTTCTTCAAGGGAAGACACAAATGCGGCGAGCAGTCAAAGCACCGGTCCGGCGGCTCTGAAAACACGGCCGGGCTGATCGGGACGGTCTTCCGGTACCAGTAGACCGCCCGCCATCTCTTTTCGGGCGAATTGGCCGGAGTACGGTCGACAAGCGGCAAGCAGATAGTCCGACGACGGCGACGTGCGGAATAGAAAGGAAGCGACGATGTCGATAATAACGCGAAGTATGTTCATCCTGGTGGCTCTTGCGGCGATCAACCTGGCCTCTGCGGCAAATGGCGGCGACATTCCCGCCGTGCTGCCCAAACCGGACAACAAGGCCCCCGACACGACCAAGCCGGTGAAGGTATTCTTCATGTCGGGCCAGTCCAACATGTGCGGAATGGGCAAGCCCGACAGCCTCAAGCCGCTCGCCACGAGCGATGAGAAGTTCGCCTATCTCGTGGATGACACCGGAAAGTGGACGGTAAGAAACGACGTCCACTATATCTATTACGTTATGGATAAGAGGTACACATCAGCCCCGCTGACGGTCTTCAGCCACGTCGGGCCGGAAGTGGGAATCGGCCACGTTCTCGGCTACTGCAACGACGAAATGGTGCTGCTCATCAAGGGAGCGTGCGGCAACAGGTCGCTGGGCTATGACTTCATGCCTCCCACGAGTCGCAAGAGGCTCGGCAAATCGTCGGCCGACGGCGGTTGGTATGCCGGGACTTCGTATGATCGGTACGTCAAGCACGCCAAGGAGGTTCTGGCCAACCTCAAGGATAACCTGCCCGGCTACAAGGGGCAGGGCTACGAGATGGCCGGCCTGTTCTGGTGGCAAGGCCACAAGGACAAGGGCATGGCGAAGGAGGAACACGAGAAGCTCCTGGCCGAGCTCGTTACGGATTTGCGCGCGGAATTCAAGGCGCCCAAGGCGCCGTTCGTGCTGGCCACCGTCGGATTCAATGGGCGAAATCTAGGCCCGTGGAGCGGGGTCTTCGAAGCACAGATGGCCATAAGCGATCCGAAGCGTCACCCCGAGTTCGCGGGCAACGTGGCCTCGGTGGATATCCGAGATATGGGCGGCGGTGGATACCATTACGGCAGAAACGGCGGGACCTACGCCAAGGTCGGCGACGCGATGGGCCGGGCAATGGCGGAAATGCTGCTCAAGAAAAAAGCGAAAGAGCAAGGCGATCCCAAAGCCATCGCCGCCCTGGCTGCCGCGGAAAAGCTGGTCGCCGAAAAGCAGTACGTCAAAGCCGCCGCAGCCCTGCGGCAACTGGCGGCCACCAAGCCCGGGACGGACACCGCTAAGAAGGCGGCTGAGCAACTCAAGGCGTTGCAAGACGATCCAGCCATCAGCCAGTCCATTACCGACGCCCAGGCCGACGCCTTCGAGGCCCGCGGCGGCGCGGCCCAGGAGAAGAAGGACTACGTTCTGGCGATCAAACTGTACGAACAATACATCGAGCGGTTCCCCAAATCGTCGCGTCTGGCGAAGGTCAAAGCGAAACTCGAGTCGCTGAAGTCCGACAAGACGATCCAGGCGACCGTTAGCACGGCCCGGGCAGACTCGGACTGTAAAGGCTGGATGTCGCTGGCGGACAATTACGCCAGGTCGGGAATGAACGCCAAGGCCAGAGAGTACCTCAATAAGATCATCGACAAATACGCCGACACCGACTGGGCAACCAAGGCCCGAGCCCGACTGGACAAGATCCCGGACC
>CAZMBZ010000175.1:9608-10959 GCA_964564285.1 uncultured Planctomycetaceae bacterium | reverse complement strand
CGGGCCGATCTATGTTAAAGCACGACGGTTTCCGCGATGCCCGCCGGCGGCGCGTGTCCCTGCGCAATGGGCCGACCCGCCTGCGGTGTTTTTGGCGTTATATATCCGTGGCAGGGATGACCGCGGGCGCGGCCTGTCCGACGAGGCTGGTCGCTCAAGGAGATGTATCGATGGAAATGCAAATGCAGATTCCGAAGTTGCGAAAAATGTTCGAGTCCCGCGTGGGGCAGATATCCAGCGTGCTTTCCAAGAACCCGCCGCCGGAGATCGGCAACGTCGATCTGGCGCTGCGCGGGCTGAAGGGGTTCCTGCTGGCGCTCGAGGGTATGCTCCGCAAGAACGAATTGCAGACCCTGCCATTCACAGCCAGGGAGGAGCTGTTCGGCCGCGTCGACCGCGTTCTCGAAGCCATGGGAACCCTGCCCGAGAAGCTCGACAACCAGCAGGCCCTGGCGGTGCTGCGCGGAATGGACAACCTCCACCGGCTCTGCCTCCAGGAAAACCTGATGGCCACCGGCATGGACGCCAGCAAGCTCGGCAAACTGACGGTGATACTCGAGCACAAGCTCGGGGGCGTGCTCGAATCCATCGACGGTGTCGGCCAGACAGCCAAGGGGCAGGTCGAGCAGATCGAGCAGATCGCCCGGGACCGCCTCGCGGAAATCCAGGGCGCATACAAAAAGGAGACCGAGGTCCTGGAAGGCAGCGCCTCGCTGGCAGTCGAGTCCATCCGTTCCCAGGCCGAGTCGATCCAGCACCGCCAGGCCGAGGTGATGGGGCAGATCGACGAGCTCCAGCAGGAACTCCTCGATAAACGCCAGCAGTGGCAGGGCCGACTTGAAGAGCAACTCCTGGCCGCCCAGCAAGTGGTCGATGAGGCCAAGGGCAGGCAGGGATCGATCCAGGAACTATTGGAACGCACGCAGACCCAGTTGAGCGCGGCCGAGGGGGCCATCCAGGAAATGGGCGCGATTACCCAGGCCGCCGAGGATGCGCGAAAGGACCTCCAGGCCAAGCTCGCCGACGGTGATGAAGTCATCTCGGCCATGCAAGGCCTGCTCGAAACAGGCACGCAGGCCGGCGGGGAACTTTCCACCAGGGCCGGCGAGGCCAATCAGTGCCTGGCAGGCATCCAGAAGACAGCCCGGGAACTGGAAGGATTCGCGGGCAAAACCCGGCAGCAGCAACAACAGGCGATCACCGCCGCCCGTGCGACGGCAGAGACGGCTGAGCAAATGCAGGCCGAGGCCAGCCAGAAGCTTGATGAGCAGCTCAAATCGCTGGCGGCGGCGCTGGCGAGCGTCGAGTCCGACAGCCAGACATCGGCTGGGACACTCTCGCAGATCCAGCA
>CAZMBZ010000175.1:0-9508 GCA_964564285.1 uncultured Planctomycetaceae bacterium | reverse complement strand
CGAGCGTCGAGTCCGACAGCCAGACATCGGCTGGGACACTCTCGCAGATCCAGCAGCACAACCAGTCCGCCATCCAGGCCGGGCAAGCCATCGCCGAGGCCCGCCAGTCGGCAGAGGATACGCAAAAGGACCTCCAGGCCAAGCTCGCCGACGGTGATGAAGTCATCTCGGCGATGCAAGGCCTGCTCGAAACAGGCACGCAGGCCGGCGGGGAGCTTTCCACCAAGGCCGGCGAGGCCAATCAGTGCCTGGCAGGCATCCAGAAGACAGCCCAAGAGCTTGGTGAATTCGCCGGCGAAACCCGTCAACAGCAACAGCAGGCCATTGACGCAGCCCGCGCGACGGCAGAGACGGCTGAGCAAATGCAGGCCGAGGCCAGCCAGAAGCTTGATGAGCAGCTCCAGTCGCTGGCGACGGCGCTGGCGAGCGTCGAGTCCGACAGCGAGACATCGGCTGGGACACTCTCGCAGATCCAGCAGCACAACCAGTCCGCCAGCCAGGCCGGGCAGGCCATCGCCGAGGCCCGCCAGGCGGCAGAGGATACGCAAAAGGACCTCCAGGCCAAGCTCGCCGATGGCGATGAAGCCATCTCGGCGATTCAAGGCCTGCTCGAAGTCGGCACACAGGCGGGTGGGGAGCTTTCCACCAGGGCCGGCGAGGCCAATCAGTGCCTGGCCGGCCTCCAGAAGACAGCCCGGGAACTGGAAGACTTCGCGGGCAAAACCCGGCAGCAGCAACAGCATGCGATCACCGCAGCCCGCGCGACGGCAGAGACGGCTGAGCAAATGCAGGCCGAGGCCAGCCAGAAGCTTGATGAGCAGCTCAAATCGCTGGCGGCGGCGCTGGCGAGCGTCGAGTCCGACAGCCAGACATCGGCTGGGACACTCTCGCAGATCCAGCAACACAACCAGTCAGCCAGCCAGGCCGGGCAAGCCATCGCCGAGGCCCGCCAGGCGGCAGAGGAGGTGGCCCGGGTCCTGCAAAAAACGCTCGCTGATGGGAATGAGACGAGCGTCGAGATGCGCGGGCTGCTGGAGACGAGCACCACGTCAGCCGCCGATGCCTCCGCCCAGGCTGCCGAGGCCCGGCAGTGCCTGGCCCAAATCGAGCAGACAAGCCAGCAGTGCGAGCAGTTCGCCGATGAGACGCGGCAGAAACTGGTCGCCGGCTTCGAGACGGCAGAGGCAGTGCTCGCGGATATCAACGCCCAAGGCGAAACCGTCGCCGAGACAACAACCCAGACCGACCAGCAGCGACAGGCCGCCGCTGAGGCCGCCCAGGCCGCCGCCGAAAGCCGCCGACAGGCCGCGGAAGAACTGACGCAGCTCGGCGCCCTGCTGACCAGAGGCTCGCAGACGACCGAGCAACTCGACGGGCTCGCGCGAACCGGCGGCGACCTCAAGGCACGCATGGCCCAGGCACTGGCCGAGACGGACCAGGCACGCCAGCGAATAGCCCAGGTCGAGACCGAGGTGTCCGAGTCTGCCGCGGAGGTCAAACAGCAAAAGCAGGAGACCGTCGAGGCCGTGCGGGAAACTCTCGCCGAGGCTCAGGCACGCCAGCGCCAGTTCGAGCAGGCTGTCGCTCAGTGGCAACAGGCGGGGCACGCCGCCGTCGCGGACCTTCGCGGCGACCAGGCGATCGGCGCGGAAATGCTTGGGCGAACGCGCCAGGACTTCGAGACGCTCCAGGCGGAAATCCAGAAGATCCACGAACTTCGCTCCGCCGCCGAGGGAGCCCAGGGCGAAGTCCTCGCCAGGCTCGACCAGGCCGGCGGCGTCGTGAAGGACCTTGGCGGCGTGTTCGCCCAGGCCGGGCAGGTCAAGGCGCAGGTCGATGAGCACCTGACCCGTTCGACGGAAGTCCGCGAGCAACTTGAGCAGTTGGCCCATGACACCGCCGCGGCCGGGACGGACCTCGCCCGGCGCCAGGAGGAAGCACTGGCTGCCTTGTGCGGCGAAGTCGCCTCCGCCCAAACTCAGCGCAAGGCCTCTGCGGCATCGCTGGCTGAGCAGTTGGAGTCGGCAAGGTCACTCGTGGGCGATCTCCGCGCGAGCAAGGAGTCAGCCGACGGTTTGGCCGAGCAGGCCCGGCTGCAGGCCGACGGGGCGAAGGCCTCCGCCCAGGCGGCCCTTGACGCCCGCCAGGCGACGGTCGAGGCCAATGGCGAGGTCCAGGGCAAGCTCGCCGAGACCCGCCGGGCCACATCCGACCTGGCCGAGCTGCTCAAGGGCGGCACGAAGACGCGATGCAAGATCGACGCGGAACTCGACACCGCCCGGCAGGCAGGCAAGCAGGTCGGCGACATCCACCGCGAATCGGGCGAACTGCTGGATCACGTCAAGCGACAACGCCAGGAGGTCGCCGACGCCAGGGAGCAGTCCCAGCAGATGATCGTCACCCTGCAAACCAACGCCCAGGCGGCGATGGATCGCCTGGATGGACAGACAACCGACCTCGTCGCCCGCAACGAACACCTGCGGCAGGAGATGGAGGACCTGTTCGGCCAGGCCACCGACGGCGGGCTATTCCGGCAGTTCGACGAGCTTGCTACCGAGAGCAACCCCCGGCTGCGGAAGTGGCTGTGGATGCTGATCGGCAGCGGCGCCGCCGGGGCCGTGGTGCTCGGCGCGGGTTCGGCGATCCTGGCGAGCGTTTCGGCCTGGGCGGCGGGTGCCGTCCTGGTGGCGGGGATTGTGCCCCTGGCTGTGTTCCTGGGCTTCTGTGCGGTGCAATACAACGCCGAACGACGCGACCAGTCCCAGCATCGCTACCGCGCCGCGCTCAGCCGAAGCCTGGCCGCCTACCGCAAACTGCTGGTGACCATGCAGGCCGAAGGCATAGCAGATTCCGCCTACGCCGACCGAATGCTGTCCGAACTGTTCGGCACGCCGGCAGGAAACGACGAGACCAGCGAACCAGCGCCGGCCGAATAATCAACCGCGGGCAAAGGCGCCCCGTGGTCGGTGTGCGAGAACGCGACCTCGACAAACCCCGTCCGCAAACGCCCCGCCCCACCTGCTTGATCCGAACTGCCATGGACCCAATTGCCGGGCGGGCGGGTTTCATATTATTGTGTAGTCTTACTGCGGAGTCCCTCTGGTCTCGCATTCTTGAGCATGGAGATAGGAACACAATGAAACACATTTCAGCCTTGGCTATCATGTTGGCCGTATCGTTCAATGCATTCGCCGCCGATACCAATGACACTTCAAAGCCATCGAAACCATTGAAAAGGCCTGACCCCAAGGCGCTCGCGAACTGGCAGGACATGCGGTTCGGCATGTTCATCCACTGGGGGCCAGTCAGCCTGACGGGCAAGGAGATCGGCTGGTCTCGCAAAAAGACCGACCGCAAGGTCTACGACAATCTGTACAAGAAGTTCAACCCGGTGAAGTTCGACGCCGATCAGTGGGTCTCGATCGCCAAGGCCGCGGGCATGAAGTACATCGTGCTGACGAGCAAACACCATGATGGGTTCTGCCTCTGGGACACGAAGCTGACCGACTACAACATCATGAACTCGCCGTTTGGCCGGGATGTGGTCAAGGAACTTTCCGCCGCCTGCCGCAAACAGGGCCTGGTCTACGGCTCGTACTACTCGATCCTCGACTGGCGGCATCCGTTGTACCCCGTCGGCGACGAGACCAACGTCAAGGGCAAGCCCCACGCCGACATGGACAAGTACAATCAGTACGTCAAGGACCAGTTGGCCGAGCAGATCCGCAAGTACGGGCCGAGCATCGCATGGTTCGACGGCGAATGGGAGCCCCCGTGGACGCACGATCGCGGCCTGGACCTGTACAAGTACCTCCGCAAGCTCGATCCCAATCTGCTGATCAACAATCGCGTGGACAAAGGCCGACGCGGAATGAAGGGCATCACCCGGGAAGGCTTCGTCGGCGACTTCGACACGCCCGAGCAGCGGATCGGCGGGTTCAACATGGAACGCCCGTGGGAAACCTGCATGACCATCTGCCGGCAGTGGGCGTGGAAGCCCAACGACAAGATGAAGTCCCTCCAGCAATGCCTTCAGACGCTCATAAGGACCGTCGGCGGCGATGGCAACCTGCTGTTCAACGTCGGCCCGATGCCCAGCGGCGAGATAGAACCCCGTCAGGCGACCCGGCTGAAGGAAATGGGCCAATGGCTCGACAAGTACGGCCAGAGCATATACGGCACGCGAGGCGGCCCCTGGAAACCAAGCAAGAACGTCGCCAGCACACGCAAGGGAAACGTCATCTATCTGCATATCCTGGGCATGACGGGCGATTCGGTCACGCTCGCGAATCCCGGCCGCAGAATCAAGGCTGCTTCACTGCTGACCGGCGGGAAGGTGGATGTCAAACAGACCGCCGACACCGTGGTGGTGACGATCCCTGCCACGGACCGCCGGAAGATCGACACGCTGGTCAAACTGGAACTCGACGGCTCGGCGATGGACCTCAAGCCCGTGGCGGCGAATCCGTAAGCCTCGCCGGCGACAGGCCGGGATCAGGGAATATCGCCAGCGACATCTAACACACCATCAACGAAAGAGACAACGACATGAAAACGAGTAGCGTTAGAAGCTGGGCTGCATTCGTCTTGGTATTCATTTTGGCCACGTGTCCTCTCTACGCAAAGGACATCCTTGCCGTCGGATCGCCCCTGGAACGCCAAGTCGTTCAGCGTAACGCGCAGAACCAGGCCAACGTCGCCATCAAGGGCACCATATCAGGTCCCGCCGACGTCATCGAAGCCAAGGCGGACCTCGCCCCGAAGGCCAAACATGGCACGCCGATCGACTGGACCGTAATCGCCAAGGGCGGCGACATCGTCAATGGCAAATTCGCCGGCAAGATGACGCTCCAGGCCGGCGGCTGGTACGCCGTAACCATTCGCGCACGTCGGGGCAAGAATGTCATCGCCACATCCACGGTCGCCAAGGTGGGCGTTGGCGAAGTGTTCATCACGGCCGGGCAGTCGAACTCCGCCAACTACGGCAAGCCGAGACAGTCAGCCAGGGATGATCGAGTCGTCTACTACAACGGCAAGGCATTCGTCCCCGCCGCGGATCCCATTCCCGGTGCATCCGGCAGAAACGGCAGCGTCTGGCCGATCCTGGGCGATTTTGTCGCCCGGTCGCAGCAGGTCCCGGTTTGTTTTCGCTCGGCCTCGCTGACGTGGACCACCGTCAAGAACTGGATGCCCGGCGTCACGTTCAAAAAGTTACACCTCTACGACAACCTCGCCAGGTGCGTCAACGAGTTCGGCAAAAACGGCGTTCGCGCGGTGCTCTGGCACCAGGGCGAGTCCGACTCGCTGGCCAAGACCTCACCTGAGACCTATTTCAACCAACTGAAAACGGTCATCGATTCGCTCAACAAGGATGTCGGCTTCGACATTCCATGGTTCGTCGCCCAGGCTTCATTTCATCCCGGGGCCAAGCCGCCGGCCGAGAAAGCCATCGCCGCGGGCCAGCAGCTTCTCTGGAAAAAGGGCGTCGCCCGCAAGGGACCCATCACCGACGACCTTCTGGGAAAAAAATACCGGCATGACAACGTGCATTTCAATCAACTCGGCCTGACAACCCATGCCGAAAGATGGTTCGCCGCACTGTCGGCTGAATATAATTGGAAATCGGATTCCAAGAACAAGTGACCGATCCGGCAGGCAAGGACTTCGACGCCCCCAAGGCGAAGTTCGCCCTGGCCACCATCGGCTTCGGCGGATAGGACCTCAAGGGCCCGGGCCTGACCATCGCAAATGCCCAGCTCGCCGTCAGCGGCGATAAGGGCAAGTATCCCGAGTTCAAGGGCAACGTCAGGACCATCGAGTCCCGTGATTTCTGGAAAGGCAAGGATGTATCCCCGACCGGCGCCGGCTATCACTACAACCACAATGCCGGAACCCAGATGGAAGTATCCAACATGCTGGGCTGGGCCATGGCGGACATGCTCAAGAACCAGAAGTAACGACGCGGAGTTCCAAAAGCGTCACGTCGAAACATATGCGGTGTGCGGCCTACAGTGCCGCACACCGTATTGTTTGGGCAACACCCGCGCAACACGCAGCCCGCCTGATTCGCCATCGAGCAAAAGACACCCTTGCCGACCTGGCAATCGGTGATAGAATCGTCGCAAAGGCTTGCGGTCCCGACGCCGCGAGGAAGTTTAAGGAGTCTCACATGGAACGACAAGACAGTTATCCACGTCGCACGTTTCTAAAACGCACAGCCTCTCTCAGTGCGGGCATCGCGGGCACGCTGGCCGGCGCGGCAATGGCGAAAACCGGCGACGACAAGCCCGACGCCAAGGCGAAAACCGAGCAGCGAAACACCCAGGCCGGCGTTCTGTACAAACGCCTCGGACGGACGAACATGATGGTCAGCGCCGTGTCCTTCGGCGGCGTGGGACTGTCGGAAAAAACGCTGCCGGTTTTCGACGCAGCCATCCAGCGCGGCATGAACTTCGTCATGGTCCACCCGGGAAAGGGCGCCGACGCCGCCGCAAAGTGGCTCAAGAAACCGGGCAACCGAAAACGTATCTTCCTGGGCCTTCGAACCACGCCCGCCCAACTCGGCGGAATGCTCAAAACACTCGGCACCGATTACGCGGACTTGTTGATGGTCGTCGGACACAACGTGCGCGCAGCTACCAACGAGAAGGTCCGCAAAGACTTCCTCGCCCTCAAGAAATCCGGCGCGGCGCGGAACCTCTGCCTCGTGTTCCACAGCAACGTCCCGGATGTGTTCGCCGCGGCCGTGAAGGCCGGCTGGTACGATGTGCTCCTGCCGCCCTACAACTTCCCATCACGGAAAGACCTCAAGCCGATGATCGCCAAGGCCAAAGCAAAAGACATCGGCATGCTTACGATGAAGTCCATGCGGGCGCTGCCCCAGAACACAAACTTCGTCGCGGCCGCGAAGAGATTCCTGGCCGATGGGATCGACTCGGTCATCAGGTCCATCAAAGACCCCAAGGCCCTCGATGAGTACTGGCAGGCCGCCAGGCTCGACGACAAAACCCCGCCCGCAAAGACAGCCAACGTGGATATCGCCGGGCAATGCACGCTCTGCGGACTCTGCCGCGATTGCCCCGAAGGCGTCGCTATTCAGGACATCCTGCGAACGCATCAGTACTACGCACGCGACCTCAACTGGCCGGAAGAGGCCCGGCGGCAGTACGCAGCCATCCCGCCATCGGCCTCGCCGGATGTCTGCACAGGGTGTGGCCGGTGCGAGACACTCTGCCCGCAGCGCCTGCCGATCCGCGAACTAATCGCCCAAGCCCACGCCGAACTGGCATTCGACCAGCACCACGCATGACAACCAACACTATCGCCCCCATAAAGGCACCCCGAACGCGACAGCTTCCAAATGTGGATTGCTTTCTTCGTTAGCCAAAGCGGCGAGGGCGTCCCGATGTACATCGGAACTTGTCGCGCGCACCTACCTGCCGGTAGGCAGGCTCCAAGGGCTCCGCGATTTTGAATGAGGCCCGGGCCACCGCCGCGGAATCATGCCGTTTCGAGCAATTTCTTCCACCGGCCGACGTGGCCATCTTCGTCGGCTTGGTCCTTTTCGATCACCTTACGCGTCTCATCGTCCCATTCGATGGTCTTGAGCAGCTCGGCGTAATGGTGGACAGCCTTGCTCTCGACCCAGATGCCCGTCTTGAAGATTGCCTTCTTGCCCAGGATGCGAGAACCGACGCCAAACGCAAAGCCGACCAGCCAGAACGCCCAACGAATAACGCTGGGCCGGAATCCATACTCGTAAAGCTTGACCTGGAAATCCTGATAGTGGCCCATCTCGTTGCACATCGCCTCGATAAGCTGGCGGTTCACATCACTTCGCTCCCTGGTGATCTGGAACTTGTAGATGGTCTGGGCCATCAGCTCCAGCGTATGCAGCGCCCGCAGGCCCTTCTTGATCGCGCCGAGGCGCTCGGGGGCGAAACCCTCGCCACGCAACTTGAAGTCGCCCTGCCGCATTTCCGGGCGGATAATGGTGATGTCGTACTCGGACTTCCCAGCCGTGTCATGCTGCTCAGCCATCGGCAACTCCTCTTCCCCTCCATGCTAGCGCTCAAGAGCATGGCATGCTTGCCTATATCACCCCGCCCGTAAGATTTACGCTATACCAGCGGCATTGTTTCCGCGCTGAGCGGCATTGTCAACCCTTCCGCCCTGCCATGAAAATCGTCGTCGTGGCGCGACAGAATCTCTGCGGTGGCTTGCGGCGGCTTGCGGCGGGGAAGCGGGTTTTCTTCCGCGAAAGTTGGGCTGACATCGCAGGCGGAGTTGACCGGAACGGGACTACGGCCCCAAAAGCACCAGACCTGCATGCCGACAGGCAGGTTTGAAGCTTTGCCGGTCCGGCGAGTTGCCCTCGCCAGCCGGCCGCGCGCCGGGCCGCACAAGCGGGCATTGGGCTATTGACATTTGTTGGCCTGGACGCTAATATCCTTTGTTCATTGCCTGACACTGGCACATGGTGGCTGTAGCTCAGTTGGTTAGAGCACCTGGTTGTGGTCCAGGGGGTCAGGGGTTCGAATCCCCCCAGCCACCCTTCAAGCCCCTTAGAAATAAGGGGCTTGTGTTTGCGCCGCAAAAGCCTCGCGATTTCGTTGAATAATTCGCCGCGGAATCGCCGTGGAATGATGGTTGTTCCCCGGCCTTTCCCGTCTTTTCCTGGCCTTTCCCGCCGCCTGGCCTGGTCGCCTTTTTCAAGAACCCCATCGAGTTCCGCTTTCCTGGAGGCCAGCCTGCCGCCTTGAAGTTGTGCAATGAACACTTCTGGGCACCTATGGAAACAGGCACATTCCTCATTTTCATAACAGCCGTTGCATTGCTTACGCCAAGGCCTGCCGCAGGCAAGACTCTCGACGAGTACGAGAGCCCGAGACCCGAAAGACGCTCCGGCCATCGTCGCCACCACGTCGAAAAGGCCAGTGGGCGAACCAGCCTTGACTGACGCGAATATTCCGTACATCGCGGTGGCAGAGATCATTGGTGGCTTTCGACCAGATGCCCTTGCGCAGAATCGTTCGGGTTTCCGTCACCGTAAGAAGAGTGCCTATGCAGCGCAACCACCATAGCGGCAAGACGATGATGCCCACGGGAAACAGGATGATCAGCAAAACGAATTCGACCGGGTTGCCCTTGAACATCACCGGCCGCACGCTCAGAACGATTCGCTCATCCCGGCCGGCCGCGGATTCCATCGGAGGCTCGGCGCCCACCCCTTGCCGTCCGGCCTGCCGATGAGCAGCTTCACTTGCGGCCGACGTCCGCGACGAAGCCGGAACAATCGTAACGTTCCCACACCCCGAGCACGTCTCCGCCTGGCCATCGCAGTCCCACACTTCGGGCATTCGTAATAGATCATCGCAACTCCCTTCCCGGCCGGGCTGTTTATGCGTGACTGTTTCCAATTGTTACTATCGACCGCAAACCACAACAGGAACACGTAATTGAGCTGGCCGCGAGAAGGACTAAATCGACGGTTCCTTAAGGGCTGACC
>CAZMBZ010000174.1:0-10989 GCA_964564285.1 uncultured Planctomycetaceae bacterium | reverse complement strand
TTTTCTTCCTTGATGCTCGACATTCTTGCTTGCTCTCGCTGGCGGACCCATTTCTAAACGGACTGCTAGGCCGGGTCGTTGGCCACCGGCTGGGATGTCAGGGAGCTATTATATGCCAATCGTCGCTGACGAAAACCAGTAACCGCAAGTTCGCGAGCCATTTGCGTCAACCCATCCTAATGGGCGCCACCGTTGGGAGCAGATTTACGGGTCATCGACCTGGTATTTTCAGACCGTTGGCTGGATCGCGACTGGAGACCGTGATTTGCCCTCTTGCGGGCCATCTCGGGCAGAGTTGCCTGCGAGGCCACAGGCGGCGATTTAGGCCAATATTTGTAGGGTTTTAGTGCTTCTTTGCGCTACACATTGCCGGTGGCTTCTGCGATAATAACGTGCTTATGGTAGGGGCGTGTTTAAAGGGACGTATGAGGTGCCCTTGACGGCCCAGTGATAGTGGCTAGAAGCCAAGAAGAACGGAGTTTCGAAGTGGCGGAAAACGGTTCGGAAAACAACGAAGCCCAGGCCAGCGAGAACAACGGTTCGGCCCAGGAGCCAGCCCAAGCGCCAGCTCAGACGCTGTTTGCCAACGAGCGGATTCAGGACCTCCCGATCGAGAAGGAGTTGCGTGAGAGCTATCTGACGTACGCTATGAGTACGATCATCGATCGTGCCCTGCCGGACGTTCGCGATGGGCTCAAGCCATCTCAGCGGCGGGTGATGGTGGCGATGAACGACCTGAACCTCGGTCCGCGCAGCAAGCACCGAAAATCCGCCAAAATCGCCGGCGATACGTCGGGCAACTACCACCCCCATGGCGAGGGAGTCGTGTACCCCACGATGGTTCGGCTGGGGCAGTCGTGGAACCTTCGATATACGCTGGTGGACCCGCAGGGAAACTTCGGCTCGATCGATGGCGACCCCCCGGCCGCCATGCGATACACCGAGGCCCGCATGACGGCCCCGGCAATGGAGATGCTCTCCGACCTGAACCTCGACACGGTCGACATGCAGCCCAACTACGACGACACGCGAACCGAGCCCGTCGTGTTGCCCAGCAAGTTCCCGAACCTCCTGGTCAACGGTTCGCAGGGCATTGCGGTGGGTGTCGCGACGAGCATTCCCCCGCACAATTTGCGCGAGGTGTGCGACGCGCTGGTTCACCTCGTCGACAATCCCGACGCGACGGTCACCGACCTGATGAAGTTCATCAAGGGCCCGGACTTCCCGACCGGAGGGCTTATCTGCGGCCGCCACGGCATTGCCGAGGGCTACCACACGGGGCGCGGGCGGGTGAGCGTCCGGGCGCGGATGCACACCGAGCAGCTTCGCGGCGGAAAGACGCAGATCATTGTCACGGAGATTCCATACCAGGTTCTCAAAACGACGATTATCGAGCGTATCGCCGACGTCGTTAAGGCCGGGAAGATCCCCGAGATTGCCGACGTTCAGGATCACTCCGACCGCACAGGCATGCGGATTGTCGTTGATCTCAAGAAGAGCGCCGAGCCGGAAGTCGTCATCAACCAGCTTTACAAGTACACGCCGCTGCAATCGACGTTCAGCATCATTAACATCGCGCTGGTTAACCGCGCCCACCGCACGCTTACGCTGCGGGACATGCTCGCGTACTTCCTCGATCACCGCAAGGACGTCATTCGCAGGCGGACGATGTTCCTGCTTCGTCGGGCGAGGCAGCGGGCTCACATACTCGAGGGCCTGATCCTGGCGGTCGCGGACATCGACCGCATCATCGAGACGATCAAGACTTCGCCGGACGTGCCGACCGCGCGCGAGCGGTTGATGGCATTGGACCTGAAGCTCACTGAGACCGCGACCGTGCGGAAGTTGCTGCCGGAGAGCTTCGTGGCGCGTGCCAGCAGTTCGGCCCAGCAGTTGACCAAGGTACAGACGGACGCGATTCTGTCGATGCAGCTTCAGCGTCTGACCGGCCTGGAGATAGAGAAGCTCGCCCGCGACTACTCGGCCCTTGTCGAGGAGATCGAGGGCTACGAGGCCATCCTGGCCAACGAACGGCTGCTGCTGGACATAATCCGCGAGGACCTCTACGAGATTCGCGAGAAGTACGGCGATGTTCGTCGCACGGAGATTATCGGCGACGTCGGCGATTTCAATATCGAGGATCTGATCGCCGAGGAGGACGTGGTCGTCACGCTGACTCACGCCGGGTACGTTAAGCGGATGCCGCTGACAACGTATCGCCGCCAGGGCCGGGGCGGGCAGGGCATCATCGGATCGGACTCGAAGGAGGGCGACTTCATCGAGGAGCTCTTCATCGCCTCGACGCACGATTACCTGCTGGTGTTCCTGAACAACGGGCGGATGCACTGGCTGAAGGTATACGACATACCGTCGCAGTCGCGCACAAGCAAGGGCAGGGCAATCGTCAACCTGCTCCAGATGGGGCGCGACGAGCGGATATGCGCGGTCCTGCCGGTACGGGATTTCGACGATCGCTACCTCGTTACCGCTACCAAGGGCGGACAGATCAAGAAGACCGAGCTCAAGGCGTATTCGAACACTCGTCGCGGCGGCATCCAGGCGACGGGTCTGCAGGCCGGCGACGTGATGATCGGCGTCGCGCTGACTCGCGGAACGGACGAAGTCGTTCTCGCCACGAAGAATGGACAGGCGATTCGCTTCCCGGAGACGGATGTCCGCTCCATGGGCCGAACCGCTGCCGGCGTTCATGGCCTGCGGCTGCGAGAGGGCGACGAGGTCGTCGATATGGTTGTCGTTGACGAGATGGCCACGCTGCTGACGGTTTGCGAGAATGGGTACGGCAAGCGGACGAGTTTCGAGGAGTATCGCACGCAGGGTCGTGGCGGGTCCGGCATCATCAACATCCGGGCCACCGAGCGTAACGGCAGCGTCGTCGCGATGAAGGCCATGCGCGATGCCGACGAGCTGATGCTTATCACCTCGAAGGGTAAGGTTGTCCGAATCGGCCTGTCGGAGATGCGCGTCATTGGCAGGGCCACCCAGGGAGTTCGGGTCATCGCGCTTCGCAAGGCCGACAAGCTGGTCAGCGTCGCCCGCGTCGTCAGCGACGACAACACCCAGGGCGAACTCGACATGGCCCCGGGCGAGGATAAAACCCCAGACCCCAAGCTGCCCGGCACCGAACCGGACGCCGAAGTCGAAGGTGCCGCCGATGGCGCTGACGCCGATAGCGAGACCAACGGCGCGGACGAGGCCTGAATGGATTAGTCGGCGGAACGATGCGCGGAGCGAAACGGTCCAGTCAGATAATGCGCGCTTCCCGCCTTTGCGCGGTGGTTTGGCAGGCGCCAGCCAAAAGGTCTGGACTGTTGTGGGGTTAGAGCGTTGCGGACCGCGCCCCCAAGGGCGCGGTTGGAAACGTCAGACCATTGTCTTGCCGAGCCCGTTGGTGTCGCCGGAATCTCTTTCGTGTGGCATGGCGGGCAGGGATATGGTGAAGGTTGTGCCCTCGGAGCTGCTGGATTCCACCTCGATCGTGCCTTGGTGCTCGTTGATCACCTTCTTTGCCACCGCCAGGCCCAGGCCTGTTCCCTTCTGGCCCTTTGACGAGTAGAAGGGCGTGAAGATGCGGTCGAGTTGGCTGGCGGGTATTCCGCTGCCATTGTCGATGACCTTGACGATGACGTTGCGGTGCATCGAGTCGTACTTGCTGGAGACGGTGACGACGCCGGACTTGGGTTCGACCGCGTCGAGGCTGTTGCTGATGAGGTTAAGGAACGCCTGATTCAGCCCGGCCGTGTCGGCGGGGATGGGCGGCAGGTCGTCCAGGTCGGTCAGCAGTGCCACCTGGAGCTCGTCGGCGTGGTGGTTGACCAGTTCGGCGCACTCTTTGAGCACGTGGTTGACGTTGATGTTTTCGAGCATCGGCTCGCGGGCCTTGGAGAACGCGAGCATGTTCAGGATCAGGCCATTGATCCGCTCGAGGTTTCGCTGGACGATCGGCCAGGCGAACTTTGCCTTGGCGACGTCGTCGGCATGGAGGCCCATCTCGACTACGTCGATGCCTGCCCCGAGGGCCTGGAGTATGTTCTTGATGTGATGGCTGAGGAAAGCCACCGTTTCGCCCGTGGCGGCGAGTCTTTCCGATTGGACGGCGGCCTGGTGAAGTTTGACGTTTTCGATGGCCAGACCTGTTTGATAACCGATGGCGGTCAGCAGACGAAGCTGCTCGGTGGAGTACGTTTGCTCCGAGACGCTGCAATCGATGTGGATGACGCCCAGTATTCGCTCCCGCCCGTTGATTGGCACGCAGATGGCGGATCGGATGCCGAAGTCATGCACGCTTTTCCCGGCAGTGAATCGTTTGTCGCTCATCGCGTTGGAGCAGAGCACGCCGACTTTCTTGCTGACAACCTCGTTGATAATGGTTCGCGAGATGGGTATCTGCTCGTCGGTCAACTGTTCGCCGACGCGTGCGGCCTCGAGGCTCAGTTCATTATTATCGCCGATGAGCAGGATGTATCCCCGGTCGGCCTTGAGGATATCGAAGACCTTGTCGAGGGTCTTCTGAAGCAGCATTGGGATGTTGAAGGTGGACCCCAGATCGTTCATGAGGTCGTAGAGAACGCGGATGTTCTCTATGGCTTCGGCGCCGGCTTCAGGGGTGGGGATGACGACGGAGTCTTCGTTGCTGGGCAGTGTGGCCACGATTGCGGCGTCGACAAGCGATCCGTTTTCGTCCAGGTCTACGGTGGACTCGGTGGGTTTTCCTCCGCCAAAGACCAGCAGCGTAGTGCCGCAACGGATCTGGTCGCCCCGCAGGACGGGCATGGGTCGGGTGACCTTCACGCCGTTGAGGTAAGTGCCATTGGCCGATCCGAGGTCTTCGAGCACCCACTCGCCATTGCGGGGCACCAAGGCTGCGTGTCGGCGGGATACCGTCCTGTCGGCGAGCTTGACCTCGCCATTGGCGCGACCGACGATGTTCTCGCTGTCGAAAAGCTCGAAAGCGCGGTCTTTATCCGCTCCCTGAATGACTAGAATTGACGCCACGTTTTTCGCACCCAGTCCAACGAGAAAGGCTACATATACTCAGACACGCTCGCATTCGGCGCGCGTGCCGACGACTGCAAGCCCAATGTTCTAATGATTATATACGAAAGGAGCCCGCGACGGTTCGCCGCAATCCTTATGCCGACTCAGTAAAGGGATAGTCCGCCCAACCAATGCGGACGATAGGAAGAGGCAGAACCATTTGGGTACTATCTCTAATTGAATAATACGATTAGTTCCTGAACTTGTCAATGGTTTAAAGGCCCAAGGGCTACCTTGCCACGGGTAGGCGAGTCCGGGCGATAGAATTCGCCTATCCATGCACAAGCGGGTTAAGGCGTTTTTCCTGGCCGATCGTGCCGCAAGGCCCGTGGCCGGGGTAGAACTTGGTCTCCGGTGGCAGGGCGTAGAGGTTGCGACGGATGTTGTCCGCCAGGCGGGTAAAGTCCCCGCCGGGAAAGTCCGTTCGCCCGATCCCGCCGGCGAAAAGTGCATCGCCGGTGATTACCACGCCAGCCTGGGCGCAGTAGTAGCTTAACCCGCCTTCGGTATGGCCGGCCGTGTCAAGGACCTGCCACGACAAGGCGTTCATCTCCAAGACCTCACCGGCGCGGACAAGTTTGTCCGCGGGCGGGCTCGTCACGGGCACACCAAACGGACCAGACAGGTTCGCCTCGGCGTCGGTAAGCATTTCGGCGTCGTCGGCGGGGCAGTAAATCGGCACGCCAAGCCAGGCCTCCAGCAGATCATTGATGCCCGCCATATGGTCGGCGTGCCCATGCGTCAGCAGGATTCGCGTTGGTGTAAGATCTCGGCTGCGGAGAAACTCCACCAACTCAGCCGGCGTGAAGCCAGGATCGACAATCCAGCACTCGCTGCCGTCCATCAGGACATAGGCGTTGGTCTGGAAGTCGCCCAGGGCAATTGTGTGGATTTCAAGGCTCATGGCGCCTCTCACTTGCCGGCCAGGTAGGCGTTGATAATTTGCCTGGCATCGCATGGTGTTGGCTCGTTCTCGGGCAGTCCGACGATCTTGCGTTCCCGAACGGCGCTGGCGGGCGAGTCGGAGGCGTGGGCGCCGTTTCGCATGAGATCTCTTCCGAAGTCGCTGCGGACGGTGCCAGGCTCGGCCTTGGACGGGTCGGTCGAGCCCAGGACGGTGCGGATCTTTTCGATGGCCCCGGGGCCTTCGTACAGCAGTGCAACGCACTTGGTTCGGCTGGCGTGGGCTTTTTCCTCCGGGTCGGTCATGTCTTTGGGATTGATGCCAGTCATGTACTCGACAATCTTGTTGAACTCGGTAATCGCGTTGCGCCTGGCGAGGTGGTCTGCCAGGACGTCGGCATCGGCGTCGGTGAACTCGAAATCGAACGCATCTCCGAGTTTCTCCCTGGCGGTTCGGCTGACGAGGAACTTGAGTTTGGACACGAAGATGTCCTTCAGAGGCCCGTAGAACTCTTCGCCCTGGGCGACGGTCATGTTGAAGAGTTTGGCCCCGACGATCCTCAGGCCGGTAAGGCTGAAGGCGTCGATGATGTTGCCCGGACGCCGGGATCGCTGGTAGAAGTTGTCGGGCTTGAGCATTACCAGCGAGACTTCCGGCTCGGAGTCGTACTGGACTTTCCCAGTCAGCACGCCGCCGTCGCTGTCGGCGTACTCGGCGAACAGGCGCAGGTGGTCGTCGTTGAGTTGGGGGTCGGGGCACGTGATGACGGCAGGCTCGAAGTAATGCACGGTTCCGTCGGCATCGCGGAGGAAGTCTCCATAAGTGCCTCGCACCGTGTCGCCGACCGGCTCTTCGGTGAACTGGCCTATCACCTCTTCCTTGAGGTGACGTACGGCGTTCTCGCCGCGAAACAGCAACAGCATGCAGCGTGGCACGTAGCCCCAGCGGTTGGCTTGCCGGAGATTCGTCTCCAGGTAGTCGCGCCATGCCTTGGCGATGCCCGGATCGCAGCTTTCCGGGCAGATGATCTTCGCGTATTTGTCAATAAACTCGTTGGACAAAACGAACATCCGCGCGGCCACGAAATCGAGCTGTGCGTAAGCCAGCAAACGTCCGATGATACCGCCGGTGCGGCTCTTGTAGAGACTGTAGGGCGTAATAAGTGCGTAGGCCAGTTCTTCGCTCACGGGTATGACTCCTGTTGTTTAGGTGGTTCCACGAAGCGGGGAGGATAGCAGATGAGCCCTTAATCAACAAGCCCAAACGAGCAGCCGCCGTCAATGACAAAAGCCCCAACGGCAAGCGATGGTTCCTATTACGGATTGCGGGTCTTGGATTTTAGATTCTAGGTTTCAGATTTGGGATACGAAATCTGAGACTTGAGATTCCAGATTTCAGAATGACAATCCCAGCCAACTTTCGCCTCTGTCAGTTGGCTCTGCCTATGGGCTTGTCGAGGTCCATCACTTCCCGCGGGTCGGTGATGTGGCCGGTGACTGCTGTCGCGGCGGCAGTCAGAGGGCTGGCCAGAAATACGCCGGCGCCCTTGTGGCCCATTCGGCCGGGGAAGTTGCGGTTGGTTGTCGAGACGACCTTGATCGGGTCATTGGCCCGGCCAAACGTGTCCTCCGGCCCGCCAAGGCAGGCGGCGCAACTTGCGGGACCCACCTTGCACCCGGCGTCGATGAATACCTGCCGCAACGTTTTATCGCCGACGGTCAGCCGGTCGAGGTCCTGGTCTACCTCGGTGGTGGCCGGGACGATGAACGTGTCGATCGCGACCTTGCGACCGGCCAGGATGGTTGCTGCCGCGACGAAGTCGGTTGTCTTTCCGCCCGTACAGGATCCGATGTACGACCGGTCTATGCTGACGTCCTTGAGCTCGCGGGCCAGGGCGCGGTTATCCGGCGAGTGCGGCTGGGCGACGGTGGGTTCGAGCTTGGCGGCGTCGAACTCGTATACCTTATAGTACTTGGCGTCGTCGTCGGACGCGCAGGCCTCGAACGGTTTGTCCGTGCGGGCCTGGACGTAGTCGGTGACGACCTTGTCCGGCGCGATGATGCCGTTCTTGGCGCCTGCCTCGATGGCCATGTTGCAAATCGTGCAGCGTTCCTCGACGTTCAATGCCTCGATCGCCTCGCCCGCGAACTCCATCGCACGGTAGGTCGCGCCGTCGGTGGTGATCTCGCCGATGATGTGCAGGATGAGATCCTTGGCCATAAGGTAGGGGGGCATCTCGCCGTGGAAGGTGAACTTCATCGACTCGGGCACCTTCAGCCAGAGCTTGCCCGTGCCCATGACGAAGCCGGCGTCCGTGTTGCCTATGCCCGTGGCGAACTCGCCGAATGCCCCGGCCGTGCAGGTGTGACTGTCCGTGCCGAGCAGTATCTCCCCCGGCCTGGTGTGGCCGTGCTGGGGCAGGGCCACGTGGCAGACGCCGGCGTAGGGCGTTTTCGCGGCGTCGGCGTACGGCGCCGGCATGCCCTGGCAGCCAGCGGGGATGAAGTCTGGATCGTAGAACTGCCCGATGCCCTGTTTGCCGACGAACTCGCGAAGCAGGTCGATGTTCCGATGGCTCTTGGCGTCGGCGGTGAAGATGTAGTGGTCGGGGATTATCACGACCTTCTCGGGATCCCAGACCTTCGCATCTTTGCCGAAATGCTCCTCGAATATGCCGATCGTGCCAGGCCCGCATATGTCGTGCGTCATAAGCACGTCGATGTCGCACCAAATGTTCTCGCCCGGCCGAACCGCATCCCGGCCGGCGTGTGCGGCCAGGATCTTCTCCGTAATCGTCATACCCATCGTGAAAGCTCCGCTAAATGTCTCAATAACGCATCCCAGGCGCGCGACCAACAGCCCCGCAGCCAGGATAATCCAATATCGTACGACATACGCCCACGCGAATCAATCCGCGCGATGATGCCCTTGCGGCGCTCACTTCAGGACCGCGCTTGACGTGGCCTTGCCGGGCGGGTACATGGGATGCGGCATCTTAAGGTTTTCATCCCATCAGGAGAGCGTTCGATGAAGAAGATCAGGCTGGGCGTCATTGGTTGCGGCGGGTTCGTGCAAAATCACCTCAGGGTACTTACCGAGAGCGTGCCGGAGTTCCAGATCGTCGCGCTGTGCGACATTGTTCGTGAGCATGCCGAGCATCATCGCAAGAAGTTCTGCCCTCGCCGACGGGTGCCGATCTACCTGGACCACCGCGACATGCTCAAGACCGAGAAGCTCGACGCGGTCCTGGTCTCCACTCCGCACACGCTTCACTTCCGTCATGCATACGACGCGCTGGCGGCAGGCTGCCACGTCCAGGTAGAAAAGCCGATGGTCACCGATTCCACCGAGGCCCGCAAACTCGTTCGCAAGGCCAAGAGGATGGGCAAGCACCTGGCGGTCGCCGTTCAGGGCATGTATACCGACACCTTCGCATATGCCAAACAACTGCTGGCTGAGGGCAATGATGGGCTGCTGGGCCGGCTCCAGATGGTTACGGGCGTCATGGCCCAGGACTGGATGAATGCGACCGTCGGCAAGTGGCGCCAGGACCCGAAGCTCTCCGGCGGTGGGCAGCTTTACGACAGCACCAGCCACGTGCTCAGCGCGATGATGTTCATGGTCGACGAGCCGGTCGTCGAAGTCGCGTGCCTTACTGACAACATGGGTTGCGATGTTGATATCAACGCCGTCGGGTGCATGCGTTTCGCCAGCGGGGCGATGGCGACGATCACCAGCGGCGGCAACAGCAAGTGCTGGAAGAGCCACTTGACGGTCCAGGGCGAAAAGGGCCGGATGGAGATAAGCCCGCACGGCGGGAACTTCCTCATCGAGCGAACGGGCCACAAGCGAGACCTCAAGAAGACGCCCAAGGGCTTCGACATCCCGTCGACGACACCCATTCGCAACTTCGCGGATGTGATCCGCGGCAAAGAGGTCGAACCTCGCTGCGGCGGGCGAGTGGGCATTCTGCTGGCGGACCTGATGGATGCGCTCTACAAGTCAGCCGAGACCGGCAAGGTGGTCAAGGTCCAGTGGAAGGACTTGTAGGCTGCGCGGAGAAATGCCTTGCCCGGGTCCGGGATTTTCCCCTGGTGCTCAAAATGCTGGCTCGTTCTGGCGACTGGGCATATTTCCAGGCGGACTGTCAATCTATCGAGTGTTCTTTCCAATTCGTTATCGCTTCTACCAGTCCGGGAATCGTGTGTTGGCTGGCCTGGACTGTTGGGGTCAGGCTGGCCGCGAGCAGGGCCTGGGTTGTCACCGGGCCGATTGATGCGAGTTTCAGGGCTGGGACGTTGATATCGGCGCCTTCGACCATCGCCAGGAAGTTCTCCACCGTCGAGGAGGATGTGAACGTGACCCAATCCACCTTGCCGCCGGTAAGTGCGTCCACTGCGCTGTCGGGCAGGGAATCCGGGCGGATTGTGCGGTAGGCGACCGCCTCGGTGACTTCCGCGCCGGCGGCGCGGAGGATATCCGGCAGATCGCGGGTGGCGATGTCGGCTCGGGCAAGCAGGACCTTCGACCCTCCGCGAATCTTTGCCGCCAGGGCCTCACCCAGTGCCTCGCCGGTGAAAGTCTCGGGCATGAGGTCCGGGTGGAGGAAGTGTTCGCTCAGCAGATCGGCGGTGGCGGGGCCGACGGCGGCTATTCGCACCTTGGAAAGGTTCCTGCCGTCCATGCCGAGTTGCCTCATGCGGGCGAGCAATCCGTGGACTCCGTTGGGAGAGGTCAGCACCAGCCAGTCGAACGAATCGAGTCGGTCGAGGGCGTTGTCCAGCCCGGCGAAATCCTCCGGCGGCGTGACTTCGATGGTGGCACACTCGATGACGTTCGCCCCGCAGGCGGCGAGTTGCTCTGTCAGCTTCGATGCCTGCTGTCGCGTTCGCGTGACAAGGATCGTCTGGCCGAACAGCGGAAGCTTCTCCTTCCATGCCAATTTGTCGTGGAGCGTCACCACCTTGCCGACGATAAGCAGCGCCGGCGGGCGGACGTTGTTTGCTTCTGCCGCCTCGGCCGCCGTCGCC
>CAZMBZ010000173.1:0-10999 GCA_964564285.1 uncultured Planctomycetaceae bacterium | reverse complement strand
TGAAGAAGCAGCACATCATGCTGCCGACTCTCGTGAAGAAGACCTTATCGCCGATTCCGGTCGCTTGGGCCGCTCCGGCCAGGCCGGCGGCCAGGGCGGCGCTCTTGGCTTCGAGTCGTTCGTAGAAGCCCTCTTCCCGTAGTTCGGCGAGCGTGGTCAGTCCGGCAGCCATGGCGGCGGGGTTTCCCGAAAGCGTCCCTGCTTGGTAGACCGGTCCCTCGGGGGCGAGGTGGTCCATTAGCTTGGCCTTTCCGCCGAAGGCGCCGACCGGCATGCCCCCGCCGATTATCTTGCCGAGAACCGTAAGGTCCGGGCAGATGCCGTAGAGCGCCTGGGCACCGCCCGGCGCGACTCGGAAGCCCGTCATCACTTCGTCGAAGATCAGCAGCGCCCCCTCGGCGGTGCAAAGCTCCCGCAGTCCCGCCAGGAAACCATCCGCCGGCGGGACGACGCCCATATTCCCGGCGACCGGTTCGACCAGCACGGCGGCGACCTGGCCCTTATTCCGCTCGAAGGCCTTTCGGACACTGGCCAAATCATTATAAGATGCCAGGACCGTGTCACCCGTGGCACCGGAAGGCACGCCCGGCGAGCTGGGGACGCCAAGCGTAAGCGCGCCGCTGCCGACGGAAACGAGAAGTGCATCGGCATGGCCATGATAGCAGCCGACGAACTTGACGATCTTGTCCAGCCCCGTTGCCCCGCGAGCCAGGCGAATGGCGCTCATGGCGGCCTCGGTGCCGCTGGATACGAATCGCACCTTCTCGATCGACTTGACCGACGCGACGATAGCCTCGGCCAGGCGAGTCTCCAATTCCGTCGGCGCGCCGTAGCTCGCCCCGCGATGGACGGCCTTGCAGATCGCCGTCACCACCGCCTCGGGAGCGTGGCCCAGAATCGCCGGGCCGTAACTGCCCACGTAGTCCACGTACTCGTTGCCGTCGATATCCGTTATCCGCGAGCCCTTGGCCCGCTCGATGACCACCGGCGAGCCTCCCACGGCCGTGAAGGCCCGCACCGGCGAGTTCACCCCGCCTACAAGCACCTTCGAGCCGCGCAAAAACGCCGCCTGCGACTTCGAGGCATGATCGCTCTGATTCATCTCAACCAAAATCCCGCTCCAATAACCGTCTTCGAAAAAACAAATACAACCAATCCCAAACATTGTCCGCCTAGCCAACGCCCGCCTGCAAGACATTTTCCCGGCCAGGCGATGCCGCCGCGCGGCTGCCGCGCCCCGGCGGGGCGAAGCAGTGTCTTTCCTCCCGGCGGGCGTCAAGGTAAAGTGGCTGGCTGATAAAGGAGACATTTTCCATGGCCAAGACCCAACAGATTCCACGTAGCGAGCATCCTCGACCTCAGTTTCGTCGCGCCGACTGGATCAACCTCAACGGTCCGTGGACATTCGCGCTGGATCCGGGCAAGTCCGGGCGCAGCCGGAAGCTCAACGAGTCCAAAGGCTTCGATCGGCCTATCGTCGTGCCATTCTGCCCGGAGAGTAAGCTGTCCGGCGTGGCCCACGTGGATTTCATCGAGTGCATGTGGTATCAGCGGATGATCGCAGTCCCGGCTGGGTGGGACAGCCGACGTGTGCTGCTGCATTTCGGCGCGGTGGATTACCAATGCGAAGTCTTCGTCGATGGCAAGTGCGCGGGCAGCCATCGCGGCGGGTCGGCGTCGTTTACGCTGGACATTACCTCGCTGGTTTCGCCCGGCGATTCCCACAGCATGGTCGTGCATGTTCGCGACGAGCAGCGCACCGGCAGGCAGACCGGCGGCAAGCAGAGCGGGGACTATTACTCTCGCGGCTGTAGCTACACCCGCACGACGGGCATCTGGCAGACGGTGTGGATGGAGGCGGTCGCCCCGGCGGGTCTGCGCGACTGCCGGATCACGCCGGACCTCGACGGCGGGCGGTTCATCATCGAGCCGCGTTTTCTGAGCGCCCCGGCGGGCCTGACGTTCCGCGTGGTCGTCGGTGATGATGCGGGCGAGGTCGTCTCGGCCGAGATTCCCGCCGCCGACGGACGGGCATGCGAGGTGATACTCGACGAACCTCGAAGCTGGTCACCTGCCTCGCCGTTCCTCTACGAGTTGACGCTGCAAGTGCTCGATTCGGCGGGCGGGGTGATCGACAGCGTTTCCAGCTACGCGGGCCTGCGGAAGGTGCATATCGAGGGCAACCGCATCCTGCTGAACAACGAGCCGATATACCTGCGGCTGGTGCTGGACCAGGGCTTTTACCCGGATGGTGTATGGACTGCCCCCAGTGATGAAGCCTTGCGGGGCGACATCGAATTGTCGATGGCGGCGGGTTTCAATGGCGCCCGGCTGCACCAGAAGGTTTTCGAGGAGCGTTTCCATTACTGGGCGGACAAGCTGGGCTACCTGACATGGGGCGAGTCCGCCAGTTGGGGCATGGCGATGTGGTCGCCGGGTTCGGTCGAGACTCAGGCCCAGAGCGCCTGGAACTTCCTGGGCGAGTGGCGCGAGGTGGTCGTCCGCGACCGCAACCATCCGTCGATCATTGCCTGGACGCCGTTCAACGAGACCGGCGGCGGCAGGGGGGGCGAGCAGCACAGGCAACTTCACCTGGACGCGTATGATCTTACGCGCGAGCTGGACCCGACCCGTCCGGTCAACGACTCCAGCGGGTACGTACACTACCGCACGGACCTGTATACCGTTCACAAGTACGAGCAGGACCCTGCCAGGCTGGTGGAGATGCTGACGCCCACGGCTGAGGGGGGCGTGTTCAGGAACTTCCCGGACTTCGACGCGCCTTACGAGGGTCAGCCGTACCTGGTGGATGAGTTCGGCGGGATCAAATGGATTCCGCAGGATCGCCGGCCTCACAGCGAGACATCGTGGGGTTACGGTCAGGAGGTCGAAACCATCGAGGACTTTTACGGGCGGCTGGATGGGATGGTTCGCGGCCTGGCGGGCCTGGATCACGTGGCAGGCTGGTGCTACACGCAGCTCACGGACGTCGAGCAGGAGCAGAACGGCATATACAATTACGACCGCACGCCGAAGTTTGACATGGCCCGGATAGCGAAGATATTCCGCGGCAAATGAGGAAGACGTCTCTCGCGGAGTGCGCACAGGCCGCGGCGGAGAGAGAAGAAGTTACCGCTTCTCCGCGCCTGCCTGCCGTAGGCAGGTTCTCGGCGAGCTCCGCGAGAGACGTTTCGTTGCTTTTTCCCGTAGCTTTACTTTGCCACGATGTTCACGAGTTTGCCCGGCACGACGATCTGCTTTACGATCTGCTTGCCGGCGGTCATTTCGGCGATGCGTTCCTGGGCGAGTGCGGCCTGGAGTATCGCGTCCTTGTCGGCATCGACGGGTACGGTAATGCGTGCGCGTACCTTGCCGTTTACCTGCACGGGCAGTTCGACGGTATTCTCGGCCAGCATGGACTCGTCGTACTCGGGCCAGGGCTCGCAGGCCAATGACTGCTCGTGGCCGAGTTTCTGCCAGAGTTCCTCGCAGATGTGCGGGGCGAACGGCGCCAGCAGCAGCACGAGCCGCTCGGCCTGGCCGTGTTCGATTTTGCCTGCCTTGTAGACGACGTTTACAAACTCCATCATCGCGGCGATGGCGGTGTTGAACTTCATTGCGATGACGTCATCGCCGACCTTTTTTGTCAGTCGGTGCAGGGCTTTTTCGACGTTCGGGTCGCCGTCGGCGTTGCCGAGCATGGGCTTCTGGTCCTCGCTGCCGAGGATCATTCGCCAAATGCGGTTGAGGAAGCGATGCACGCCGGGCACATCCTGGGTATTCCACGGCTTGGCTGAATCCAGCGGGCCCATGAACATTTCGTAGAGCCTGAACGTGTCGGCGCCGTACTTGTCGATCACGTCGTCGGGCGTCACCACGTTGCGGAGGCTCTTGGACATCTTCTCGATGCTGACGGTGAGCTTCTCGCCGGTTTCCTTGAGCACCGGCGTTTCGCCCATGAGGTCCACCTTCTCGTAAGGCCAGGACACGTTCCGGCTGTCGCGGTAGGTGAAGCTGAGGATCATTCCCTGGTTAAAGAGTTTGGCGAACGGCTCAGGCGTCGACACGTGCCCAAGGTCGAAGAGCACCTTGTGCCAGAATCTCGCGTAGAGCAGATGCAGCACCGCGTGCTCGGCCCCGCCGACGTAGAGGCCCACGCCGCCGGCGCTGTCGTCGGATGGCCCCATCCAGTAACGCTCGATCTGGGGGTCGCAGAAGTTTTCGTTGTTGCCCGCATCAAGATACCGCAGGTAGTACCAGCAACTGCCAGCCCACTGGGGCATGGTGTTGAGTTCGCGTCTGGCGGGTCCGCCGCATACGGGACAGGTGGTCTTCACCCAGTCTGTCATTTTGCCCAGCGGGGGCTTGGGCGGAGCTTGCGGGTCGTCCGAAGACTCCGGCGAGAAGTCATCCATCTCCGGCAGGACCAGCGGGAGCTGATCTTCCGGTAGCGCCACGGGCCCGCCGCAGTTATCGCAGTGGACGATCGGGAACGGCTCACCCCAGTATCGCTGACGACTGAAAAGCCAGTCGCGAAGCTTGTAATTCACCGCGGCTCGCCCAAGGCCATTGGCTTTGAGGTCTTCGGCAATCTTTTGCTTGAACTCCACCGTGGTCAGGCCATTGTACTGGCCGCTGTTGACCGCGACGCCGTCGTCGATGTACCCGTGCCAGTCCTCGTCGCCGGTCGGCTGAACTACCTGTATGACAGGCAGGTCGAACTTCTGTGCAAACTCGAAGTCGCGCGTGTCGTGTGCCGGCACGGCCATGATCGCGCCTGTGCCGTAGCCCATCAGCACGTAGTCCGCCACCCAGACCTCGATGTTTTCCCTGTTGACCGGGTTGACCGCATATGTCCCGGTGAACACGCCGGTTTTATCCTTGGCCTCGGTGGTGCGTTCGAGGTCCGATTTGTGGATCGCTTTTTCGACGTATTCCGTGACGGCCTGGCTCTGCGGGGCCGTGGTGATCTGCGAAACCAGCGGGTGTTCGGGCGCCAGGACCATGTACGTTGCGCCGAACAGCGTGTCGGGCCTGGTGGTGTAGACGCGGATGACGTTGTCTTCCGGCTGGGCCGGCAGGCCGCTCTCGGACCGGGCGGCGAACCATTTTTCCGCCTGGTCGTCCGCGAGGGGGAAGTCCACCTCCGCGCCGGTGGATTTGCCGATCCAGTTTCGCTGCATGATCTTGATCGGCTCGGGCCAGTCCATCGCGTCGAGGTCGTCTTCCAGGCGTTCGGCATAGGCGGTGATCCGCAGCATCCACTGCTTGAGTGCCCGTCGGAAGACCGGATGGTTGCCGCGCTCGGATCGCCCCTCGTTGGTGACTTCCTCGTTGGCCAGGACCGTGCCGAGTTTCGGGCACCAGTTTACCGGCACCTCAGCCATGTACGCCAGGCGGTACTCGTCGATGAGGCGGCTTCGCTGGTCGGGTGTCAGGTCCGCATAGCCGACCAGCATTTGCGTCTGCCCGGCATAGGCCTCGATTTGTCGCAGCACCTCGCTTTGAACAATATTCCCGCCGGCATCGATAAGAAGCTCACCGTTTTCGAGCTTGTGGATGAGCTCGGATATCGGCCTGGCAGCATTGGCCTGGGGGTCGTACCAACTGTCGAAGAGTTGGAGGAATATCCACTGCGTCCAGCGGTAGTACTCGACATCGGTCGTCGCGACGCGGCGCGACCAGTCGTAGCTGAAGCCGAACCTGCGAATCTGACGCTCGATATTGGCGATGTTCTTTGCCGTCGTCTCGCGCGGGTGTACGCCATGCTCGACGGCGTACTGCTCGGCGGGCAGGCCAAAGGCGTCGTAACCCATGGGGTGAAGGACGTTATGGCCGGTCATGCGGGCGTGGCGGCAGATTATGTCCGTGGCGGTGTAACCCTCGGGATGCCCCACGTGCAGTCCCGCGCCAGAGGGATACGGGAACATGTCCAGCACGTACTTGCGGGGCCTGTCAACGAACCCGGGCTCGCCGGGATTGGGCTGGCGGAAAGTCTGATTGGCCTCCCAGTAGCCCTGCCACTTCGTCTCGATAGCGGTGAAATCATACCCAGCCATGGTCGCTCCTCATCAATGCCAAACATGTGTCAATCCCGGTACTTTGACACGCCGCCGCGATCCGTTCCACCAAAAAACCCGCCATATCACAAACGCAGGCCGGGCTGGGCTTGCCCGCGACGCCGGCTTGCTCAAGTCGGCGGTCCAACTGGTCCGCGAGGAACTCCGCATCAGATATGTTCGCCTTGCCGGGCTCGCCTGGCTCGGCTCAATAGAGGCCGTACTCGGCGACGGCGTCGAACATGGCGACGACGTTCTCGACGGGCGTTTCCGGCAGGACCCAGTCGTGGCTGGGCCCGGCGACAAAACCTCCGCCGGGCTTCATGATATCCAGCACCTCTCGCGTTCGCCGGCGGACGATATCCGGCGTAGCTTCGATGAGCACGTGGTGGGAATCGATGCAGCCGTTCAAGAGTATCCGCCGGCCAAAGTCGGCCTTGAGCGTCGCGAGGTCCATGCCCACACAGCTTGGCTGGATTGCGTGCAGGCCATCGAGGCCGGCGTCGATCAGCGACGGGATCAGCGGGGCGAATCCGCCGCAGCAATGGAGCATCACCTTGAGGTCGAAGGCATGGCCGAGGTCGATCAGCCTGGCCAGGTGCTCCAGGACGAACCGGTCGAACAACGACGGGCTCAACAGAGGCCCAGTCTGGCTGCCGAGGTCGTTTCCGATGAAGAAGATGTCGATCGTGTCGGCGGTGGCCTGGAAGATGCGTTCGCTTACGGCTGCGTAGTAATCGACTAGGTGCCCCATCACGGCGTCTACGACCTCGGGGGCGTCGTACATCCTCAGGAAAAGCCCCTCCATGCCGAGAAGGTCTATCGCGTCGTGCCAGAACGGCGACCAGTCCCCGCCGAGGATGGCGTACCGCCCGGCGAAGGCCTCGGCCTCGGCGCGGATGCCAGAGACGTCCATCCATGCAGGATCGGGCCACGGATAGTCATGAACTTCTCTCAGCGTGGCGTCGGCGAGCGGATGGGTGGTTGGCTGGCCGTAACCTATGCCGTGCCTCTCGATGCCGAACGGCGTACAGTACGTCGCGCCCTCGGAGAGCACGCACTCGGGGCCGGCGTACACCGCAAACACGCGGCGGAAGTCATCGCCGAAGCGCAGCCGCAGGCCTTCATCGTCGGCGATGCCCAACTCGCGTTTCGCCTTGGCGAGGAATTCCGGCGACGCGCCGCACCATCTCGGCACGCAGTCCGGCTCGCAATGGTCGAATGCCGTCAGCACCCGTTGTCTCGACGTCATTGACAATGGAATACTTCCTCCATCGAGGCCCACCACTCGCCCTCGGCCAGGTCGGGCAGCGGTGCCTGGCAGGGGATGCAGTGCGTCCACCATTTCTGGGTGGTCTCGTCGTCAGCCATCGCAGCCATGTCGGCGTCATAATCCTCGCCGACATACTCAAAGTAGCTGAAGAGGTAGTGCTTGCCGTCAGGCATCTTCCGAAGGTAGATCGAGTAGTTGCGAATGTTGCACTCGGCGATCTTCTTCAGCACATCAGGCCAGACCGCCGCATGCAATCGCTTGTACTCGTCAATTTTTTCTTCGTTCAGGCCGATGACCATGCCGTATCGCTTCATCCGGGCACCTCTCTTTCTTAATAGCGGCGAAATCATATCCGACTACGGTGGTTGCTGGTTAAGCGTACACCTGCGCCAGGGACGCCACTTTCCCGCGCCGCCGCTATCGGTTCCACCAAAAAAGCTCCGTATCGGCTGGCCCTTCACATCCGCCGACGATATAGCTAAGATATCGTCCGGTAGGGTCGGCGGGCTTGGCCCAAATCAGAAACCGACGTCAGCAGGGAGAACGTTATGCTCAACTCGGTCCGCAATCCGCTCATCAGCGCGTGCGTGTTTTTTGTCCCGCCTGACAATCGTGGCTAGTGAAAACAGTGGGAGATGACATGGCGCTGACAAGTATATCTGTGATGGGCGCGGGAAACGTCGGCGGCGCGTGCGCTGCCGCCATCGCCGCCCGGCGGCTTGGCTCGGTTCGTCTTTACGACATCGTCGAGGACCTCGCTATCGGCAAGGCGATGGACATAAACCATGCCTCGCCGTTTTTTGGCAGCGATTCCCGCGTGCGAGGCTGCAACCGGACGGAAGAACTCGCGGGTTCCGACATTGTCATAGTCACCGCCGGCGCCCCCCGGCGCCAGGGCATGGCCCGTCGCGACCTGCTGGTCGAAAACCTCGGCGTACTGGCCTCGCTTGTCGCCGACGTGGCGGAGCATTCCCCCGCGTCCAGGGTCCTGATCGTGACCAACCCCGTCGAAGCGCTTACCTGGTATGTCAGAAAGCACTGGCCAGAACTGAACATATTCGGGCTCGGCTGTTCGCTGGACACGTTGCGGTTCCGGTTCTTTCTGGCCGAGGAGGCCCGGGTGTCCGTGGACTGCGTCAGCGCAATGGTGATCGGCACGCACGACGATTGCATGATCCCCATGGTCAATCACGCCACAATCGGTGGAGTTGATTTGAGGCACCTGCTGACGCCTGGGCAGATCGACACCGTTGTGGGCCGCACCCGCGATGCTGGAACCAGCATAGTCCGGCGACTCAAGGCCCGAGGCAGCTTCTACGCCGCCTCGTACACTGTGGCGGGAATCGTTGAAGCCATGGTCCAGCACACGCACGGCATCTTTCCTGTTTCCGTGGCGCCTTCGGCTCATTACGGCGGCGATGGTCTTGTGCTGAACTTGCCCAGTATCGTGGGGGCCGAAGGTGTCGAGCGGATCGTGGACATCGATATGGATCAGGACGAGCGCGACGCCCTCGACCGCTGCCGCGAGAGCGCGGGCAAGGCAATCGCCTCCATCCAGGATTATTAGAGCACTTAACGCGTCATCTGTCGCATTCATGCTGGCTGCGACTTCGGCTGGCCTGCGGCAGGCTGCACCTGCCTTCGGCAGACAGGCTCCAAATCACAGCCGGGTTCTTGGGCTCGCGATGAACCGTGAAATCATCGTTCGAATGCAGAGCCAGTTCGATGCGCTTTGACCTTTACCTCTACCGCCCCGCCCAGCTACAATACATCCCAGCAACGGGGCGACCCGGATGACCCGGACAACCCGGAAAAAACAGCGGGGCCTGCTTGCCGGTGGGCCGGTGGGCAGGCCGCAAATCCATGGGCAGGGACAATGACCGCAGCGATGCGAAACCAGGCAGCCAACACCAAGCATCCGCCAGGCGCCATCTGCGATCCGCCCGCCGACCAACCGCACACCCGCACGCACAACAACGCCAACGAGATCACGGCCATCACTCGCAGCCCGGGCGACCTGCCGGACTCGCTTTACGGCCCGGCTGGGTGCAACGTCTTCGGTTCCAAGCCCGGTGGCATCGTTCCGGTCAGGTCGGAGCTCTGTGGTGCCATGCTTCCACGGCCGTTTATGGAAGCATGTTCCCTCGACGCTTGTGGGTCCTCTGTGGCCTTGTCCTGCCAAGATCGCCGATGGAGCATGCTTCCAAGAACAGCATTTGGAAGCATGCCACCACCTCCGAGGACGGGGGGACCATGCCACCAGCCGATGTCAAGCCCCTCACGCCGGGATAGTCGGCGCATTGTCTGTGTTCTCACCCTGATTGCTGGCATTGCGATGACTGCTTTACCGGTGTGGGCCGAAGCTGGCCTTAGTGAGGCCGTTCAATACAGGTCCTTTTGGGTTGTGCCTCCCTTCGCCTTGGAGCAGGCCTACGGGGACAAGACTGACGTTACGCTGTTTGCGGGCATAGAGGGCAAGTGGTATGATTACTGGGCCTCTAGAGATATTGAATACACTCAATTAGTAGCTTGGGAAGTGAGGAATGTAAGATGCTATGGGGTTCATGGGCGGAGTGAGATATACGGGGCGACGCATGACGGCATGTGGTTCATACTAAACGCTAAGGTCGGTCCTAAGGCCGGTCCTAAGGCCGGTTGTCCAGGATGGTGTTACGTTGACGAGGCGGAGTGGCGGGAGAAAGTCAGGCGTTTGGGTGGGGATCCAGACAAACTACTCACTTTCGAGCAGGGATATCGTGCCAGTCGGCAGTCCCTGTGGATGTGGCGCATATGCAAGATGGGAATCGCATTGGCTGTTTTCTTCCTTGGGTGGGTCGCAGTGCGAAGCAGATATAGGAAGACCGGCTCTCCTCCCAAGGGGACAGTCGGAGACGAAGGCGCATTCGCATCCAAAGTGCAGCACGGTCAATGAAACGAGGACATTGGGGTCAGCTTAAAATATTGCCCGCTGGCCGGGCTTGGGGACGGTCGGGATGGTCGGGCCGGGCTGGGCGGTCTCAGCGGGCCTTGGCTGCCTGTGCCAGCGTCCGCCCAAACGAGCGCAACTCATCCCGGGATTGCTCGGCCGCCATCGGCCCGGTAACGATGCTGAAGGGAACTCCCGCCTTCACCAGAATTCCCGGCGTGGAAACATCGGCCCCGGCCGCCCGAAGGCGTTTCTCGATCCCGTTGACCGTTCGTTGCGCGCCGTAGGCGGAATGGACGGCGAACGCCCCGCCGATCATGCCCGTCAACGTCGCGGTCTGGAGCTTCTTGAGCACCGACAGTATCGGCCCCGATATTCCCGACCGAATCGCCAGGGACCCGGCGTGGCACGGACTGCCGACGACGACGATGTCCTTATCCGCGACGTCCCATTGTGCGACCTCGCCGGCGGCCAGGAGCTGGGCGGACACCGACTCGCCCGCCATGCCTTCGGCGATGTCCTCAGCCGCCCGTTTGGTATGTCCGGAAACCGTGTGGTATATGATCAGAGCATTCATGTTTTCACCTGGGTTGAGGTCTTGCTCGCGAAAGTATTCCCGCTCCTATCGCTTGTCCTCGGGGATCGGCGAGGTCATGCGGATCGCGTCGGCGAAGGTCGGGATTGGACGGAAGTTGGGGTGGTCCTTGTACCGGAGATTTCGCCTGCCCCAGTACGATCCGT
>CAZMBZ010000172.1:6491-11091 GCA_964564285.1 uncultured Planctomycetaceae bacterium | reverse complement strand
GCGGCCCAGTCCCACAACCGCCGCCTGGCGAACGGACGGTTCGGAGTCTCCCGCAGCAGCGCGGGCCAAGGCCTCTCCAGCCCCGCCGGGCCGGTCGTCGGTCAATCGGCAGACGTCGCCAACGCGATCGGAGGCAGTCTGGCCGGAGACTTCTGCCGAGCCGAAGCACGCAACCAGCAACGCCACCGCCGCAACAGCGAAAACGACAGCCCCTACGGCGACAAATACCGTCTTTTTCTCCTTGAAAACGGACTGAGAATCGCCAGCCATATTTGCTCCATAGGCTATAGGCTGCAAAGAACTGAGGTTGCTCATGTCCTGCCGGAAATTGCCCGCAGGCGTACACGAATTACCTTTACCTATATCATAGACATTCCAGATATTCAAGATGCTCCTCCAGCATAATCGCCCATGGATTCCCTCGATGAGAGCCTGCCTGCAATGATGTTACGGGTTTCGACAGCCGGCGCCTTTGGCGAGAATATCTCTTCTTCGGATTGACGCACGACTCCTCGCGTTCAGCAAAGGCATGCGGGCGCAAATTGCAGCCTGGCTGTGCGATGGATATGCGGAATTTCCTCGAATTGCGTCAATTCAACCGCGATTGCCCCGGCGCCCTGTCGAATAGCCCTTGCGTGCGCCTGGCGGCGGGTTCATAATGCTTTTTTGAGCATCCCGAACCATCGTAGAGTCTGCCGCTTTCATTGCCAAGGAAAGGTCAAGCCCCAGATGTCAGCGACGATTGCCTGCATATCGGGCGAGGAAATACACCGTCAATGGGACGCCGGAAGGATCGAGGGCGAGCGTCTCGGCCCGAGAGCAACGCCATTCGGCAACAGCGGGGAGATATTTCTCGCACACGCTGATGATGTTTCGTATTACCTTCTGCCTCGACACGGCAAGGGTCTGGACAAGGTTTCTCCCGCGCGCGTGCCTGACCGGGCGAACATCTACGCCCTGAAGGACCTCGGTGTCGAGTGCATCCTCGGCTGGGGTCCCGGCGGGGCCATCACGCACAACATCGCCGTCGGCGACCTGGTGATACTCAGCGACCTGATCGACAGCACGTACCTTCGCGAACGAACATTCTTCGAGGACAGCCCGCTGGGTTACATCCGCCAGTTCCCCGTTTTCTGCCCGCAGCTTCGGCGGGTTATCAGCGAGGTCCTCTGCGAGATGAAACTGGTCCACCATCCCGGCGGCACGGCTGTGGTTCGCGAGGGTCCACGACTGGAAACGCCCGCCGAGATACGTATGTACAGCACCGTCGGAGCTCAAGTCGTCAGTCACGTCTTCGTGCCAGAGATGTTCCTGGCCAAGGAACTCCAGATGTGCTACGCGGCCATCTGCTACGTGGTCAACTTCGCCGAGTCCGGCAGCAGGCACAGGCCATTTGCGGCGGGGAGTTTGTTCGGCCCGCTCTCCGACAAATCCGATGGCGAAAGGCTGGCGGGAATCGTCGGCGCCCAAGAGCAAATCATTCGCCAAGTCGCTCTGGCCATCGAGGGCAATCGGGATCAATGCGAGTGTGCCCAAGCGATGGCTGGCAACATCCGCCAGTACGACCTCTCGCCGGATTGGCACAACTGGTTTTCAGATTCCCCGTGAGCAACCAGCGAAAATGGAGCATCTCTGCCGAGTGGATCCTGCCCGCTGACGGCAAGATTCATCGGCGCGGGGTAATGCGGGGGCGAGGGGCCGTCATCGAGGCCATCGGACCGGAATCAGTCGTCTCCCCTACCGCTAATCACCGCGAACTTGGCGAACTGGCCGTGCTGCCTGGCCTGGTTAACGCACACACCCACCTGGAACTTACTCACCTTCGTGGCCGACTTCCGGCACGAAGGCCCATGCCGCAATGGCTCTACGCGCTGAAGACCCACTGGCCCGCCGTTGCAACCACCGGCGGCGCGGTCGCCGACGGCGCAGCCGAGGCATTGAAAACCGGCACGACGGCGATTGCGGACGTCTGCCACGACAATCGCGCGTGGCGAGTTCTCAAGCAAACTCCCCTGCGAAGCGTGTGCTACGCGGAGGTCATGGGAATTGGCCCGCTGGCTGAGGGCGCTTTCGATCGGTTGCGCAAGCACATTGTCGGCTGTCGGGCGACGAAGCGGCTTCGTTTCGGGCTTTGTCCTCACTCGCCTTACACCACCGGCGAGGAAGTCTACCGCCAGACCGTGGCGCTGGCCCATCGCCGTCGCTGGCCCCTGGCCACCCACCTGGCTGAAACCGAGGGCGAACGCCAACTGCTGCTGCACGGATCGGGCAAGCTTCTGGACTTCCTGCTGCACATGGGCCTGCTCAACTCATCCGTTCAGATACCAGGCTGCACGCCAGTGGACTTCGCCCGTCGCGTGGGAATTTTGGACGGGCCGGCGTCGCTGCTGCATTGCAACTTTATTGACGACCGAGAGCTGAAGCTCCTGGCAACAACAAGCGTTTCGATTGTCTGCTGCCCGGGCAGCAACGATTTCTTTGGCCGAAGCGGGCACAGGTACGCCGAGATGCTTGCGGCGGGCATAAATGTGGCGATCGGCACCGACAGCCTGGCCAGCAACGAATCGCTGGATATGCTGAGCGAGCTTCAGCGAATCCGGGCCGAGGGAAAGGTGGACAACCAGACGATCCTGCAGATGGGCACCATCAACGGCGCCCAGGCGATGGGCCTTGCCGATACCATCGGCAGTCTCGAACCCGGTAAGCAGGCCGATTGGATCGCCGTTAACATTCCGCACGACACGCCGGCCCCGCTGGAAGACATCCTTACCGGCAAGGGACGAGTAGTGGAAGTCCACATAGCCGGCAAGGTCGCCTACGCGGACCCTGGCCGGTAGCGGTTTCAACTCCGCCGCCCACAACTCAAGCAGCGGGCATGCGGGGGATACGGAGACGGCGTTAACAGCGGCAGAAATGAACGCGTGCGGTCATGAACCTGCGATTCCCAGGGATTGCTATCCATGAGCTTCCGGCACGGCCCTTACTTGCCGCTTTGCCCCCACTGCCTGATGCCTTCTTATCGGAACAGATCAGATTCCAAAGTTCTTCAGCAGCATCTTGTCGGCGGCCCGGCCTGCCTTGGTTTTGGGGTACTTTTTGACGATTGCTCTTAACTTCTCGCAGGCCATTTTCTTCATGCCGTTGGCCAGGTAGTTATCGGCCTGCTGGAGCAGTCTGTCGGCGGCTTTTTCATCTTTGGGGTTGCCGGCCGGTTTCGCTGCCGCCTTGATGGCCGCCATCGTTGCGGCATCCTTGGCCAGCATTTCCTTTATTGTCTTGGCCTCCGCGGCGGCAGGAGTGGTTCCGTATCGGGCGATAATATAATCGAGCTTGGCACTGCCTTCGGCGAACTTGGAAGCGCTAAGCAGATCCTGGGCGATCTGAAGCTCGATGGCGGCCTGCTCGGCCGGGGTGGTCTTGACCGCGACCGGAGTCACGGCAGCAGCCTTGACTACCGTGGGAGCCCCCGGAACCGAGCCGAGCGCTTCCGCCTGACCGTGGTCGCCCGTGGAGAAAATCGCGAGATACGCCTCGGACTCATTGTCGCTGAGGCGCTTCTGGATCGGATTGTGGGCCTTGAGATTGAGACCCTTGTTGGACGAACCGTTCATCAGCCTGCCGCCGATAACCACGTACCCATAGGCGGCGTCCACGCTGGCTATGACGGTCTGCTGGAAATATCCGCACTGGAGCATCTGGAGTTCACTGTCGAAGATGGCCAGGAACCCGTGCCCGCGATAGGTGGATTCGTCGCAGTACCAGGGGTCCTTAACGGGGCAACCTGCCTCCGACCAGCCCACGGCGTATGTTCGCCCCTGATCGTCGGTGGCGACGTCGATCATCCCCAGGCAATTGGCCTTCTTGCCTTGCATCAGCCAGGCGTTCATCCACGTGCCGTGTTCGATGTTCCCATCGAGCGGGTCCGCCCGGAACAAAACGCTGGCCGCGACCTCGCTATTCCGCGAGTAGGACTTGCCCGGCGCGGACTCGAACGCGCCGGCGAAAACGGCGGGGTCGATGGGTTTGGTGACGTCGGTGGGGTCCTGATTCAACACGGTCTTGTCCCGGGTCGTGTGCATCTGGATGTATACCTTGCCGTCTTTGCCCATGCGGACCGTTCGTCCCCATGCCTCAGCCGTCAGGTCGTTGCCGCCGTCCTTCTTGCTCAATTGGCTTTTCGGGTCGAAGTTCCAGAGAGTCCAGATGTTCTTGCCCTCGCGATCAAAACCCTGGGCGTATGGACCGCGCCAGTTGGTACGCCCATTGTGGGCCTTGCTACTGCCGACGACGACGGCCACCCCAGTCTTGCCGCAAACAGCCAGGTGACTTCGCTGATTGACGCCGTGGCAGGGAATACTGACGTTCCACATTTCCTTGTGCCAGGAAGCATCGTAGCGAATGATCGCATCCTTGGTGAGCAGTACGAGTTCGCCGTTGGAGTCGGTACAAAAATCGCAAATGCCCTTTCGCACGCAATGTTTCATCGGTTCGGACGCGCCCGGTTCGATCATATACACGGCCGAGCCGTCCAACTGCACGCAGATGCGTCCCGTGCTGTCGAGCTTGAGCGAGTCCAGCGAGCCGGGCAGGTCCACCCTCG
>CAZMBZ010000172.1:0-6391 GCA_964564285.1 uncultured Planctomycetaceae bacterium | reverse complement strand
ATTGTCCGGCGCGGCCAACTCGACCTTGTAGTAACGATTGCCCTTCGTCGTGGAACCCGTCGTGTCCAGCCGAATCTGGGCACGCGCGGCCAGCGGCGAGACAAACAACCAGATACCCACCGCCACCGACATGGACAAACCCAAGCGTATTCCAAGCTTTGATCGCGTATACATGCGCTACGCTCCCCCGGTCGCACTTACCGCGGCCGGCAATTCAAAAAGACCACGAAATGAAAGTTGTGGGGCGAAAGGAGCCCGCGTCTACTTCCCCTGACGCTCCACCTGTACTCTACGGTTGAAAATATTATATTCAGGTTTGTCGACTCAGGCAATGAGATACTTCGCAAAACATTGAAGCCCGGTTCCCGGCCCCCCGGCCCAGCCTGACCCAAGATTCATCCGGTAAGGGTTTCTTATTGAACGACTGGGGATGTATCATCTTGTCGAATCGAATTGCCGAATCGAAGATTCCCAGCGGAAGGATTATGTGTTTTCCTGGGGCGGTTTTGACGAATGCCACCCAAGTCTCCCGCGGCGATGTTCGATATACTTACTGTGTACGCGCGAGCATCGATTCAGAAAGGGACGCAACCATGGCGGAGCAATCGAAGGAAGTTTACGTCGAGCCGTCGGTCGAGCAGGCCACTGGCCTGGCCAGCAAATTCTTCAAAGCAATCGTCTCCGAGGCGGTCTGTCGGCATGGATGCTGCTATCTCGCCCTTGCCGGCGGAACCACGCCTCACGGGCTCTATCTGCGCCTGGCCAGCGACGGATGCAGCGGCGATGTGCCATGGCAGAACGTCGAGGTATTCTTCGGCGATGAACGCGACGTATCTCAAGATCACGTCGCAAGTAACTACAGAATGGCCCAGCGAACCCTGCTGGACCACGTGCCCATCGACCTCATGCACATCCACCCCATGCCCGCCGATGAGGAGGATATACAGGTCGCCGCGGCCGAGTACGAAAAGGCCATCAGAAAGGCCGTGCCATCCGACAAAATGGGAATCCCGCAATTCGACCTGATCCTGCTCGGCATGGGCGGTGATGGACACACTGCCAGCATCTTCCCCAACACCGAGGCCGTCAGCGAAACCGAAAAACTCGTAACCGCCTACCACGTACCCGTGCTCGGGCGAAACCGCATGACCATCACCTTCCCGCTGATCAACGCCGCCCGAAATGTCATCCTTTTCGTTACGGGCTCCGACAAGGCCGACGCCGTCGCCAAACTGCTCGACAACGACCCCGAGGCCCGCGCCGAACTGCCCGTCAGCCGAGTCGATCCCGCCAGGGGCAACTTCAAGATCATCCTCGATGCCGCAGCCGCACGAGCCGCCAATCTGAAGTTCCTTTAGAGCGTTTTAAGTTTCAGATGTCGTATTCAGGCGTCGGCGAGGACGAGGCCGGCAAGGAAGGCGAAGCAGGCAATGCCTTGGCATTGTCGATGCAGCCTGACGCCGTCCGGCCGAAGCCGCAGCCAGCATGAATGCGACAGATGAAACTTAAGATGCTCTGAGCGCGAAAACACATGAAAACAAGCCGCCGCAACCGCGGCACCAGCGCGGAAAACAGTCGATAGTCAGGCAAAACCCGGCAGGCTGCGCCCTTTGTCGCACGTGTCATCGCACTTATCCTCGTCCTTTGTCTGCAATTCGCCCCCAAGAACACGTTATCACCCCAGCAAAACACGCTCTGGCGCTAACGTTACACTATCAAAATACGCCTGCCGATATCGCAAATGCCGTCAAAACAGCCTCTTGCGCGCTCGGCCGGCACGCAACAACACCTCTTACCACCCGCCAAACTCCCTCGTTATCGCGCGGATGGGGCTCGAAATCCCCTCTTTATCACGCGAATGGCGCTCGAAAAACCCTTCTTGGCGCTATCAAAAACCCCATTTCAGCACCGTTCCAGGCCCGAAAAACCCCATTTCCGCGCCGTGCCAGGCACAAAAACCATACTTCCGTGCGCCCCAAATCCGCCTGCCCAATCCCGCTCCCACCAGCTCCAAAAAACTACACTTCGTCAAACGACGAAATGACGCCCATAGGGTGTTCCCCCTAGCCGGCCGCGAGCCCCAAGCCACACTGAACTTCACTACACACCGCATACACCCCAGACGCCTCACATAGCCCAGACATCCCCGTTTGTAATGCCCGCCCGCCGACAGACTCGGGAGAGGTTTCTTTAGTCGTCTTTAGTCGAGCCAGTCGCGCCGCCAGCGAAAGCGTCTTCGCCTTCGGCTTCGTCGTCTCAAGAGCGGTGAGGTCGCCCGACTTCGTCGGGTCTCGTCACCGCACCTGCCTACCGCCGGCAGGCTCCAAGGGCATCTTGCGGATTACACCATGACCATCTTTTTCCCTCCCCCTCACAGCCGCAGGGCAAGACGCGCCGCATCGCGGAATCGCCGGCAGCAAACTGCGGCGTCTTTCGCCTCGCTCCGGTCGGCCAATTCGCCGGGATAGCGAAACGCCACCGCGTAGGCCGACAGGTGAGCCAGATCGGCGCGATGGGATTCCCACAGCGGTTCCATCGGCAGAACCTGATCCAGGAGAGTCGTGAGGCTATGAATCTTTGCGAAAGGAACTCCAGCCCGCGCCAAACGAGCCTTCATGTACTTTTCGGCGCATTGCTGGGCGTGAAAACAAACGGCTTCGAAACAAGGCGACTTTCTGACCCGCAGTTCCCGCTGCATCACGCCGAAGTCGCCTTAGCAGTCCGTTTAGAAATGGATCTCGTCGCGAGAGCGAGTCGGGATTTCGAGCATCAAGGAAGAAAACGCAGGCAATGCCTTAGCATTGCCGAGTATTTCTGACGCAGACGCGCAGGAATCCAGGCCGCTCGCAGCAGAGATAGCTTTCTAAACGGGCTGTTAGGCCTTTTCAACCCACTCGGCTACGATTCGCTTCATAGATGACTATTCCATTTTCCACGACGTCCTGCATGAAGCAGTCGCCCATGGCCATCCGTCGCCGCACAGCTTGCGGAGTGCGCACCAGCACATCAATCGCAAACGGCGGGGAAACGCTCATGAGAACCTCGGCGGCCTTCCCGGCGGACCGGCCCCGAAAGGGCATGATGACCAGAAGGTCCACATCGGAGTCGCGATGCGCTGTGCCCCTGGCGTGCGAGCCAAAAAGGATCACCCGTTGCGGGTTGAAACGCCCGCCGATCTCTCGTCCCAAATCTCGAATCGCCTGCATCGTTGCCATGATTGCCAACCGTTGTTGGGCCATGCTGCCCCACCATGCCGCCAAGCACACTTGCCACAACCAGTGTACGGCGGACGGCGACCGGGGTAAAGCACCAATTACACCCAGTCCGATCATGGTGTGCGACTTTCCTTTATGCCAGCCTTCGCTTTGGTCCGCCGACGCCGATGGCAACGGCGTTGTCAACTCCGCAGACTACATCGCCATGAAACGCAACATGGGCCAAGCCACCGCGCCGACAGCCGCCGCACCGGCGAAGACGGAGCTTCCTTCCGCCATCGAAAGCGGCGACTGACGTCTCCGCACCTGCCTACCGCAGGCAGGCTCCAAGGGCTGTCGCATGATCGCAACGTTTTCTGTTGCCCCGGCGCGTTGTCCAGTCTTCGCCAATCCCTGCACTTCGAATACGAAGCAGCGCCACGAATACGCGGAGCCCTTGGCTTACCCCTCGCCCTGGCCGACCTTATCGCGGTGCGCCAGCCGGTACTTCCTCGGCGTTGTGCCCATGAGCTTGCGGAACATCACGTAGAAGTACTTATCCGTGCCGAAGCCGACTTGCTCGGCAATAACGCTGCCGGTGGCTTTTGTGCTGACCAGCAGCTCGCAGGCCCGCTCGATTCGTTTGCGCATCAGCTCTTCATTGACGCCTCGGTGAAGGTGCTGACGGAAGCGCCGCTCCAGCTTCCGACGCGAAATGCCCGCGGCCTCGGCGATGCCGACGACCGTCAGCGGCTCGGCCAGGTGCTCCCACATGTACCGCAACGCACTTGCGGCCTCCACATCGGGCACAGCCAGCACGTCGGTGCTCTGGCGGGCCACCACGCCGGCCGGCGGGGTCAGAATCGGCCCGGCCGGGGCCGGCTCGCCGTCCATCATGCGTCCAAGCAGTTCGGCCGCGGTGCGGGCCTGGCCGAACAAGTCGACGTCCACGCTGGAAAGAGGCATCGGGGCGAACTCGCACTTGTACGGGTCATTGTAATTGCCCAGAACCGCCACCTCCTCGGGCACTCTCAGACCGGCTACGTCGCACAACTGGCAGATACGGATGGCCATCGTGTCGTGGTAGGTGAAGATGCCCAACGGCAGCTTGAGCTTGGCGATCTGCCGGGCCAACCGTTTGGCCAGTATGTCCAGCCGAGCCCATGGGACCGACCTGCCGAGGCGCTGGATGGCGAACAGATCGACCGTGGCGCCCAGCCGGCGGGCATGCTCGGCGAAACTCAGGCCGACGTCTTTGAACAGCGAATCAGCGAACACCTCGCTATGCAGATACGCCATGTTCCGGAAGCCGCGCTGGGCGAAGTGCTCCGCCGCAAGCCGGCCGATTGCCCGGTGATCCGGGACGACGCAGCAGCACTTCTCTGGAAGCACAAAGTTATCGATCTGCACAACCGGCACGCCCAGGCGAAGCAGCCGTCTGACCAACCGAACGTGCCTCTCCTCCGGGTGATACAGCACGCCGTCGATGCGGCGCCTCCGCGGAATCTGCCAGGTGTAATCCGAAAGGTCGAGCACCCGCCAACCCGCCCGGCGCGCATGGTCGTAAACGCCGCTCTTGGTCGCGTCCTGACCGTAGTCAAGCAGCAGCAGGATCGTCCGCCGGCCGGCGGGTGTCTCGGGCGCGGTGTTGGCTATATGACTGGCCATGTCCCCATGATATGCGAAACCTTCGCGTGTCGCAATATTGAACACTATTTGCCGCAATTTTAGACTGACAAAATCCGAGGCGGGGGTATAATGAATAAGATCAAATCAAGCGGAGTTTGCGAGAAGTCGTTGCAGCAGTTGGCGAGGTCGTCTGAGGTTCGAAGGCTTCGCCGGATCATGTTCGTGTAAATCTGTGCAAATCGTTACCAAGAGTTGTCTTTCGCTTGGAAACCCGGCACAAACGTGCCACAAGCGAGGGATTAGAGGGTTTTCGAGAGCCCATTACTAGAAGGAGGTAGCAAATCATGAAAAGCAGCAGAATCAAAACAGTATTGAGCCTCGCCGTCGTGGCGATGGCATGCTTCGCACTGACCCCGGCGACACAGGCGGCAACCATTGACGTCTCAGACCCACTGGTGCCGGCGGGTCTGGGCGAGGGCGACACTTTTCACTTGGCGTTTGTTACGAAGACGGCGACTAATGCCTCAATCGACCCCCCCGTAGCCCCCTGGGATGATTTAGCCACTTTCGATGCTATTGTGCAGACGGAAGCCAATACCGCTGGAATAGGCACGAGCATTGGCGTAACGTGGAAGGTCATAGGGTCCTCTGCCACCGTTAACGCCAACGCCCACGCAGTGGTAACCGCTCCCGTCTTTACCGTAGTGGGCAACGCCCTAGCCACGGGCTATGCGGATATGTGGGATGGATCTATAGCGAACGCGTTAACACATATCGATGGCACGCCACTCACTTCAGCGACTAGTAGGTGGGCCCTCTCCTGGACAGGTTCCATGGGTGACGGCACCGCTAGTGATAACCCGTTCGGTGATACTGATCGGTGTGTTTCGATGGGGAACTCCAACATGAATGGGGAATGGATTAGACGGGCCAGTAACTACAATCAGGACTTTTCTAACGGTTGTGCGATATACGGCCTATCCGAAGCTCTAACCGTCGTTCCCGAGCCTGCCACGATGAGCTTGTTGGCGTTAGGCGGATTGGGAGTGCTGTTGAAACGCCGTCGCCGCAGGTCCTGAGCGAGCGACGCGAGTCGAAGCGGCCGCGCATAAGCGATCGGCCTGCCTGCCGGCAGGCAGGTTTCACACAGACACACAGACACAGACGCAACAAGCCGCCCCGGATGATTTCCGGGGCGGTTTTCTTATAGACGCAATTCCGCGCAATTGGGGTAACAGTTTAGTTCCTTTCATAAGAATAGGGACGCTACCCAGGGCCATTGGGGACGCGATCCATTTTCCTGGTCGTAAACGCCGCTCTTGATCGCGACTTTACCGTGGTCAAGCAGCAGGACCGTCCGCCGGCCGGCGGGTGTCTCGGGCGCGGTGTTGGCTATATGACTGGCCATGTCCCCATGATATGCGAAACCTTCGCGTGTCGCAATATTGAACACTATTTGCCGCAATTTTAGACTGACAAAATCCGAGGCGGGGGTATAATGAATAAGATCAAATCAAGCGGAGTTTGCGAGAAGTCGTTGCAGCAGTTGGCGAGGTCGTCTGAGGTTC
>CAZMBZ010000171.1:0-11092 GCA_964564285.1 uncultured Planctomycetaceae bacterium | reverse complement strand
CGCATAGGTGGAATACCAAAATACGCCGGACGACTTCGAGTCGCCGATGGCCGAAAGATTGTCACCATTACTCGCCGGCTCGACGCGCGAAAACCCGAGTAATGTTGACGATTCTCACCCCCTATGGTTATCATGGCCAATCGCGGCCGGGCCTTAGGGGCCCATAAGCAGGCGGCTTCGCCACTTCCTTTCGCCCGGCGCATACGCATGGCTGAGAAGGAACGCTGGTATGACTGTTCTCCTGATACTGTTGGTTTCGATGGTCTTTCTGTTTGGGGCGGGGCGGCTTTACTCGGGCTACATCTCCCGCAAACTGGGCATGGACCCGTCGCGTCCAACGCCGGCAGTCACGTTGGCCGACGGACGCGATTACGTCGCGACACCAACGCCGGTGGTCTTTGCGCACCACTTCGCCTCGATCGCCGGGGCCGGCCCGATTCTCGGGCCGGTGATCGCGATAATTTACGGCTGGCTTCCCGCTTTGCTTTGGGTGCTGCTGGGTGGCGTGTTCATCGGGGCGGTGCATGATTACCTTGCCACCTACATGGCCACGCGCGAAGGCGGCACGTCCATAGTCACTATCGTTCGGCGGATGGTAGGCACGGGGCCGTTCCTGGCCATGACAGTACTGGTGGTTGTGATACTCGCACTGGTGTGCGCGGCTTTCCTGAACTTTTCCGCCCAGGCTCTTACGAGCAAGCTCCCATTCGCTCGCCTGGACCTTCCGCCCGACCAGGGGATATTCCGCGTGGTGGAAACGCCGGCGGGCGAGGAAGAAGTCGTCATCGGCGGGATCGCGTCGATGAGCGTGGTTTGCATCACCATCATCGCGCCTCTGATGGGTTGGCTTTACTTCAAGAAGAAGGTAGCGGTCTGGAAGTGCAGCTTGTTGGCGGTAGCTATCTGCGCGGTTTCGATCTCTGTGGGCGTGCTGCGCCCGATCGCCTTTGATCCGCTTGTGTGGAAGCTGTTGCTGAGCGGTTATGTGCTGATCGCCGCAGGCGTGCCCGTGTGGATATTCCTCCAGAGCCGCGATTTCATCAATGTACACATTCTCTACGTGGGCATGGCTGCATTGGTGGTGACGCTCATAGTCGCGGGCTTCCGTGGCGCCGATGTCAGCCAACTCCAAAAAGGTGCCGAGATGCTCCCGGCGATCAATATAGCCGAGGGCAACCAGGCAAATGGCTTTATCTGGCCGGGCATGTTCATACTCATCGCCTGCGGGGCTGTCAGCGGCTTCCATAGCTTGTGTGCTGGCGGAACCACCTGCAAGCAACTGAGTAACGAAAAAGCCACCCGGCAAGTCGGATACAACTCCATGCTCCTGGAAAGCTTCCTGGCCGCCTGCGTTATCGCGGTGTTCGTCGTCGGAGCAGTCAAGGCCGAGTACATCAGTGACGTTCACCCGGTCGCCCTTATGGGCTTGACGGGCGTGAAGTCCAACCCAGTCCTGGGCTTCGCCATGGCGGTCGGCAATGCGGTGAAGCTTGCCTTCGACGTGCCCGTGGCAGTAGGAGCACTGGCGGGAATGGTCCTGCTGGAGGGTTTCCTGGTGACCACGCTGGACACGGCCGTTCGACTGACGAGATACCTTATCGAGGAAGTCTGGCGAACTATCTTTGCCCGCTACGATGTCTTTGCCAAGCCCGTGGCCGCAACGGAACAGGCCGGCGACGGCACGGAGATACTCAGCGGCGCCGACGGCCTGCCTGTGGCGCCCAGCGTTGCCGATCAGCCGGCAGCACCGCTCAAACCCATCGCAACGACTGGCCTGTTCCGAGGCTTGTGCCTGGTCCTGCGCCAGTACTGGGTTAATTCCGGCCTGGCTGTCGGGCTCATGCTCGCTTTCGCCCTGACAGGCGGGCAGAAAGCCCTTTGGGCGATCTTCGCAACCAGCAACCAGCTCCTGGCAGCCCTGGTCTTGGCCATCGCCTCGCTGTGGTTGCTCAGGCAGGGTCGCAGCATTTGGTTCGCCCTGGTTCCGGCGGTGGCAATGCTGGTGACCACTCTGACGAGCCTCTGCCTGATGGTGGCCAAGCTTATGAGCGACCCAAGCTCGAACATCGCTCTGCTGATCGCCGAAGGGCTGATCATGATCATCACCATCTACCTGCTCGTTGCCGGCGTGACCGAGGCAATTCGCTTCGTTCGCGCTCGCGGGCATGAGGCACCGGCCGCATAGCGGGCCGGCTGGCCATCGCAGTCGACGACAGACCGATAATCATTGTCCCTTTGGCGTTCCCAAACGCGGGCAGGAATCGACATAAATTCATAACCATAGTTTAACGCGAAACTTGAAATCGCATCTTACCCACCCGCTGAACCTACGGGCTAAAGTTCCGCGGCGATCATGCCGAAATATCAATCCAGAATCATTGCCAATAAAGAATCAGGCGCTGCCGGTTTCGGGCGGCAGGCATAAGCTAAACCTTGTGTCCTGCCGCCCGGATTTTGCGCCCATTCCATCGGCGAGCACACCAGCGCAGGCACAAACTGGCGGTTGCATCATCGCACGTGGGGCCGGATAATGGATTCGAGCGACACGAGTATGTTTCCCGGTGAATCTGGGGGAAGGCGATAATGAACGTATCCCAAGGCAAAGGTAATTCAGGCGACAACCTGGTCGAGGCGCTGGATCGCGTCTTCGGTTTTCGTACGTTCAGGCCGAACCAGGAAGCGCTGGTCCGCGCCGTGCTTGCCGGGCGCGACGCGTTTGCCGTCATGCCCACCGGCGGCGGCAAGAGCCTGTGCTATCAGTTGCCGGCCCACCTGCTCGACGGCACGTGCGTGGTGGTCAGTCCGCTGATAAGCCTGATGAAGGACCAGGTCGACGCCGCGGCAGACAACGGCCTGCGGGCCGAGGTGTACAACAGCACCCTCGACGGCCAGCAGCGCTCCGAGGTGATGCGGCGCCTCGAAGCCGGGGCGATAGACCTTCTCTACGTCGCGCCGGAACGTCTGGCGATGGATGGGTTCCTCTCGACGCTCGAGTCGGTCAAGCTCTGCCTGTTCGCCATCGACGAAGCCCACTGCATTTCCGAGTGGGGGCACGACTTCCGCCCGGATTACCTGGCCCTGTCGCGAATTGTCGAGCGCTTCCCCGGCGTGCCCCTGGCCGCCTTCACAGCCACGGCCACGCAACGCGTCCAGCAGGACATCATCGAAAGGCTTGCCCTGCGCGAGCCTCACACGGTGCGGGCGTCGTTCGACCGGCCTAACCTGTTCTACCAAGTCACGCCGAAAGAGAGCGTCAATCGGCAGGTGGCGGAGTTTCTCAAGGATCGCCCGGGCGAGTCGGGAATCATCTACCGCACGACGCGAGCCAACGTGGACTCGACGGCTTCGTTCCTTTGCGACCATGGCGTCTCTGCCGCCCCGTACCATGCGGGGCTTGCGCCGGAGGTCCGCCAGGCCAATCAGGAGGCCTTCAATCGCGACGAGGTGCATGTGGTGGTTGCGACGATCGCCTTCGGTATGGGCATCGATAAATCCAACGTGCGGTTCGTCGTTCACGCTGACCTGCCCAAGAATATGGAGGGCTATTACCAGGAGACAGGCCGCAGCGGGCGCGACGGCGAACCGGCGCACTGTCTGCTACTCTTTGGCCGGGGCGATATTTCCAAGCAGCGGTACTTCATCGACCGGATGGAGAGCGAGTCTGAGCGCGCGATCGCTTCGCAGAAGCTCAACGAGATGGCTCGGTTCGCCTCAACCAACGTCTGCCGACGGCGGACGATATTGGGCTACTTCGGCGAGCGGTACGAGCCGGAAAACTGCGGTGCCTGCGATGTCTGTCGCGGCTCGGTCGAGAAGGTCGACGCGACGGTGGATGCACAGATCGTGATGTCAGCCGTGATGCGGACCGGGCAGCGTTTCGGCGCCGCCCACGTGGTGGATGTGGTCTGCGGAGCCAACACGCAGAAGATCCGTGATTTCCGCCACGACGAGGTCAAGACCTACGGCGCCGGCAAGGGCAAGACCAAGCGTCATTGGCGATCGATCATCGACGATCTCATCGCCCAGGAGTTTCTCGCGCTCTCGCCGGATGGCTTGCCGATTTTGCACGTAACGCAGACCGGCGCGGAGGTCCTCTTCGGCCGGCGGTCGTTCAGCGTGCTCAAGCAGCGCCAGACCGCGACGGCGGCAAGGGCCTCCCGGGCGGGCAGACGGGCCAGGAACGCCGAGCCAGATGGCGCTTACGACGCCGGGCTTTTCGAGCATTTGCGAAGCTTGCGAACCAAGCTGGCTCGCGAGAAAAATGTCCCGCCATACGTCGTGTTCTCGGACCGGACGCTGCGCGAGATGTCCCAATTATCGCCCGAAAGCGAGGAACAAATGCGAGAGGTTACCGGCATCGGCGAGAAGAAACTCGCCCAGTACGGACAGGCATTCCTGGAAGCCATAGCCGACTACCACCGTCCCGCCGGCCAAGCGGACTGAGACCTTCCGGCAGGTCTTTGCTGTTTTTTCTTCCCCCGCTTCCCTGCGAAAACGATTACCACGGTTCTTCGTCAAGTTCGCCGCAATCGTGGGTCTCCTGCTCGCTCGGGCCACCCATCGCGGCGACGGGAAATATGTCGAACTTATAACCCGCGCCGTCGCAACCGGGCGTCGGGCAGCACCAGAAACCCTCTTTTCCCCGGCGTTCCCAGCGGATCTTATCGCTGGAAAACTCCTTGCCGCAATGCAAACAAAACACGTCGCAAGGTTTTGACGGGGGACGAAAAGGATCTTCGACAGCCTCTTTCGGCAATTTCCATACAACCATTTCTGTTTCCCCGCTTTGTAGGGTGGTAAGAGGGACCAAGTAACACCATGGCATAATGCTATGCCCGAGGCCAAGGTTTCACCACTTTATAGCAGCCAGATTCCGCCGACAACACATCTGGAGCGTTTGGCTCAGACCCGCCATGGCTGGCGCATTGCCCGTGCCCGCATGCGGTTGGCTTCGGGGTCGTTGATGAACTCTTCCTTTTGCGGGTCCCACTTCAAGTCGCGCTTCAGCGCGAGGCAGATGTTGACCGCATGGCAGGTGGTCATGGACCGATGCATCACCTCGGGGTTGGCGATTGGCTGACGGCGGGTCTTGACGCATGACAGAAAGTCCCGCAAATGGTTCATGGGACGCCGGGTCCTGGCGACGTAATCGCTCATTACCTTCTTGAACTCGCCCTGCAGGGCAGGCGAGGAGAAGTCCGGCTTGGGGTATCCGTCAGCCACCGACGCCCAGCCTTCGCTGCCCTCGAACCGTACGCCGCATGTGCCCCGCCAGCCGGCGAACTCCAGGGTCATCTTGACCCCGTTTGCGAACCGCGTGACCATGCCCGCCCCGGAGGAATTGCCCGGGTAGGTGTACTCGACGGGAGAGGTGTGCTCGCATCCAGCGGCCATGTGACACTGGATGAAGGTGTGGCTGCCCCATCCGGCGACACCCGCGGCGAAATCCCAGTAAACTCCCCAGGTGCCGCAGCTCCCGGGATATGCGGCGTTGTATGGACGCCACGGCACGGAACCCAGCCAGAGGTCCCAGTCCAACTGCTCCCTGGGTGGTTCCGGTTGGGCTGTGAGCCATTCGTTCTTGGTCACGTCCTGCACTCTCGGCCACATGTGGGCTCGGACGGTGTGCAGTTTCCCCAACTGGCCGTTGCGGGCCAGTTCGGTCGGGAAGACGAAATTCGCCTCGTTCATCCTCTGGGCGCCTGTCTGGAAGATCCTGCCGTACCGACTGGCAGTGTCCACCACCGCTCGGCCCTCGGCGATTGTCATCGTGCCCGGCTTCTCGCAGTAAATGTCCTTGCCTGCCCTCATGGCGAGGATGGCGGCCAGGGCGTGCCACCTGTCGCCGGTAGCGATCAGCATGGCGTCGATCCCGTCGCTTTCAGCAAGGATCTCGCGCAAATCTATGTACGCCTTGCAGTCTTTGTTGCCATTCTTGCCGTCAACCATGTTTTTGGCTCGCAGACGCCGCGGGCCGGCGACATCGCAGACCGATACGAACTGCACGTCGCCTTGTCCGAGCAGCCAGCGGAGGTCCCCGCTGCCCCGGCCTCCCAAACCTATGCCGCCCATCACGATGCGCTCGCTGGCAGGCGGATGATCGGCGTCGCCCAGGGCTGCGGAAGTAAGTACGTACGGTGCTGCCAGAACCGCCCCGCCGGCCGCGACGCCCTTCAGGAACGAGCGCCTACTGATATCCTTTGGTCTTTCGATCATCGCAAATCTCCTTGCTGATGTGTCGCTGTCGGGCCGGTAGTCAGGCATGCAACCATTTGCGCCCATAACATTCAACATGACAACCCGCTGGTCAGGTTCGCTCAAAACCTCTCTCGCTTTTTATGAGGGCGACTCGGGCAAATACGATAGCAGTGGAACTTGTGTTTGGGTCTCTGGTCGGGAACAATCCCCTACGGCCCAACGAAACCCTTTCAGCAAAGGAACTCGACATGAAAGTCATCGCGATCAACGGAAGCCCCCGGAACAAAGGCAATACAGCCATGCTTTTGGGCAAGGTGTTGGAGCCCATCGCGGCTGAGGGAATCGAAACGGAGATTTTCCAGCTTGGCGGCAAACTAATCGCCGGCTGCACGGCCTGTTACGCCTGCTTCAAAAACAAGGACAAGCGTTGTATCCAGACAGACGACGTGGTCAACGACTGCATCCAGAAGATGGCTGAGGCGGATGGGATAATTCTCGGCTCGCCGACGTATTTCGCGGACATAACGCCGGAACTCAAGGCCCTGATCGACCGGGCTGGGCTGGTAGCCCTGGCCAATGGGGCCATGTTCCGCAGGAAGGTCGGCGCCGCCGTCGTGGCCGTCAGGCGCGGCGGGTCGATACACGCCTTCGATTCGATCAACCACTTCTTTCTTATCGAGCAGATGATCGTGCCGGGCTCGAGCTACTGGAACTTCGGCATTGGCTTGGACAAGGGCGAAGTCGCCAACGACGAAGAAGGCATGCGAACCATGCAGGTTCTCGGCGAGAACATCGCCTGGGTGCTAAAGAAGACTCTCGCCTGAGTCGCTTTACTGCAATGGTTCGGTGTAAGTCCCGGCTTGTGGCTCGAGGCCCAAGGGATGCTTGAACCCCGCCGGCAGCGAAGCCGAGTCAGGGCGGCTTATGCGAATAGTGGCGTTGCCCTTGAGGCTTAACTCGTAGTCGCTCAGGCCCATGATTGAGCCGGCGACGTTGCCGGAAATGTTGCTGTTGCCCAGGAACGACAGCCTGTCCGCTGCGATCAGGCCGTTGATTGAGTTGCTCGAGCCGCGGAAACTCACGCCGAAACCAGGAGCCAGTATCACCGTGCCGGTGTGTGTTTTTATCTCCGCGAATTCGCTGGTGTCAGGTAGCATTTCCACACCCGGAGCCGATGACGAGCCGCGGAAGTCGATCTGGCAGTCGTCGATGTCCGTGCTCGATGAGTCCTCCGTGACGATCAGGCCGTTAATCGTTGTCTGGGCGGCGAACGTCACGTAATTGGGCGCCTCGATGTACATGATGCCGTTTATGACAGTGTCGGACGGAAAGTGCGGGTTTGTCCCGGCCGCGATCCGAATGTTGTTGTAGGTATTGCCGCCATTGAGGTTCGTACTCGAATCGATCAGGTTGACAGCCAGCGGTATGTACTGGTCCGTGTCGATCTCCGGGAAGTCCGGCTCCTGCGTGCCGAGGTAGACGTGGTCGTTGAGGATCTCGTCGTAATCGCTGGTTCCACCAATGGTCAGGCCGCCGCCTTTGAGGTAGACGTAGTCGACGTAGTCTCCGGTTACGTAAAGGTCGCCGTCGATGAATGCACTTCCGCCGGCCTGGATGGCCACGGGCTCGTCACGCGTCGAAAGCACCGACGCCTCGGAGGTGTCGTTCACTCCCAGCAACGACGCGTTGCCGCTGATGATGATCTTGCCTCGCGATGCCACACCAAAATCGAACACGCTCGACCGCTTGCCAACGCAGGCGTACGTCACGGCCGCTTTGCGAACGAAGTCGCCGCTCCGCCCGGCAACCGTCATATGGGTCGATGGTGGACTAGCCGTCAAGTCCAGCGTGAACTCGCAGGAGAAGCATATGTCAGGCAGTTGAATCTCCGACACTTGCACAGTCTGGCCGATCTTTGTGACTCGCACACCGGAATTGCTCATCGGCGCCAGAAGCTCGCTGAGGGCGGTGTGGAACTCGTCCATGAAGGTGTTGGCGTTTACGCTGTCGGGCAGTCTGACCTTCCGTAAAGTTTGCGTCATATACGCCATGCCGCTCTCGGCCGAGAGGCGGGCCTGCGTGGCCCGGCTGAGCGAATCGCTCTTGCGGAGCTCCAGGAACCCTTGCGTGGCCATCGTGGCGCTGATGGCCACCAGGATGATCAGCGACGCCAGGGCCAGTATCGAGGCGACGCCCTTTCGGCCGACGTCATGGAATTGATTGTTGGCGGTGTAAGACATAGTCTATCCCTCACAAAACAGCGCGGAAACCGCGCGTCCAGGGGTAAACATAAGATTCATGCCCCCGGCGGGCGAATCGTATCGTAGACAGGACGCCGTGAGCGAGTTGGCGAAAATAGGCCTTGCTTCGCTCGCAGATGCGTTAAACTATGTATCGGCGACTGGCGATTCCCCGCGGCGCCGGCCCGCGGGGTTCCAAGTTCATCGAAAAGAGGTCTCACCATGACACGCAAGCACATATGCCTGAACACGTTGACGGTACTGATCGCCGTGGCGGCAATGGCGGGTACTGCGCTGGCGGGCGACTGGCCCCAGTGGCGCGGGCCGAAGCTCAATGGCTCGACCGAAGAGAATAATCTGCCCGTCGAGTTCAGCAAGACCGAGAATATCGCCTGGTTGACGCCCCTGCCAGGCGGCGGCGGGGCAACGCCCATCGTCATCGGCGATAGAATCTTCCTCGTCTCCGCCCACAAACGCACCGACGACCTATCAGCCATGTGCATCTCAGCCACCGATGGCAAGATGCTTTGGGAGAAAAAGCTTTCGCGCGCCAAGACCGGCGACGGTCGCGCCGAGACGGCGGCATCAAGCCCGGTCAGCGATGGCAAGAATGTGTGGTTCCTGTTCAGTTCGGGGTTGCTGGTGAAAACCGATCTGGACGGCAACATATTATGGCAGCGAGACTTGGTGAAGGATTACGGGTGCCTGGCCATCAAGTTTGGCTACAACCCCAGCCCGCTGCTGCACGGCGGGAAGCTCTACCTGCCCTTATTGCGGCGCGAGAAGCCATATGCCTACTCGCCCGGAGCCAAGCTGCCCTACACTGGGGACCTGGTCAGCCTGGTGCTCTGCCACGACGCCAACTCGGGCGAGAAGCTATGGGCCCAGCGGCGCGACACCGACGCAGTCGACGAGAGCCGCGAGACTTACATCACGCCGATGCCCATCGTCGCGAATGGTCGGACGGAGATAATCATCTGCGGCGGGGAGTTCGTTACCGCCCACGACGCCAACAGCGGCAAGGAACTCTGGCGCTGGGAGTACACGAAGAAGCGGGCGATCTGGCAGCGAATCGTCCCCAGCCCGGTCGTCGGGCACGGGCTGATATTCACTTGCCAGTCCAACAGACAGGGCGTTTACGCACTCCGGCCTGGTGGCAGCGGGATCATTCCTCACGACAAAGTCGCCTGGGCCTGGGACGCCAACGGCTCGGACGTCTGCACGCCTCTGCTCTACGGCGAGGACCTCTACGTCCTGGACGGCGACAAGAAGACCATGACCTGCATGACCGCCAAGACGGGCAAGATCAAGTGGACGGGCAAGCTCGCCGGCGCGGGTCCATTCCGCGCCAGCCCGACCGGCGCCGATGGCAAGATCTACTGCATCAGCGAGGGCGGGGATTACGTCGTGCTCGAGGCGGGCGATGAGTTCAAGGTGCTGTTCGAGTTCTCCACCAAGGCCCGCCCCTGCCGCTCCAGCATAGTCGCCGCCAACGGCAGCCTGTACCTCCGAATCTTCGGCCTGCTTATATGCGTTCGGAAACCGGCACCGGCCTAGGGTTGCTCGCTTCAGCGATGCGGAGACCTCGGACGGCTTTACACCTCCAGCACGTCTCCTGCGCGGTATCGGCTGGCGACTGTTATCTCCAGCGACTTGCCGACCGTCCGGCGGTGGGTGGCCAGGGCAAGGTCCGGGGCGTTGTTCTGCTCGGACAGGTGGGCCAGGCACAACCACTGTAACTTCTTCGAGGCCCAGGCCTTGACCAGTTCGGCTGACTCGTCGTTGGAAAGGTGCCCGCCGGGGCCGGCGATGCGATGTTTGAGGAACTCCGGGTACGCCCCTGCCACCAGCATCTCCGGGTCGTAGTTGCTCTCCAGCAGAACCGCATCCAGCGAGGCGATCACCTCGCCCAGGCCCGCAAATGGATGACCCAGATCCGTCAGCACGCCCAGACACCGCCTGCCGTCGTCCAGGACGAACGCCACGCCGTCAACACCGTCGTGAGGCGTGGGGATCGTCTGCACGCCCAGGCCGTCAAATTCCAGCCTCTCGCCCGCTACGAAAGGTCTGACCTCACCCAACGCTCCAAGTCCCTGCCGCGACTGGGCGGCCCGCAACGTATCGGCTGTGACATAAACCGGTAGGCTGAACTTACGCTGAAAAACGCCGATACCCTTCGCGTGGTCGCTGTGGTCGTGCGAGATCAGCACGGCGTCAACGTCGCGAATGGACCGCCCGTGCTCGGCCAGGCGAAGCTCGGCCTGCTTGCCGCTGATGCCCGCATCCAGCAGCAAACGACAGCCGCCAGCCTCGACGTAGATGCAATTCCCGTTGCTGCCGGATTGGAGACTGATAACCTTCATCGCCCCATTCTACCGCCCCGGCCGGCAGCGGCAAAGCCCGGGACTAACACTTCCTAAACAGGCCCACGGTTACCGGTTTGCTGTCACCGGTTGTTCGGCGTCCGTGTCTTCCGCCATTTTGACATCTGCCTCGAAACCGTCCCTGAAATCGCTAATCCCTGAAACCGGTTTATGGCCCTAAGTTAAGCTTTCTGCTTCTTGTTCTTGAGCCCAACAGGCTGATACCTGCCTGGCTGCCGACAGGCAGGCCTGCCTACCGGCAGGCAGGTCTTAGCTCTTAGTTCATAGGGA
>CAZMBZ010000170.1:0-11098 GCA_964564285.1 uncultured Planctomycetaceae bacterium | reverse complement strand
TCATTCCCGGATCATTTCGAAGCCCAGGTCGCGGATCATTTCAAAGGCAGCCTCGGCGGACTGGCCACCGGTTGTCAGGTAGCCGCTGACGAAGATCGAGTCCGCCGCGTACAACGCCATCGGCTGAAGGCTGCGAATGTTGTACTCGCGCCCGCCGGCGGCGCGAATCTCCTGGGTCGGCAGCAGCAGCCTGGCCAGGCAGAGAACCTTCAGGCACTTTCGCGGGTTCAGGTCGCCGCCGCGATCCTCGAACGGCGTGCCCGCAATCGGCACGAGGAAGTTTATCGGCACGGCCTGCGGGCCAATCTCCCGCAAGGCCAGGAGCATGTCGATCACATCCTCGTCGCTCTCGCCTTGGCCTACTATGCCGCCCGAGCATATCTCCAGCCCCACGGCCTGGCAGTTAGCGATGGTGGCCAGGCGATCCTTGTAGCTGTGCGTGGTGCAGACCTGTCCGTAGTATCGCTGCGAGGTGTTGACGTTGTGGTTGACGCGGTCCAAGCCGGCCTCCTTGAGACGACTGGCCTGGTCCTCGGTGAGGAATCCCGTCGAACCGCACAGTGCCAACCCCGGCGAGGCCTTTTTGATCTGCCCCAGCGCCTCGCAGAACCGATCGAGTTCCGCCTCGTTCAGAGCCGACCCGCTGAAGGCCATGCAGAACCGTTTCGCCCCGACCGAGCTTGCCGCCATCGCCCCGGCCAGCAGTTCATCGGCGGTTATCATCGCATGTCGGTCGATCTCTGCCTTCGACACGCTCGACTGGGAGCAGTAGCGACAATCCTCCGGGCACAGCCCGCTCTTGGCGTTGCTGAGCACCTGAATATGCACGCGCGAACCAAAGTGCCGCCTGCGAACGCGCCACGCCGCATCCAGCAGCGAGAGAATATCCTCGTCCGGGCAATTTAACACCAGCCGGCACTGCTGGCGAGTCAGCGCCTCGCCGGCCAGCGAAGCCTCGGTAAGTTCCTCGAAAGTCATTTTAACTCCTGGCCGGACCGACTATTCAGATCGCGGATCCTCGCCCGCTGTCCAATACCCGAAAGCCGCACCCAGCCGCGATCCATCACTTTATCCCGAACAGCCCCAAGGTTCAATCGCCGACCTGCCAGCAACAAGACTGTGCCTGGAATCGACGGATCGCCCGGCGAGCTATCCGAGAATGCTTCTGAGCCATCCAGACAGTTTGGTGACAAGAAGCCGGCGGTCTTGTTCAGGTGTTCGATAACTTGGGGCGAGAGATCGGAGATGAGTTTGATGTCTACAGCCCAGCGGCGCGTAGATGCGAGAGATCATATCTTGTCTTGCAATTTAGGAATCAATTCCTGATCTGCAAGGCCATTTCGGCCTCTGGCAATCGCACGAATCCGCCAGGTCGCCATCGACACCGCCGACTGCCATTTCCCCTGAGCCCATCGCGAGCGTATACTACGCTCCATGGACCTGTTCAAGGAATCCGAAGCCGCAGCCATTGCTGCCAACGCTCCGCTGGCGGTGCGAATGCGCCCGCGCACGGTCGACGAAGTCGTCGGCCAGCGGGAGTTTTTGGCGCCGGGCAAAATGCTGCGCCGCATGCTCGAAGCCGACCGGCTGAGCAGTTTGATTTTTCACGGCCCGCCGGGCTGCGGCAAGACCACCTTGGCCACCGTCATCGCCAGGCAGTGTTCGTATGAGTTCCACATGCTCAACGCCGTCCGGGCGTCGGTCAAGGACATCCGCCAGATCGCCGACGGCGCCCGGGCTCTGCTTGCTTCGACGGGAAAGCGGACCGTGCTGTTCATCGACGAGTTGCACCGCTTCAACCGCGCCCAGCAGGATTCGCTGCTAAACGACGTCGAGAACGGAACGCTCGTGCTGATCGGCGCGACGACCGAGAACCCGTTCTTCTCGATAAACTCGCCCCTGCTCAGCCGCTCGACCGTCTTTCGATTCGAGCCGCTTACCGATGAGGAAACCATCGAGCTTCTCCGACGCGCCCTGGCCGACGACCAGCGGGGGCTCGGCGAGTACCAGGTGCAAGCCACCGATGAGGCACTGGAACACCTGGCGAAGATATCCGACGGCGACGCGAGACGGGCGCTGACCGCTCTGGAAGTCGGCGTGCGAAGCCAACGAGCCGCCCTCGCCGTCAAACCCGACGCTACGATAGTCTTCGACCTCGCCGCCGCGCAGGAGTCCATCCAAGCCAAGGCCCTGCAGTACGACGCCGCAGGCGACCAGCACTACGACGCAGCCAGCGCGTTGATAAAGTCCATGAGGGGCAGCGACCCGGACGCGGCCATCTACTGGCTGGCACGCATGCTCGAAGCCGGCGAGGACCCGCGATTCGTCGCCAGGCGAATCGCCATCGTCGCCAGTGAAGACATCGGCAACGCCGACCCAAGAGCGATCAGCGTCGCCGCGGCGGCGTTCGACATCACCGAACGCATCGGCATGCCCGAGTGCCGAATCACGCTGGCCCAGGCGGTCGTGTATATGGCCTGCGCACCGAAATCCAACGCCTCGTACCTTGCCATCGACGCGGCGCTGGACGACGTCCGCAACCAGCGGACGGTGCCAGTGCCCAAGCACCTGCGGAACGCGCCGCACCCTGGCATGGCTGAGCAGTACGGACATTCCAAGGGCTACCAGTACAGCCACGACCATCCCGGAGGCATAAGCCCGGACCAGGAATACCTAGGCGTGGACCGCGAGTACTACAAGCCCACGCAGCGCGGCTACGAAAAGCACATTACCGCATACTTGGAATGGGCCCGCCGCTTGCGGAAAGACCCTCAAGACGGTAAGTAGCGAGTTGTCATGAAACATCATTTGCGAACAGACATGAAGGCGGCTTTGGGGGCGATGGGTGCCGACAGCGCAGCCGAGATGAGCCGCGCCGCCTGCCAGTCAGTGGTGGAACTGGCGGAATACCAGCGGGCGCAATCGGTTATGCTCTATGCCCCCCTTGCTGGCGAGGTCAATTGCCGGCCCATCGCGGTGGCGGCCTGGAAAGACGATAAGGCGGTTCTGCTGCCCCGCGTGACGTGGGAAGCCCGGCAAATGGTGGCTGTGCCGGTCGAGTCGTTGGACCATCCGACCGTAACCGGCAGAAACGGCCTGCGAGAGCCCGAGGGCGAACCATGGCCGATCGAGCAGATCGACCTGATCGTGGTGCCGGGCCTGGCGTACGACAGGCAGGGAAACCGCCTTGGGCGAGGCGGCGGCTTTTATGACCGCTTCCTGGCAAGTCCGGCCCTGGCAGCACACACGTGCGGGCTGGCGTTCGCAATCCAGATTGTCGGGGAACTTCCCGTGCATCCGAACGACTATCCTGTAAAGGTCCTTGTGACCGATAAAGAAGTATTGCGGTTTTCCAATGGCATCCCGACGCACTGATGGCTCCAGGCCGGACAGGAGGTCCACGTGAGTTACAAATCGAGACGGTCCCGCAGAAACTGGATAATCGCCGCATGCGTAATCATCATCGCGGCCATGCTGACGTGGCAGTTCTGGCCGAGAGGCTCGACTCCGACGGCGCCGGACGCCAACTCCCCCAGCGGCAGCACTGACGCCAACGACGGCACCGGGCAACTCTCCACCGGTGGCACGGACGCCAACGCGACAGTCCCGCCCGGCCCGGCCAATCCCAACGTCGATCCCAACAACGATATATCCAGACTCCAATCCGTCCCCGCCGTCCAAGCCGTCGCGATGGTCGCCGAGGGCAACAAGCTCCTGGCGGAGAAGAAATTTGCCGAGGGCCGAGCCCTGCTGTCCAAGGCGTTGCTGTCGGGCAATCTTGGCGAGGCGACGGCTGAGACCGTCCGCGGCAAACTCGAGGCCCTGGCAGAGAAGATGATCTTCTCGCGGCAGATATTCGACGGGGACCCGTACACGCTCCAGTACGCGTTCGCGTCTGGCGAGGTCCTCGTGAAAGTCGAACGAAAGCTCGCACTGCACGTTCCGACGCAGATACTGCTGAAGATAAATGGTATCACCAGGGCCGAAAGCATCCGGGCCGGGCAAATGCTCAAAGTCATCCAAGGCCCTTTCCACGCCATAGTGGACAAGAGCGACTTCACCATGGACATCTTCCTGCACCGCAAGGGCTTCGAGCCAGCCTACGTAAAGCGGCTGCGGGTAGGGCTGGGCAAGAACAGCTCGACACCAGTGGGAATGTGGCGTCTGCGACTGGGTTCCAAGCGAAACCGCGCGCCGTGGTTCCCGCCTCCCAGTGCCGAGGCCCAGCGGTCCATCCAGTGGGGCGATCCGGGCTATCCGCTCGGCAAGATGGGGTACTGGATCGGCCTGGAGAAAATCGACGATAACACCAGCAGGTACGAAGGTTACGGCATCCACGGCACGAACGACCTGTCCAGCATCGGCAAGGCGGCGTCTCTGGGCTGCATCCGCCTTGCTGACGAAGACATAGACCTGGTGTTTTCGGTGCTCTACGAAAAATGGAGCACCGTAAGCGTTCGACCGTAGCCGTTTGCAACCGGTTTTTGACAGCGATGCATAACTTTTCATCCCGACGAGATGATTAACTTTGTATGGAAGTGGATCGCCGCTGCGGGCGACATTCGCGGCCAAGTTCAGGATATTCCTTTCAATTTGGGGGCCGGCCTCGCTACCAAGGCCGGCACAGGAGTGCCAGGTTATGACGCGCCAATATTGCTTGATAGTGGCGGCGGCGGCGCTGGGGCTTTGCCCACCGGCCCGAACCCAGACGACAGTGACCGAGGCTCCCGCCACAACCCTACCCGCCGCAACCGTGCCAAAACCGGGCGATCCGCTCAAGGATCCAAGGTGCTAGAGGAAATTCGAGCAGTACTTCGGTCCCGAGGCCGTCAAGGTCGACATGTCCGCCTCGAAACTCGACGACCGCGCCTTCGCTGAGAAGCTCAGCCGTGCCGCGGCCGGGGCGGTCGACGACCCGGCCTTCCGGGTTTACCTTTACGACAAGGTGTGCATCTTCGGCCTGCGAGTGTCCAAGTCATGCAAGCTGGTTCATCAGGCGCTGACGATGTTGGACTCGCGCGCTCCCGAGTTGCGCAACCAATGGGATGAATACCGGCTGAAGCTTTTGTGCAAAATATACGCCCTGACCAGGCCGGCCGAGCGAAAGTCGATGGGCGAAAACCTGGTCGTTCAATTGATCGCCATCGGCAATAACCGGGCCGAGGCAGGCCTGTGGTCCGAGGCGGCGGAGCTTTACCGCCAGGCCGTCAAGACAACCGGACTGCTGAGGTCTCCCCAGAAGTATCGGGCAGAGGCCAAACTCGCCCACGCCACCCACATGAAGAACGTAGACGAGATCTGCCGCAAGCTGGATCAGGATCCGGACAACCACAAGCTGCGAACGTCGGCAATCGATACGTACTTGGGCCTTTTGGACCAACCAGCCGTCGCCAGGGCGTTGCTTAACCCGTCGGTTGGCGAGGTCTACCGCATCTACGTGCCCCTGGCCGCCAAAGACTCCCAACAGTTGGCTTCGGCAGTTCTGCTCGAACTTGGCAACTGGTACAAGACGATGGCTCGCAAGGCCCCGCCGACAACCAAGCCCACGCTGGCCAGGCGAGCGGTGAAATACTATCGCAGCTACCTGCACAATCTCCGCCAGGAAGGCGCAACGGTAGCGGCCTTGCAGGCGACTAAAGCCGAGATCAATACCGAACTCAAGCGGGTCGGTCTGGGCAAGCTCCCTGATGAGGTGGTCTTCCGCGACCCAGTCGTCCAGAAGGCCTTCAACAGGGCGGTGGATTGGCTCTGGAACCACCAGGCATCAGACGGAGCGTGGGTAACGCACACCACGTCAGACGCCTACGATTACGGCAACTACAACACCCGCTCGACGTCCGCGGTCCTGGCGGCCCTGCTGGCAAGCGGGGCGTCGATAAAGGACGCCCGCGTCGTCAAGGCCGTGCGATGGCTGGAACCAACGGTCACCAAACAAACCGAGGGCGTCGCCTTTCGGTGTCTGTTGTGGATGGAAGTGCAAAGGCAGAAACCCGGCGCCGCACGAAGGATGCTGGGCAAAGACCTGGCCACGCTGGTTCGCGCCACGAGAAACGGCGGCTACGGCGAGACGGTGACAGACTGTAATTACGCCAGGATCGAGAGGAGCTGGGCCGGGCCGGCAGGCGTCGCCGTCGGCGAGCAGTCGGGCCTAAGGGCGCCCCGCTCGTACTGGCAGATGGTGGCCAGGTACTGGACCAGCCTGCAAACAGCCGATGGCGAGATCGCCCCCAGGAAAAAGGGCGATGACGAGACCAAACCCAACACCCGACAGACCGTAAACGGCGCCGGTTGCCTTGCTCTGGCCCTGAATCGCCTGCACGGCCCCGACGAGGTCAAGAAACTCTCTGGAACCAACGTCAAGCCGCTCACTCGCGCGATCGAATGGCTGGACAAAAACTTCAAAAGCCTGGATGACCTCCGCCCGGAATACGCACTGAACCGCGACAAAGACGACCGCGCCAAGGAACATTTTATCTTCAGCGAAGCGTTCTACATGCTCTCCAACATCGGCCTGGTTACCGGGCGAGAGAAACTCGGACAGGTCAAGTGGTGGACCGACGGAAGCAGATATCTCGCCGGCCTGCAGAATACCGACGGCTCTTGGGGAGGCATTATCGACACCGCACGCGTCGTGCTGTTTCTGACCAATGGCTACAAGTACGAGCAAACCAACCATGCCGACCTGCCCGCCCTGCTGACCGGCGACGCCGCGGCGCCGACCACAAAACCCGCCGACCCCGACGACGAAACCGACGTCGACGAGCCAGAGATCACCGAAGAGGAAATCAAGCGACGATTGGACCGATGGGAATCGAAGCTCAAGTCCAGCCTCCACCGCCACCCGGAAAGCCAGACCATCGCACGGAAGCTCATCCGGCTATACATCCTGGAGATGAAAGAGCCCGAGAAGGCCCTCCCCTACGCCGACCGAACGGGCGACTACTGGATCAAGCGATACGTCCGCCTGCTGAGCGTAGACGCCAACACCCTCGGCCGGGACGAAGCCCTCGGCCTGGCGGACTGGCATCTGCAAATGGCCGACGGAGCAAACGACGACGGTCGATCGCTCGCGCTGACCCGCGCCGTCGGATATTATCGGATATACCTCGGCCAAAACCCGAGCTTTACGCCAGATGTGGAAAAAGCCAAAATCTCCCTGAAAAAAGCCGACGACGCCCTCTCAGCCATGTCCGGGCCGTGATGCAACCGACCACTGCAATCGCACGGACAACATGCTTCCCACCACCGGTCACATGCCCGGATGTGGTGGGGATATCCCGCTGGAGCCATTTAAGATCCACTGGCGGCACGTTCGCGCGGACAGGGATGGTTTATTGCTCCAAGCGATGGGATATCGCCATCAGTTCGTCGAGCATCTCGGCCGAGCGAACGACCCGGGGAACCTTGTTCTGATCGCCCAGCTTGCCTTTGCTCTTCATCCACTGGTAGAACGTTTGCGGCGCCACGCAAACCAGTTCGGGGGGCAGCATGCCGAAATCATCGGCGCGGCGAGTATCGTAGGTTTCATTTGCCCGGCGGACGCCTTCGTCGACGGCGGCCATGAATGCAGCCTCGTCGGCGGGTGGATGGTCGAACTCGACTATCCAACGGTGGGCTGGCACGGGCTGACCCGGCTCGGGGTATCGCGGGGCGACGGCGTAGTCAACCACGGTCGCGCCGGCACGCTCGCAGGCCAGCGCGACGGCGTTTTCGATCATTTCCAGCGTTACGTGCTCGCCAAATGAGCTGAGATTGAGTTGTGTCCGACCGGCGAAGACGATCCGCGGCGGGCTGAGACACTCGAAGCGAACCACATCGCCAAGCAAGTAGGCCCATATGCCCCCGTTGGTGCTGACCAGCACGGCGTAGTCCTCGCCCTCGCGGACCTCCCCTAGGTGCAAGCGTGGCGGGTCGGCCTCGTCGGCCCGGTCGGCAGGGATGAACTCGTAGAACACGCCGTTGTCGACAATCAGTCTGAGCGGCCCGCCGTCTTCGACCTGGATGGCGGACATGCCGGCCTCTGAGGACGAGTACGTGCTGGTGTAATGGATATCGCGCCCAACGTACTGCTCGAACGCTCGCCGGTACGGTTCGAACGCCATGCCATAGGAAACGAAGTGCCTGAGTTTCGGCCAGAGCCTGCCGATAGTCCGCTCGGCAAGCCCGCGGGCCTCGGCGGTCTGGAGCATCTGCTTGAACAGCAGCGCCGCCCACGACGGTATAGCGCTGAGCCCGCAGATATCGGCAGTGAGGTAGCTATCGATGATTCGATCGATCTTCTCCTCCCAATTGGCAATGGCCCGGATATCATCACTCGGCAGGCTGCGGCGGCGGGCCCAGGAGGGCATTTGCCTGGCCACGATGGCCGAGGCGTGGCCACAAAGGCATTGGCCCCTCTCACGGAGTTCGGTGCATCCGCCAAGGTAACAGAACCGCCCGTCGAGAACCGATCCGCCACCACCCTTGCGGGCGAGCACAGCCAGCAGTAGCGACCCGGCCCGCATGTTACTCCGAACCGCATCAGCGGTAACCGGCAGGAGTTTGTTTCCCGTCCCTGCCAGCGACGTATCGGCGGTCGTGCCGGATGAGATCGCAAAGTGCCTCACATGGCCAGGCCAAGCCACATCGGTTGCCCCGTCGAACGCCTTGTGCCAGTCCGGTGAGGCAGTTTCGTAATCGGTCACCGGCACGCGGGAGCGGAACTGCTCTGGCGTGCGGATTTCGGCAAAGCCGTACCGCTGACCCAATTCGGTATCGGCGGCTCTTGCCAGCAGGCCTCGCAGGACAGCAGTCTGGCTCTCAACGCACGCAATGCTGGCCCGCTCGAAGCTCCGCCAGCGGTGTCTGGCATACAGCGAAAACGCCCAAGAACCTAAGCCCATTAAAAAACTCCGCATAAAGGCCATCCACCCGGACAGAACGGGCCTTCCGTCGTAAAATCGAGAGCATAGCAGATTTATGCCTTGCCTTTCACCGGAAATTGGTGATCTATTGCTATCGGAGTGAACCAAAACCCCGCCACTGTCGGGGCGCAAGTGGCAATGACAATTGGGGTACATAGGCCCGACACAAGGTTAGTTGGGAAAGGACGGAGATGGCAGACATCTTCGACAAGGTCGTACGGTTCCACCAGGAATCCCCGATCGTCAAGAAGCAGGACCGCGCAGCGGCAGAGGCCACGTTGTATCGGGCTGGCCCGCTGAACAATATCGGTCCGTGGATTGACGCCGACGATCGGCAGATCCTCCAGTTCAGTACCAACGACTACCTCGGGCTGGCAAGCCACCCGAAGGTGATTGCCGCTGCGGCTGAGATCGTTTCCAAGTACGGTGTCTCCGTGCCGATGGGCGCTCGCCCGCTGACCGGGACCATCGATCTGCACATCGAACTCGAGCGAGAGTTTGCCGACTTCAAGCGGACCGAGGACGCTCTGGTCTTCGCCAACGGCGCGCACACCATGATGGGTACACTGGCTGCCCTGGCCGGACCGCGAGACCTGATCATCTTGGACCGCTACGCCCACGCCAGCTTGGTTTGCGGTGCAAAAATGTCCGGCGCCCGCGTGCGATTTTTCAGACACAACGACGTGGAGGACCTCGAAGCGATCCTCATGGAGGCCCCCCGCAACCAGGCAATCATGGTCGTCGTTGACGGGGTCTACTCGATGCAGGGCGACATCGCCCCCCTGCCGGACCTGTGCGACCTGTGCGAGAAACACGGCGCGCGCCTGATCGTCGACGACGCTCACGGCACGGGCGTGTGCGGCGAGAACGGCCGGGGCACGGCTGAGCTGCTCCGCGTCGAAAGCCGCATAGACGTACACCTCGGCACGTGCAGCAAGGCCTTGGCGACAGTGGGCGGGTTCGCTGCGGCGGACGCCAACATCATAAACTTCCTGAAGTTCAAGGCCCCCACCGCCCTGTTCACCAAGGCCATGCCCGCCTGTGTCGCTGCGGCCACGCTGGAGGCACTGCGAATCCTCCGTAGCGACCACAACCGCCGAAAGAGGCTCTGGCACAACAAGCAACTGCTCCAGGACGGCCTGCGGGAATCGGGATTCGACATCGGCGACACACAAACACCCATCACGCCGATAAGGAACAACGGCGCCGACGCCGTATACCTATGCACCGGGCTCTATGAAAAACACAACATTTGGGCCAACGCCGTGCTATACCCCGCCGTGCCGATCGGCACGAGCATCCTTCGCGTAATACCCACGGCCAACCATACCGACAAGGACATCAAACTCTTGCTCAGTGCCCTGTGCAAACTGGAAGGCGAGGCCAAGCCAAGACCTAAGACCGAGGCCCCCTCGCCGTCATGAGTGCCAGACTGACCATCCGCCAAATCCGCGATCGACGAGGACGGCGGTGTCTGCTAAACCTGCCCTTTGACCTCTACCAAAGCCAACCCAACTGGGTTGCCCCACTGAGGCAGGCCCAGGCTAAAATACTGGCCGGCAAAACCGCCTTCTTCGACCACGCGGAAATGGCGACATTCCTCGCCCGCCGCAACGGCAGGGACGTCGGAAGAATCGCCGCCATCCACAACCTCGCACACAACGAACACCACAAAGACAGCGTAGGGTTTTTCGGCTTCTTCGAGTGCGAACCGGGCGACCGCGAGGCGGCTGCGGGATTGTTCGAATATGCCGAGCAATGGCTCGCCGATCGCGGCCTGACCCGCGCTCGCGGGCCGGTCAACCCGTCGATGAACGCCGAGTGCGGGCTGCTGATCGATGGCTTCGACCGCCCGCCGATGGTCATGATGCCCTACAACCCGCCCGAATACGCCGAACTCATCGAGGCGGCAGGCTATACCAAATCCAAGGACCTCTATGCCTATCTCGTCAAGGCCGAGAAGGTCGATCACGGCAAGGGCCGCGATAGAATGGTCCGCTTGGCAGAGGTAATGCGCCGGCGCCGCCCGGAAGTGTCCGTCCGCCCGCTGGACATGAAGCGATACGAACAGGACGTCCTTCGCCTGCTGAACGTTTTCGAGACCGCCCGATCCGACAACTGGGGCCACGTACCACTAACCAAGAATGAAGTCCTGGAAATGGCGCGGGACATGAAATCGGTCGTCGACCCGGACC
>CAZMBZ010000169.1:3494-11103 GCA_964564285.1 uncultured Planctomycetaceae bacterium | reverse complement strand
CTGAAAGGAGTGGGAGACACAGCCGCCTGAAAGTGGGCGTACAGGCTCCCGGCCGGGGCGCGCTCTACGATCCGCCCGAGGTACATCACAGCCACATCGTCGGCGAAGTGCTCGACGACGGCGAGGTTGTGGGCGATGAAGAGGTACGATAGGCCAAACTCATCCTGGAGATCGCTGAGGAGGTTGAGAATCTGGGCCTGGATGGACACATCCAGGGCGCTGACGGGCTCATCGCAGACGATGAAGTCTGGATTCGTCGCAAGTGCCCGCGCCACGCCGATCCGCTGGCGCTGCCCGCCGGAAAACTCGTGGGGGTAGCGATTGACGTACCAGGACGCCAAGCCGACGCGATCGAGCAACTCGCCCACGCGCTTCCGCCTGGCCGATCGGCCCAGCTTCGTGTGAACCTTCAGCGGTTCGGCGACAATTCCGCCGACGGTCATTCGCGGATTCAGCGAACTGAACGGGTCCTGGAAGATCATCTGCATCCGCCGCCGCATGGCGCGCATCTCGCCCTCTCTCAGCAAGAACAGGTCCTGCCCGTCGAACATAGCCTGTCCGGCCTGGTGATCGATGAGCCTCAGCAGTGATCGCCCGACGGTGGTCTTGCCCGACCCGCTTTCGCCGACGAGCCCCAGCGTCCGCCCGCGCCGCACGGTAAGGTCCACACCATCGACCGCGCGAACGTGCCCGACAACGCCACCCATCAACCCGCCGCGGACAGGGAAATAAGTCTGGAGCCCCGAAAGGCTCAGGAGCGTGTCATCGGGATTGTTTGATTTGCCTGGCATCTTACAGTCCCCCTGGAACGAATAAACTCGGGTCTGTCTCGGGTGCGGTGTCGTGGCCGGGGCATTCCCAGCAGGCTACCCAGTGGTTGGGGGCCACTTCTCGCAGCGGGGGCTCCTGGGTCTGGCAGCGTTTAAGATCCCTGCCGACGCCGCATCGCGGGCAGAAGTTGCACCCAGCCGGCATGGCAAGCGGGCTGGGCACCATGCCTGGGATCGTATCGAGGCGGTCTTTCTTCTCGCCCAGTCGCGGCAGGGAACGGAACAGGCCGCGGGTGTACGGGTGCAGGGGCTTTGCGTAGAGACTCGCGACATCGGTCAGTTCGACGATCTTCGACGCGTACATCACGCCGACGGCGTCGGCGGTCTCAGCCACGACGGCAAGATCGTGCGTGATAAGCAATATGCTCAGCCCGGAGGACTTCTGGATGTCCTTCATCAGGTCGAGGATTTGCGCCTGGATGGTCACGTCGAGAGCGGTCGTCGGCTCGTCGGCGATCAGCAGGCGCGGGTTGCACGAAAGCGCCATGGCGATCATAACCCGCTGCCGCATGCCGCCGGAAAGCTGATGCGGGTACTCGTCGAGCCTCTGGGCGGGCTCGGGAATGCCGACCTTGGCGAGCATCTCGATGGCAAGCTCGCGAGCCCGACCGGCGGACATGGACCGGTGCAATCGGATGGCTTCGACTATCTGGTTGCCACACGTGAAAACCGGATTGAGGCTGGTCATCGGCTCCTGGAAGATCATGGAGACGTCCCGGCCTCGCACTTGCTGCATCTGTCTTTCGCTCAGGCCGACGATGTCCTGACCCGCCATGAGTATTCGGCCACCGGCGACTCGTCCGGCGGGTTTTTCGACCAGGCCGATAATCGAGTATGCCGTCACCGACTTGCCGCAGCCCGACTCGCCGACAAGGGCGAACGTCTGCTGCCTGCCGATGGCGAAGCTGACGCCGTCAACGGCCTTGACGACGCCATCGGGTGTGCGGAAGTGCGTCCGCAGATCATGCACGGTCAGGAGAGCTTCGGTGCCGTTTTTGTCGTTGTCGCCGGTCATTGGCATTTACACCCGGTCATGAATTACGCAACTTCGGGTCCAGCGCATCGCGGAGGCGGTCGCCGAAGATGTTCCACACGAGAATTATGATGAACGTCGCGCCCACCGCCGCGGTCAGTTCCCACCAGCGCCCGACAACCATGTCCATCTTGGCCGAGGCGATCATCCGGCCCCAGCTTGGCGCATCCTTCACGCCCAGGCCGAGATAGCTGAGGATCACCTCGGCGGAGATCGCGCCGTGGAAGCCCAGCGAGAAGTTGATGATCCCTATGTGGGCGACGTTCGGCAGGACGTGTCGCAGCAGCGTGATGAACCTGCCCGTGCCGATGGACCTTGCTGCCAGGCAGTAATCGAGCTGGCGGATCTTCATCGTTTCGGCCCGAACGAGGCGGCACGTGCCGACCCAATTCATCACACCCAGCGCAATGCAGAGCCCAGCCATTCCGCCAAGGTTCAGCTCAAACCACCTGCCCTCGAAGAGAATAATACCCTCGAAGGCGAACTTGATGGCGATCAGGCGGATAATGCTCGGAATGCTCGCCAGCGTCGTGAACAGCCAGACGATGAAGTCATCCACCCATCCGCCGTAATAGCCGGCGATGGCCCCGAGCAACATTCCCAGCGGCACGGCTATGACAGTCGCCGTAAACGCAACCGTCATGGACGTGCTGGCGGCCAGGAGGGTTTTCTGGAAAACGCTTCGGCCGAAGGTGTCCGTACCCAGGATGTACTCGCCCGACGGCGCCTGATTGAGGTTATCGTAGTTGAAGCTTCCGGACCAGTCCGACAGCACCCATGGCGCGGCGATAGCGATGATGGCATAGAGGCAGATGAGGACGAAGCACACCACGGCGGCCGGATCGCGGCGAAGCTTGCGAACCGCGTCAGACCAGAGGCTTCGTCCGGCGCGGGTATCGATGGCGATGTCATTTGTCGCGGCTGTCGTCATGGCGGCGTTAGTTCAATCGTATTCTCGGGTCGAAGACCCCGTAGAGCAGGTCGGTTACCAACAGGCTTATCACGTATATCAGGGACGTCAGGTAAGTCAGGCCGGTGATGATCGGCACGTCGCGACGCGTTATTGAATCTATGAGCAGGCCGCCCAGGCCCGGGATTCCGAAGAAGTTCTCCAGAATCAAGCTGCCCATGATGAGGAATGGTATGGCCATGACCAGGTTGGTCAGGATGGGCAGCATGCAGTTGCGGATGACGTGCTTGAACAGGATGGTCGTCAGCGGCGCGCCCTTGGCCCGGGCGGTGCGAACATAATCCTGGTTGACCTGGTCGAGGATAATGGTGCGATAGAACCGCACGCTTGCACCTAGCCCGGCAATCACGCTGATGCCGATGGGGAGGTAGATGTTGGCGCGGTATCGCAGCCCCCAAGCCGACGAAGGAGATATCTTGAACATCAACCACTGGCCCAGGATCATGTACGCCAGGAACGGAATGCACATGCCCAGCACGCTCAGCAGCACGCCGATACGATCTATCCAAGTGTCGCGGTAGTAGGCCACGAAGCAGCTTATCACCATGGCGGAGATCCACCCCAGCATCAGGGCCGGCACGGTAAGCGCCAGGCTGTAGCCGGCACGCTTGCGGATGATCGTCGTCAGCTTCTCCTCGGTCTGGTAGCTCTCTCCCTGGAACGTAACGCTGGTGACAAGGTGGTCCTTGAACTGCGCGTACCAAGGCCGGTCCAAACCATGATTATGCTTCCAGACATCCCGGCCGGCCTGGCCAAGTCTCGGGTTGACATAATCAGCTGAAACGTCCCCAGCCACGACGCGGAACAAGAGGAACGTCATCAGCATAACGCCGAACACCGTCAGGGCCGAATGGATGAGCCTTCGGATCACGAATCGCAGCATGGTGGCTATCTACCCCCCTCTTTCCGGCGAAGGGCGGTGTCGATGCGGGTGTACTTGGTGAAGCCGTAGCCAAACGGATGCGGCTTGACGTTGTGGACCCAGTCGTACATCAACAGGAAGTTCTGCGGCTCGCTGAGCAGCAGAATGGGACAATCCTCGCCAACCATGTGCATCATATCGATGTACATCTTCTGCCGCTCGGGGGAATCGGGCATCTTGCGGACCAGCTCATAGAGCTTGTCAAATTCGGGGTTTGCGTAGTTGGTGTCGTTGGTGCTCTTGGCGATATTGCCGGAGTAGAACAGTTGCAGGAAGTTTTCCGGGTCAGGGTAGTCGGCGTGCCAACCCATCGTGTACGTCTGCACGACCTTGTTGTTGACCTTCTTCTGCTGGGTGGGCCAGTCGTTGTGAGTGACGCTGAGTGTTATGCCGATCTTGGCGAACTGCTGCCTGGCGAACACACCCATGCGAATGGATGCCTGATCGGTGCTGCCGACATCCATCTTGATCTTCGGTATCTCGCCGTTGACGAGCAGGCCCTTGGCGGCCAGTTCCCGCTTGGCCTCGGCGACCTTCGCCCTGGCGGCCTGGAGATCGAATCGGTAGTACGGGCCAGGCCCCGCTTCCTTCCAGCCGGGGAAGGACTTCGGAATGATCCTCGTCGCCCGCGTACCGCGCCCGTTGTAGAGAACCTTTATCCCGCTCTCGACGTCGTAGCTCAGGCACATCGCCTGGCGAAGGGCCTTGGACGCGCCAACAAGCTTGTCCCGCATGTTGAACGCAATCCAATTAACCGATGGCGTTTCATACTTGGTCAGCCCGATACGCTTCTTGCTCCACTCGGTGGCGAGTTCGCGATCCGGGTTGATGACGAACTCAAACGTCTCCTTCGGAATGCCCGACTTATCCGTCTGCCGCGACAAAAACCGCATCCACCCAGCGTAGCTTTCGGCCACGTAGTCCGTGTGGATCACATCGATAAATGGAACTCGCTTGCCCGCATCGACGAGCAGGCCGGCGGCTTTGTCCTCCGGCTGGCCCTCGGATGGGTAGAAGTCCGGGCGGAACTCCGGGTTGCGGGTCTGGACGACGCGCTTCTTCCGCTCGAAGGTCGTCATGAGATACGGCCCCGTGCCAACGCATTGCTCAGCCTCGCGGAACTCGGTGGACCGCTTCTCGATGTCAACGAGTCTGCGCCCGCCCTGCCCATCATCCTCCGTGCCAAACCAGTAGTCGACGGCCTCTCGCGGCACGGGAGCGTAGACCGCCATAGCCAACACTTTGAGAAACTGCGGGTACGGCTGGCGAAGCGTGATCTTCAACGTGCTGTCGTCCGGAGCGCTCAGGCCAGCCACGGGCAAATCGTACCGGGAGAAATCGCCGACCGTGTACTTCTCGCTCTTGTCACGCCACTCGTCAAGCCCCTCGATGCGACCGGACAGAAACGCCCAAGACAGACCGGAGTTGATGTGATAGTCGGCGCAGCGCTTCATGGCGAGGATGAAGTCGTCCGCCTTCATGCGGCGGGTCTTGAATCGCCTCTTGCCATCGAATTGCTCGGACCCAAAGCATGGGTTGCGATGGTACGTCACATCCGACCGAAGTTTGATCGTGTAGGTGAGCCTGTCCGAAGATATTTCCGGCAGGTCGGCTGCCAATTGTGGGACGATTTTCGCCGGCCGAAGCAGGTAATGGTAAGCGTAGATGCCCTCGAAGACGTTCGCCTGAACAGACGATGAGGCCGTGTCGTGGCACGTGGCGGGGTCCAGCGATTTGATCGGGCTGCTATAGCTGTCCCAGAGGACGACCTTGCCCTTGTAGGCGTCGAGGTTCTGCTCATCGAGCAAACCAAACGGCGTAACGCCAAGAACGACCACGACCAGCAGCGATATGCCATAAAACCACTTCATTGTCTTTTCCGCGGCGAGCTTGGCCGGTGTTGCGCCCGCGCGGCTAGGACGCGGAGGACTACGGCAGGGATGCGGCTACTTCATAGGGGCCGGCACCTTGGGCGGGACCTCTGTCTCCGGCCTCTTGATGCTGTACTTATCCACCAGAGAGTCCACCCAATTCATCACGCCGATCCGCACGCTGGCGGCGGGGTCGCTGCTGCTGGTTTTTCTGAGGGGTTTGCCAATGTGAGAATCGTTGCGTTTGGTCAATGTGTTGAGCGCCTTTTCGCATTCGGTCAACAGCAGCCTGCTGGTGCTGACAGCGAAGTCGCTCTGCGAGGCCTGCGAAGCGAGGTCTTTGACGTTCTTGCCGACCTTGGTTGCAAGCTGCTGGGCATTCTGGCTGGCCAGCTTGGCGGCGGTGAGATTCTCATCGCTAGGTTCGGTAGCAGCCCGTTCGCTCTCCTTTTCGGCCAATACCGCGGCCTTGGCTGCTACCTGAACCTGCAGCGCCAAGTCGTAGGCCTTTCCCGCCGACCAGGTCATATTGGCCACCAGTTGGATGGCTACCTTGTCATCCACTTCATTGCCGAGGGCGTTCTTCAATCGCACTACCGCCACGACACCCGAACTCGCTCCACCGACAACGGTCCCGTCAGCCTTAAGAACTCTTCGGCACAAGCTGATCCAGTTTTCCTTGAGGATATTGAAGAGTTTTGACTGCCCATCGCGATAGGCCTCAACGGCTGTAGCGGTGCCGGCCGCAGGCGCTCTGGGCAGACGGAACATCTTGAGCATCTCGGCCAGGACATGCGGGTCCTGTTCCTTTGCCATCGCGTTTGCCAGTGCGGCGTACATCATCTCGGAGACCTTGCCTCCCACCGCCAGGACTGGCGTTCGGATCAGCGCATACGTCTGCCATCCGAAGAAACGCACCGCGGGGCTCCTGTGGATCACCATGGCGGCAACCAGTGGCTGGAGCGATACCTGTTGCACCCGTGTGACGATGATCGTGAGGTTCACTTCCTTCAGATCACTGAGCGGATCATCCGACGCCAGCTTGGTCAGCATGTCCTTGCCGTGGGTGGCAATGCTCGCACCGTAGGCAGACATGTACTCCGAGGCCCTGCCGTATTTGACATAGCCTCCCATCAGCTTGCTACGGGCCGCGATAACCGCTTCCTGCGTGGTTGCCGATGCCATCTTCCCGATATGGTAGGCAACATACTTGTCGATCTGCTTGCGATGGCTGTCCTGAAGGGCGCTCTGGGCTGCGCTCTCGGGGATATCAATAGCTGGCGCCGCCGCCGAAGCTGCCACGCAGACGGCCAGAACCACCGCGAGGACCGAAACCAACCGACGTGCTAAAGTGTTCATTCGCGTCGTTCTCCAACGGTTAACTGCATGTATGACAGGCCGCGAAGGCCTTGGTGATGGTAAAAGTCCGGCCGGGACATGTCAAGCACGATCTGCACGAACGTGGACGGTTGCCCAAGACGATCAGACTGTTCGCTTCGTCGAACAGGGCAATTTGCAGTCAAATCACGCACCGCACCCGGGCCTAAGACCGCGAGCCGAAGTAGAAGCTGACCGTCGCGCAAAGGCCCATCACAGACCACTGCGGCATGGAAGAGTCGACGCCCGAGATGAAAACCCACGCCAGCGAACCCGTAAGCACCAGCACGGCCAGGGCTTTAATGTGCCCCATCGCCGCCTTTGAGCCCCTGCCGATCGGACGCACGATTTTCGCGAAATAGTGCCCGACCACCAGGCCAGACAGGATGACAAAAAACTCCGCCTGCTCCCGCGTAGCCCCAAGCTGCCCACGAGAAGCCAGCAGCGAACCGGCAACAATAAAGCATAAAATCAACATCAAACGAATCACGCCCGGCGGCAGATAGAGCGGCAGTTCACGCGTGGCCGTGGGATCGTAAAGCCTGTCGCTCAGCGTGCTGCCCTTCGTCCGAAAGCCGAAGTAAAAGCCGATGATCGCCAGCAGCA
>CAZMBZ010000169.1:0-3394 GCA_964564285.1 uncultured Planctomycetaceae bacterium | reverse complement strand
CAGTGAGGGCAACGGTACGTCGGACCAGGTCGTTCCTTCGGCATGTCGAGCATCCCTTTCGCAGTCGGCAAGGCCGCCGTCATTATCCCCCCGCCAAACCGACAGACAAGCCCAAACTGCCCCAAAGCCCGCCCCGCCGGATAATTACCTGTTGTAAGAACGTTGTCCGGTGCGACTATATCTGTGAGAACGAACGTATGACAGCATGGGACACGATTATCCATGAGCATGGACCGGCGGTATGGCGGAAGGCCTACCGGCTGTTGGGCAATCGCAGCGACGCCGACGAATGCATGCAGGAAGCCTTTGTCGCCGCGGTAGCCGTATCACGCCGTGGGCCGGTTCGCCACTGGCCCGCCCTGCTCCATAAGCTGGCGGTTCTGCGCGGCATCGACTGTCTTCGCCGCCGCGCCCGGGACGTGCTGCGCAACGGCGACGATGACCGGCTTTGCGAGGCCGTCAGCAGGGACGTTCCGCCGGATGTGGCCGCGCAGAACGGCGAACTGTCGGCTCGCCTTCGGTTGGCGCTGGCCGACCTGCCCAGCCGGCACGCCGAAGTCGTGTGCCTTCGCTACATGAATCAGATGAGCTACGAGGAGATATCCCAGGAGCTCAATATAAGTGTCAGGCATGTCGGAGTAATCCTTTCCCGGGCCCGGGAAAAGCTGCGTGAGTTGCTGAAAGAAAGAGGTGTCGACCATGGTTGAGAACCATCGCCAGTCGGACATCGTGGACGAGGCCTTCGGTGCGATGCGAAAGTCGCAGCCGCCGGAAGGCCCCAACTTGCAGGCCCTGGAGCAAACCCTCCAGGCCGTGCGCCAGGCCCAGCCGAAATCCGACAGGATTTCGCTCATCGAAAGGATCAGGAACATGAACAAGCTTATCAAGTATCCAGTAGCCGCCGCGATCGCCCTTGCCCTGTTTGCCGGGGGGGCGTACATGCTCCTGGGCCGCGGTACCACGGTGGCCTTCGCCGATGTGCGGGAGCAAATAGAACAGGCCAAGACGATGACGTTGACGGCCAACGTGGAGATGACGGGCTCGCCTATGCCCATGAAAATAAAAATGAAGATGAAGATGTACTTCAAGTCCCCCGGGCTGATGCGGCAGGAGATTACGATGGAGGCGAAGCCGGCTCCAGGCACCACTCAACCCGCAACGGCGCCGGCGACCCAGACGACAATCAACATCTTCGACATCGCCGAGAAGAAGGGCATCACCCTCATTCCCAGCCAGAAAATGGCCTTTGTGCATGAGTTCAAGAACGTGCCGCCTGAGGTGTTCGCCAAGGCCAAGGAGCAGAACGCCCTTGATAAGCTGAAAGAAGCGGTGGCCGGAGAACATGAAGACCTTGGCGAGAAGATGATCGACGGGCGGAAGCTCAAGGGCTATCGGTGCAAGGACCCGAGCATGAGCCCCACGACGAAGATGACCATGGACATATGGGTCGATGCCGCCAGCGGCAAGCCCGTCCTTGTCGAGCAGAAGCTTCCGGACGACATGGGCAAGGTCACCATGACGGACTTCGTGATTAACCCGAAGCTCGATGACTCCCTGTTCGACACCAGAGTCCCGGAAGGTTATGAGATCACGAAACAGAGTGTCGATTTCGAGTTCCACGAGGAAGACGTGATCAAGAGCCTGGGACTACTCGCCAAATGCTGTGGCGGCGTGTTTCCCAAAACCCTGATGCCCACCCGGGAGTTGATCAAACAGATCGAGGCCAACCCGGAGGTTGCCAAGATGTCGAAGGAGGAAGGCATGGAATTCGGCATGCAGCTCACGAAGGCGATGACCTCTCGGATCATGATATTGAGCGCGGGCGGGGAGTTCGTCTATGCCGGCGAAGGCGTCAAGCTTGGCGACAAGGCCACGCCGATCCTGTGGTACAAGGCCAAGGACGCCAAGGCATACCGGGTAATCTACGGCGACCTGCACGCCGAGGATGCCGAAAAAGCCCCGAAGCCCCCGGCCACCCAGCCCGCGACCGAGACGCGGTAGCTTCTGGCAGGAATCCCAGTTCAATAACGCAACGTAATGGGCGCCCGCCGACACCGGGCGCTCATTGCATTTCTATTGTCAAGGCAGTTGCCCAGGCCTCGCCGGGTTGATCGGGTTTGGGGGGTCTGCTATGGTGTAGGCCTAAGTTCCGCAATGGCCAAGGAGTGCGAGGTTGAACATCCAACGATTCGCCAAGGAGCGGGCCCAGGCAGCACACAACGGGACGATCCTGGCTTCGGCGTTCGTGCCCGAGGGCATGCGGGTCCCGTTCGGCTCGGCGTGGGGGTACATGGAGCCCGGCAAGGCCATGGAGTCCCATCGGCATCCGACGCAGGAGATATACGTCGTAATCTCCGGCCGGGGCGTCGTTACGGTCGACCAGGAGCAAGCCGACGTGGGCCCCGGCGACGTTATCGACATACCGCCCGACGCCGACCACACTATTGCCGCCGCCGGCCCCGACCCACTACTATGGGCGGCCCTGTGGTGGGAAGTTCAATAACCCGGACCATCGAGAACAAAAGGAGATTCGTATGTCCTTCATGCTTTGTCGAACCGTCGCCGCGTGCGCGGCCATTTTCGTCGCGACGGCCTCTCTGCTTGCCGCCCCGGCCGTGGAAACCACGGGCGACTACGCGGTCGTCGTCTCGGCCGAGACAATGAAGGACCCCAACTGGGCGAATGTCGCCACCGCACTGGCGAAGAAACACTCCGCCAAGACCATCACCTATGAAGACGACGTCACATCCTGCCTGCCTGACCTTCGCAAGATGATGCCCCGTCACGCCTGCTTCCTGGCCAGGCCACGAGAGGCGGGACGAGACTTCGTCGTGGATATCCACCGCCTGACCCGCACACTCGACGGCGACCCGTACACCGACGTCGTCTGGGGAATACTCACCGGGTACCGCCCCGCCGACGCCATGCGGATCGTCCGCGAGGCCGGGCCGCTGGTAATACGCAAGGCGTGCGCCGGGACCGGGATCAACCTCGGCCTGTTCGAATCCGGCAAATGGTTCAGCGAAGGCAAGGCCGGCGAATATGGCGTCAAGAAGCCCGGCGGCAAGGCGGAAAAGAGGAACGATGGCCCGACCGACAGCACCCAGAACATCGTAGCCTACCTCAACAGAGCCCAACCGGACCTGTTCCTCACCTCCGGACACGCCACAGAACACGATTGGCAACTCGGGTACAGCTACCGCAACGGGCAGTTCGTGTGTGGAAATGGCATGCTGTTCGGCCAGGACCGGCGGCGAAGGCTGTTTCTCATCGACTCGCCAAACCCAAAGGTCTACCTGGCTGCGGGGAATTGCCTGATCGGCCACATCGAGGACACAAGCTCGATGGCACTTGGTTGGCTGGGCAGCGGCGGCGCGGTCCAGATGGTAGGCTA
>CAZMBZ010000168.1:0-11103 GCA_964564285.1 uncultured Planctomycetaceae bacterium | reverse complement strand
GGCATGATGACCGACTGGGGCGGGCATAAGTTCGGCGGCGCGATGCACGGTCTGGGCGTCGACCACACCGGCCCGACCGAAATCCTGCTGCCCGACGGCAAGGACGTCAAGTACCTGACATACGTCTTCGCCAACGGCATGAAGATCAACGTCGGCGGCGGGCAGGGCTATCTGTGCGAATCCGGCAAGGTCCAGCCGAAACGCCAGGAAAAGGTCCCGCCGGGGCTGCGATGGTACAACGACGGCGCGAGCAATCCGATTTCCGATCTCGTCAAATGCGTCAAGACCCGAAAGAAGCCGTTCCGCGACGTCGAATATGCCCACCGCGTCGCTACGGTCTGCCACCTCGGCAACATCGCGCTGATGCTCGGCAGAGACCTCAAGTGGAACCCGGACAAGGAAGAATTCGTCAACGACGTCGAAGCCAACCGACTGGTCGATCGACCGCGTCGTGGCCCGTGGCAAATCTAACCCGCCCAGCGGTGGAGAAATTTTTATGAAACGTATGAAACGTATGAAACGAACGACAATATTGATGACGGCCTTGCTGGCCTTGGCGATGCTGACCCTGCCGGCCTGGGCGGATGTCTTCTCGGACCTGGCGAGCTACAAATACGGCGACAAGACCCAGGCCGCCGAGAAACTCGCCGAGTTGGTCAAGAAGACCGCCCCCGACAAGTACGCCCCGATCGAGGCGAAGCTTATCGCGATTCTGGAATCAAAAGCCGCCACGCAAGACGGCAAGGCCTTCGCCTGCCGGAATCTCCAGCAAATCGCCACGAGCAAGGCCGTCCCTGCCCTTGCATCGCTGCTAAGCGACAAGGTCCTTTCTCACTACGCCAGGCTCGCCCTGGAACGAATGAAGTGCCCGTGTTCGCTCGCCGCGCTGCGAAACGCACTGCCTGCCGCGCCGGACTGCGTCAAGCCCGGACTGATGGGCTCCCTGGCCGCGCGGAAAGATACCGAATCCGTCGACGCGATAGCCAAGTTGCTCGGCTCGTCGGACAAGGCAGTGATTAAAGGCGCTCTCGACTCACTCGGCAAGATCGCCACGCCGCAGGCCCTGACGGCCCTCGCCAAGGCGACCGTCACCGACGACCTCAAGCCCAAGCATGTCGAATCGCTGATCCTCTGTGCGGCGACGCTTGGCGACAAGGCCGCACTGCACAAGGTCTTCGGCGACTGCCCGTGCGACGTGCAGAAATCCGCCGCCCTTGTGGCCCTGGTCAAGTTCAACGACACCAAGGCAGCCGGGATGGTCGTCGAGGCCGTCAACGCGAAACCGTCGCGACTTCGCGAAGGTGCGATGCAGATAATCGTATCGGTCCCGAGCGATTCTCTCACGAAGGCCGTGCTGGCGGGTCTGCCCAAGATGACCCCCGCCACCCGGGCTCACGTGATCGAACTGCTGGGCAAAAGGGGCGACAAATCTGCCCTGCCCACACTGGTAAAGACATGCACAACGGATAAGGACGACGCCGTTCGCGTCGCGGCCGGCAAGGCCCTGGCCGAACTCGGCGGGATCGAGCAGGTGAAGATGCTGCTGAGCCTGCCAGGCGGACCCCAGATCGTAACACCGATGGCGGCGGCAGGCGTGGATAACGTCCTGATCGCCTTGCTCGACGACAAGGCCCTCCAGTCAGCCGCGATTTCCGCCATCGGCCTGCGCGGCGCAGGCAAGGCCACAGCGAAGATCATCGCCCTGACCGGCGATTCCTCTGCGAATGTTCGCAACAGCGCCTGGGACGCGCTGCAAGCGATAGCAACCGAGGCCGACCTGCCCAAGCTGACGCCCCTGCTGGTCAAGATGCCCGCGGGGTCCGAACGCGACCGGGCCGGCAACACCGTCCGGGCGCTGGCGTCGAGCGCATCGGGCAAGACCAAGGACACGGTCTTCCAGGCCCTCGCCGAGAATTACAAGAACACCGACACGAAGATGCGGCAGTTCATCCTGGAAATCGGCCCGGCCTTTGCGACCAAGCAGGCGTTGGCCTTGGAGGTCGCCGCACTGGACAGCGACAGCAACGCCGAGAAGGACAAGGCCCTGCGGTCCCTGGCGGCCTGGCCAAACGCGGACCCATGCCCGGCCCTGCTGAAATTGGCCGAGAACGGCAAGACCAATACCCAGAAAATCCTCGCCCTGCGAGCGTACCTGGACCTGGCCGCCAAGAGCGGTTCCAACGAGCAGAAGCTCGCCCGAAGCAAGAAGGCCCTGCCGCTGATCGAACGCACCGAGGAAAAACGCCTTTTGGTCAGCAAGCTTCGCAACATCCACCACGTCGATTCGTTGAAGATGACCGCGACGTTCTTCGATGATTCCGCCGTGGCCAAAGAGGCCATGAACGCCGCACTCGACATCATCCGCCGGTGGCGACGCGGCAAGGACACCAACGTGGTCATCGCGACGCTCAAACGCATCGTCGAGTCCACCAAGGACAAGGGCCTCATCCAGCGAGCCGAGAAAGCCCTCAAGGGCCTGACTCCCCAGAAGTAACCCTCTCGCTTCCTGACATACATTCGGCCCGGAGCCAGGCTCCGGGCCGAATGTGCGTTTAGGACACTTCACATTTCAGATGCAATATCCATGCGTCAGCAAAGGCCAAGTCCGCAAGGACGCCGAAGCCTACGTGGACCCGCCACGTCAAACGGCAATTGCTCTAAGATTTCTTGCGTGCCCTGACTTGCGAGGTTCTCTTCGCTACCTTTTTGACGGCCTTCCTTTTCCTGGTGGACTTGACGGCTTTCCGGGTGGCGGGTTTCTTGGCCGTCTTCTTTGTTGCCTTCTTGGCCTTCTTCTCCTTGGCTGCCTTCTTCACCGTTTTCTTGGCCGTTTTTTTCGCTACCTTCTTCACTATCTTCTTCGCGGACTTCTTTCGAACGGCCTTCCGAGCGGTTTTCTTCGGGGCCTTGGCGGCGACTGGTGGTTCTGGCGGGGCACCGCCCAAGTCGATACCGAAGACGTCGGAAATATCCCCTTTGGCGATCCGCTTCCGTCCACCCCGGCGCCCGGTTACGCCGTCAACGGCAGCCTCGGCGGAGATCAACTCCTCATGGTCCACACCGCGCAGCAGGAACAGCAGCTCGGGCTTCTCGTCCAGCCGCGCTCCAACTCCGTACATCACGGCTGCAACGTGCTTGCACATTGTCGCCCAATCGGGGCAGTCGCAATTAAAGGTTATCTCTGACGGTTCGGGAAACAGGCCTTTGTGGCGGTCGGTGACAACCCCCATCACGCCGGAGGACAGCTTGCCCTGGAGCAATTCCAGCAGCGAGCTGATCTGCCCCGCGCAACTGCGCTTCACCTGGGACCATTTATTCGGCGCCAGCGGTTTGATGCCCACCTTGATATTGTAAAGGTCGGACCCGCTGACGATGGCCTTGACCCGCCCCTTGGTTATTTCCAAATGGCAGACCGAGCCGTTGCGAACGTACCTCCTCCCGCGCGGCAGGCGGTTATCGAAATCGCTGAACGATTCGAGATGATCGCACCAGGCCTGACCCCAAAACGTTCGGGTTATCTTGCGGCCTGCGATCTCGATCGGCTGAACGTCCATGCCCTTCTTATGGAGCTTGGCCATTTTTTTTTGAGCCTTCATGCGACGCTGCGCCACGGACACATAGGGACCCCATCCGTATCTCATATTTGCATGTCCTGTTGTTGTCTAACCATCTTCAGTAGAATCCCGACACTGCTGCGAGAGTTACGTCATGGCTTTATCCACGTCAAGCGTTACGAGGTCAAGCAACTCTTTGTCGCTCATTTCCGTCAGCCTCTTCTGGGCGCCGCCTTCGAGAACGTCTCGGGCCAGTTGCTGCTTCTCATCGATCATGGCGTCGATCTTCTCCTCGATCGTGCCGCGGCAGATGAACTTGTGTACGAGGACGTTTTGCTTCTGCCCAATGCGGAATGCGCGGTCCGTGGCCTGGTTCTCCACTGCGGGGTTCCACCAGCGATCAAAGTGGATCACGTGCGAGGCGGCGGTCAAATTAAGCCCTGTCCCACCGGCCTTCAATGACAACACAAAGAACGGCGGTCCATCCTCCTGCTGGAACTGGTCCACCAGTTTCTTGCGGCGAGCCACGGCCGTGCCGCCGTGCAGGATCAGCCCCTGTCGGCCGAACACGCCAGACAGAAAAACCTGAAGGGGATCAGTTATCTCCCTGAACTGCGTGAAGATAATCACCTTTTCCTGTCGCGAGGCCAATTCGCGGCATATTTCGCCGATGCGGGCGAATTTGCCGCTGTCGCCCGGAGCGTAGGCGCCGTCTCCGAGCAACTGGCTGGGATGATTGCATATCTGCTTGAACCGCATGATGTACGACAGCACCAGCCCGCGGCGTTTGATTCCATCGACATCTTCCATCTGCCTGGCCATCAGGCCGACACTCTTTGCGTACAGCTCCGCCTGCGGTTTGGTCAGGCCGCAAAAGGCCCTGACCTCCGTCTTGTCCGGCAGGTCGTCGATAACGCTACGATCGGTTTTGAGTCGGCGGAGTATGTATGGCGCCACAAGGTTACGTAGCGGCGCGTATCGTTTGGTCTTGCGGCATTCCATGGCCTTTACGAACGACTTGAACTTCCGGGCGGATCCGAGCAGGCCGGGGCACAGGAAATCGAACATCGACCACAGGTCCCCCAGGCGGTTCTCCACAGGCGTGCCGGTCAGGGCGATGCGCGAGTGGCTCTTGATCTGTTTGACGGCGCGGGACTGCCGCGTCGACGGGTTCTTGATAGCTTGGGCCTCATCCAGAACGACCAGGCCCCACTCTACATCGAGCAGCCACTTGCGACGCAGCAGCATTCCGTACGTGGTCAGCACCGCATCGACACCGGCAAGCTCGGCTGCGGGGTCTCGGGCCAAAGCAGCCAACTCATCCGCATCTGCCTCGGCAGGATGAACGAAACGCGACGACAGGCCCGGAGCGAACCGGGTCATTTCAGCCTTCCAGTTTGCCAGCAGCGACGCGGGCAGGATCAGCAGGGCAGGCGATTTTTCGCGCCCGGCCCGTTTCAGTGCCAGCATCAGCGAGAGCACCTGGATGGTCTTGCCCAGGCCCATATCGTCAGCCAGGCACGCGCCCAACCGCAGGCCTGACATCAACCACAGCCAACTCAGGCCCGTTTGCTGGTAAGGCCTCAACGTCGCCTTCAGCGATTTGCCGGGGTGGGCCTGCTTGATGACCTGCGGGTCGCGAAGGTTGGCCAGCGTTTCCCGCAACCACTTGCCCGGCTGGATCAAGGCCCACTGGCGGTCCTCATCTTCCAGATTGTCGGCGGCGTCCAGGTTTGCCGGTGCGCCAGCCAGAAGGCGCATGCCCTCGATGAACGACACACCATCGGCGCCGGCTTGGGCGGCAATGTTCTGCCAATGGTCGAGGGCATCGGCTAGCTTGTCGCGGTCCACTTCCACCCATTGGCCCCGCAGCATGACCAGCTCCTCGCCGCCTGACATCAGTTCATCCCACTCGGCCTGGCTGAGCGCCTGGTCGCCAAGGGCCAATGTGACGTCAAAATCGAGCATTGCATCGGCGTCGAGGTTCGTGCGTTTCTTCTGCCCGATAGTGACACTCACGCTTGGACGGGAACGTTTGCGCCACCAGTCGGGCAGGCGCACCAGGATGCCGCAGTCCTCCAGCAGGGGGACTTCCTTGAGAAACCGATGGGCTTCGGCTGGCGTCCAGGCCAGCGGCTGGAACAGATCGCCGGAGTCCACGAGTTCCTTGACCAGCGGGCTGGACTCCGAGGCCAGGTGGATCGGCGATAGCAGGTGGATCAGGGCCTTGCGGTTCTTGGCGCCGGCATACTCCTGCATCGCCTTGCTGAGCGGCTGGTATTGCACCCGGTCAGCTTGGGACAAGCCCGGGGCGTAGGTCGCGATAAAGGCGAACGGGTAGTCTTCGTCCCGCTTGTTCTCAGCCAGGTGGAAGCACACTCGGCCCACCTTATGCCACAACGGGGCCTGCTTGCCGAGAAAAGCCGACAGTCCGCCCTCCGTCGAGGCGACTTGGTCGAGCACCCACTGGTCCAAGGCTTGCCAGAGAGCATTGAAGACATCGACAGTGAGATACTCCCCGCCGCGCATGGGCGGCACGCTGAGCAGAAGACTTGCCGTCCGCGCCGGCGAAAGCGGCTCGGTTGATTCAACATCGACCCCGGCCCTGCGCGGGGCGTGACACAGTTGCGTGAGGTACTGACCCGCGAAGTCTCGCCAGAAAGCCAGCGAAGGCACCAGCCCAGCCTCCAACCTACCGGCAGCCAGGCGGAACAACCCCTCGCCGGAGCCGGCGGAAAACGCCTTGATCAACCGCCGGATACCGGGACCATCGGGCGGGCATTGCGGGTCATCGGAAACCAGCCGCAACCGGCCCGATGGCGAAACAGTTATCTCGTAACTCATGGTGGCCCTATTGGTAGATTCTCTGCACCGAAACGATCGGATACGGAGATCATACACAAAGCGAGCCGGAAACGTCAGCGGGTAGCCGTTTGCATGAAGAATAATCGTCCCGGTCGCGGGTCAACTGTCCGGGGTGTTCTTGGTGATATGGTAAACCGTGTCGCGCCAGATGATCTTGCCACCCGGACGGAGTTTGAACATAGCCTTGATCACCAGTACGGAGACTATGATGCACACTACGGGGTAAGTCAGGCCGTAGACCCATCGAGACTTCAGATGCACGAAAAACCGCGCCGTCATCACCAGTTGGGCGAGGAGGCTGACCGAACCGATGATTGCAGCCACCTGCCACCACCCGGTCGGGGCGGCGCCGGCTGCAACCATGGCCCATCCGACGGCGGCGGTCAGGGCAGGGGTCAGGCCCCGGCCCACCAGCACCCCCAGCGCCTTGGTCAGACCCCAAACGCCGCGGAACGCGCCGACGAAGATTCGCTCCCAGCCGCAGACAATCTGCGCCAGCGAACTGTACATGCGAACGGTGAACAGTGCCGTGCTGGGAGCAACCTGGAGGTTCAGGCCGCGACCCTTTACCAGCCTGGCTATGTCGATGTCCTCGATCAGCGAGCCGCGCACGGCCTGGTGCGTACCGATGGCTTCGTATGCCTGACGGCGAATGAGCATGAACATGCCGTTGGCGAACGCCTCGCGTCTGCGGGAGTTGTTGACCCGGCTGGGTCGAAACCAGATCATCAGCACGCCGGTCAGAACCGGCAGTAGGTATCGCTCCCAGAAGCTCTCGTACTGGTGCTCGGGAAGCAGGCTTACCATGTCGGCCTGGGTATCAACGGCGTACTGCATAGCCAAACGGAGCGTGCTGGGACAGACCTGCCGGCAGTCGGCGTCGTGCATGAGAATCCACTCGCCGCCGGCCTGCTCGATGCCGCGCTGCATCGCGTGGTTCTTACCGCACCAGCCTTCGGGAAGGCTGTCGATTTCCACGGCCCGCAGGCGGGAATCCCTGGCGGCGATCTCTCGGATGATACGCCCGGTCTCGTCGGTCGAGCGGTCGTTGACGGCGATTATTTCCAGGTTGGGATAGTCCTGAGCGAGCAGGCTCGTCAGGCAGGTTTCGATGTTGGCCTGTTCATCTCGGGCGGGCACAACGACGCTCAGCGTCGGCCAGGCTTTCAGCGTAATCGGATAGTCGGCCTTCAGATGGAACATCGCCCGCCAGAAGCGCAGCGCCAGCAGGTTTCGAAGGATCCATTCCAGGCCGACTCCGGCTGCGAGCGATGTAACGATTATGGCCAGTACCTGCATATGCCGTTCGCGTCCTTGATGCGTTAATCATGGGTTCTGGGGAAGCTCGCGCCGCCGGCGGGACAGACCGCCACTCGCTGGGGTCCGCCGCCGAGCAGCCTGCCCGCTTCGGCGAGTGCCTGGTCGACGGTCGCGTAGAGCCCGATGCCCGGGAATCGCACGCCGTCGGCGGCGAGTTTTGGCGAGACCATCAGCAAAGGATTTCTCGCGAGGATCTGCGTCGCCAGCAACAGAAACCACTGCGAGTCGCCCGCCAGCCGCCGCACGAGCGGGTCCATTATCGAGCTTATCGTTCCCGCCCCCATCGCCCGAACGAGCCGGCGCGTGGCAGTCGCACTCAGCGGCCAGGGCATGGACTTCATTTCGTTCAGGCCGCTCGGGCAGCGTGCCAGGCAGATGACGACCCCGCCGGGGCGCGCTGCCCAGCACGTATTCGGAATGCACTTGAAGCACTGCCAAAGGTCATGGTCGCGCGGGTGGGCGTTGGTGATGAGGATGTCGGCCTGGGCCTGCTGGTCGAAGCCGCACACCTCGCCGCACGTCCGGGCGAGCTGGCGGTGAACAGCCAGGGGCTCGCCGGCAGTCGGACAAACCGGCAGGTCATCGCCATCGAGCAAGTACTGCACGCTGAATGTCTCGCCGTGACGGGCGTCGATAAGCCTTCCGACGCGGTCTATGACTGCCCGCATGGGATTGGCCTGGACGCCGACGAGCTGGCCCTGCCCGCTCCGACGGATGCCCGTGCGATGCAAAGCGCGGATGCTCGCGAGTTCGCCGCAACCGGGGAAGAACATCTTGTACCCGCCGCCGAAACCAGCCTGGAGGTGTGGCGAGACCGACGATATCAGAATCCGCAGGTCGGCGGCGACCACGTCGCGGTCGATCAACGCGCGGACGGTGCCGACCTGGCCGACCTCGACATACTTCGAGCGGTCATCCCAGGGATTCATGCGCCACGGGATGTCGGCGGTGGCCTGGCCTAGCTTGGCCCGGGCCTCGGCGTCGCTGATATGCGGGTGCATGCCCCCGGCCATGACGATATCGACCTGCGAGTCGGCGATGCCAGCCTGGTGGATTTCCGCCATTACGATTTCGAGAATATCCGCCAGCGGACTGTGGCGGGTGAGGTCCTCGACGACCAGGCAGACCCGACCTTTGCCAAGAGCGCCAAGCCGCTCGCTCAGCGAGGGCCCGGACAGGGGCTTGTCGAGCGCGCCGGCGAGGCGCTGTCGCCAGTCGGCGGGGGCGGTCTGGGCCTTGGGTTCCGCCAACGGAAGCAGCTTCCAGTCGGTGGGGATCGAGATATCCATTTCCTCCTCGCCCCACGGAACGCTGATATCCGGCATGGCGGCCTGGCCAACGTGGTCGGCGTGGAGGCTCTTGCGTCCCATGTGCCCGACCACGACGTTGTAAACTCCCAGCGGCTCGGGGAAGACCTCGAACCTCTCGAAGCCCGCCGGGGCGAGCAGGCCCTGTATCTGCTCGGGACTTCGGTGGATCATGTGCAGGCCGAACACGCGGCGAAAAAACCTGTCCGTACCGTGGCGAAGCGAAATGCTGTTGAAGACAATCGTCGAGCCGACGGGCATGACCCGGCGAAGCGCCTGGGCGATCTTGCCGATCTCCTCATCGGAAATGTACTCAAAGATACCGATCATCTTGACGATGCTCACCCGCTTATCGATCCGCGACGCGACGTCTCGCACGTCGCCCTGGATAAACGTCATACGATCGCGCAGGCCCATTTCATCGGCATGCTGCCGGCCGAAATCGAAGGCGTCGCTGCTGAGGTCTACCAGCGTGGCGTCGGCGCTGCGTTTGGCCATGGCGAGCGCGTCGGCGGTTATCATTCCCGGCCCGGCCCCGAGGCACAGCAGGTGGACCGGCTCCTGGTCGGACTGGTCGATCAACCCCGCGATAAGCCGCCCGGCCAGCTTGCGACGGTTGCGAAGCGCCATCGGGATCGCCCCGCCGTTGATCAGCAGGCGGTCCCACAGCTTCTCCGGCTTGCCCTTGTAGCTGATGACCATGCTCCGCCATCCACCGGGATTGTCCCAGTTCGCCTGCGCCAGTTCGCTGCTGCCGTCGCCGAGCCAATCCTTCCACCAGGAGGCGGGAAGATGATTGGCCAGCGGGTTCACCACGAGCTTCTTGGCGACTTTCGCCAGCATGCTAAGTCGCTCGAACTCGATATCTTTAATCCAAGAATCCAATATCTTACTCCACCGCCGCCCCGGCCAGGCCGGCCGGACCTTCCCAAAGGCCTCGCTTGTCCAGACCTCAGCCACGCCGCTCTTGCCAGCGCTAATGCCGCAGTTTATTCTAGCAGACTATGGCCTCCGCTAATACCTGCTGCATATGCAAGAGTTCCGGCTTGTCTGAGACCGACGTGGAAACCGCTTCCGTGCGGTCGAACGTCAGGCCGTTCCATACGCGCCGGTTTTCCCTTTGGCGATGCCCGAACTGCCGGTCCATCCACGCATCCGGCGAGGTCGATCTTGACGAGGCCTATGGCGTGTATCCGTTCTTCGGCCAGAAACTGGACTTCGTGCTCCGCTGCGGATACCGCCGGCTGACGAGGAGACTCCATCGCGCCGGACTGCGACCGGGACAACGCGTGCTCGACTTCGGTTGCGGCAGCGGACTGCTCGTGCAATACCTTCGCGAAAAAGGCTGCGACGCCGCCGGCTACGACCCGTACTCCCCCGACCACGGCGACCCGGCCCGACTGAACGAGCAATACGACGCGGTAATCGCGCAGGATGTCCTGGAGCACGACGACGACCCGCTGGGAGTGCTCGCTCGCCTGGATGGCCTGGCCAGACCTGGCGGGATGATCGCCATCGGCACGCCGAACGCCGACGGAATCGACCTGGCGAAGGCGGAGAAGTTCATCCACCCGCTGCACCAACCGTACCACCGGCACATCCTGGCGCTGCCGGCGCTGCTCGAAGCCGCGAAAAACCTCGGCTGGTCCGTCGAGCGGACATACACGACCCCCTACACGAACATGCCCGTGCTTTCGCTACCGATGCTGCATTACTACATGCGGTGCTTCGACGGCACGATCAACACCCTCTTCGACCGCCCCGCCGGCAGCCTGCGCCTCTGGCTGAGCCCGGAGACGGCCTTCTACCTGATCTTCGGATACTGGCTCTGCGACGACGCGGACATCGTAGCGATCTTCCGCAAGCCAATGACATAGAGCCCGCCCGATGGGGTCCCTCTCGGCGGATGATTTTAAACACTGGACAGGGCAGCGGGCATGGACTACATGTTAGGCTGGATATTGGCGGAACGTCCTTCGCTGCCGAGGTCCGCGACCGACATGAGAAGTTGCCTGATGGGTCATCGGGCGTCTCGCCATCTATGAGGTCATGGAGGG
>CAZMBZ010000167.1:0-11216 GCA_964564285.1 uncultured Planctomycetaceae bacterium | reverse complement strand
TATATCCTCTGAATGGTCGCAGCGGTTTTCGGTAGTAGAACGTCCGCAGGGGACAGCCCCGCGCGCATTGCTTCCTTATCATCCTCGGTGGGCGACTCAATAGAGGTCCCCTCGCCAGCATCTCCTGGTGTAAGGATTAAGAAATTGCCATTAATGCTCTTGCTCGAAAGCATTGCTTCGCTGTGTGTGCTGATGAGGATCTGTCCGCCAGACTTCTTCCTGGCCTGGCGTGTTTTGTATATGAGGCCCGGAATCTGCTCAACAACGCTCTTGTGCAATGACAACTCTGGCTCTTCAAGCAAGATCATGCTGTTAGATGATAACAGTGTCCACAGCATAGCAATCATTCGCAACGTGCCGTCTGAGAATTGGTCTTCGCGTTGCCAACCTGCTTTTGGCCGCCAATGCTTGTAACGCATCGCTAGATGCGGCCTGCCCGTGGCTGGGTCTTTTTCGAATGTAAGTTCCCGCAAATTCGGGATGACCTTAAGCATAATCCGTTCGATGCTTTGAAGTCTGAAATTGCGAGACCGCGGCTGCGTCTTGGCAATCTCATCAAGGAAGCCCTGCCCAAACGGATCGGATTCTAGATGACCAAGAGAGAGTTGGTCACTGAATTTAAGGAGTTGTGGCACAAGATGGAGGTACAGCACTTCCTCAAAGAATAAGGCGATATCTCTGAAGGGCAGATTCATGTTGATCTGCTCAAGGTGTGTCTGCGTAAGCCTCTCTGGGTCCTCCTTATCCTGTTTGTCAGGCCGAGCAACTAATTGCTCGCCGGCCTTGTACGCTTCTTCCTTGAGTACTACCGGCCGCTGTTTGCCCTTGCCTTCGCCTACAATCCACAAGACATATTTCCAGTCAGCATGTTCGTTTGTGCCCGCAAGCGATTCGCGAAGTTCGAATTCAAGCTCGATCCGAGGCTGCCTGCGTGCAGCCAAACTGCGCACTTTTGACAAGCCGCCTCGAGAAGCCAAGGCTTGCTGCAAGCCACCTCCCTTCGGGTTCACGATATCGCGCATGAAGCGAAACACATCAAGGAAGTTTGACTTGCCCGAGGCGTTTGGGCCAATGATGTACACGGTCTCCTGGAAGCCAACCTCCGCTTTAGTAAAGTTGCGCCAATTTCGAAGAGTCAGTCGTGATACGTACATGCTGGCCTCTTTCTGAATAGTATAAGCCTGACATCTGGGGACTCACCATACGGATTATTCCATTCGGAACAGTCACCCGTTTTCCAGGAGCGGATGGGGAAAAGCCCTGCAACCCATATCCGCGATTATACTCGTTCATCCTTGCCTATTGGCCTTCTTCTGGAAAACGGTACGCGTTACATGCTTCTTCCGACGGCTTCGGCGATTCGTTTTAGGACTGCCATTTCTTCGCTGAGGACATCTGGCTTTATGCACTGGATGCCATCGCTCATGGCGTGCTCGGGGTCGTTATGGGTCTCGACGATAAGTCCATCCGCCCCGGCGGCGATGGCGGCGCGGCACATCGCGGGGACCATGTAGGCATGGCCCGTGCCGTGAGAAGGATCCACCACCACAGGAAGGTGCGTCTCGGCCTTGAGGGCTGGGACGATCGACAACGTCAGCGTGTTGCGGACGTACTTCTCGAACGTTCGCACGCCGCGCTCGCACAAAATCACCTGATCGTTGCCCCCGTTGATAATGTACTCCGCCGCCAGGAGAAACTCCTGAAGCGTCGCGGTTATTCCGCGTTTCAGCATGACAGGCTTGTTTACCTTACCAACGGCTTCGAGCAGCGGGTAGTGCTGCATGTTGCGCGCGCCGATCTGGAGCACATCGGCATACTCAGCCACGGCGGGCAGTGAGTCCACGCCGATTACTTCCGTGACGACGGCCAGGCCGGTTCGCTCGCGGGCCTCGGCAAGCATCTTGAGACCCTCGACGCCGTGGCCCTGGAAACTGTACGGGCTGGTTCGCGGTTTGAACGCCCCGCCGCGCAAGCCAATACCGCCGGCAGCCTTGACTTGCTCAGCCAGGCGGATGATCTGTTCACGACTCTCGACGGCGCAGGGTCCGGCGATCATGCCGATCCTGTTTCCGCCGATCGGGAAACGCTCCGGGCCGATCTCCACGATCGTGCGATCCTTCTTGACCTCGGTCGAGGCCATCTTGTAAGGCGCGAGGATCGGCATTACCCGTTCGACCATCGGGGCGTTCTCGATAGCGCCCTTGTCCACCCGCCTCTTGTCGCCGATGCACGCGATAACCGTACGGTCCGTGCCGTAAATAACGTGCTCCTTCAGCCCGTAGTCGCAAACGACGTCAACGACATGCTGGATCTGCTCCTTCGTCGCGCCGGGTTTCATTACCACTATCATTGACACTGCTCCTGACCTGTCTGTCTGTCTTAGTCTGAATGTCGCTGGAAAAATCGCCGGGCTTACGAGCCCGACCCGGGCGGCTCTATCCGCTCCATACCGCCCATGTAAGGCCGCAAGGCCTCGGGGACCGTCACCGACCCATCGGCGTTCTGGTACAACTCCAGCACCGGAATGAGTACGCGCGGGCTGGCGATTACGGTGTTATTGAGTGTGTGGACGTATCGGACCACGCCGCCCGCATCCCGGTATCGCATGTTGAGCCTGCGAGCCTGGAACTCGTAGAACCGGCTGGCCGAGTGGGTCTCGCCGTAGCTGTCGCGGCTTGGCATCCACGTCTCGATATCGAACTTCTGCACCTGCCCCTGGCCAAGGTCGCCGGTACACACGTTCAACACGCGGTACGGAAGCTTGAGCGCCTTGAGCACATCCTCGGCGTTGGCGAGGATCTCCTGGTGGAAGCGGATGCTCGTCTGCTCGTCGTTGCGGCAGATGACGACCTGCTCGACCTTGTCGAAGAAGTGTACCCGATACAGGCCGTACGTGTCCTTGCCGGCCGCTCCGGCCTCGCGGCGAAAACACGTGCTCATCGCGAAGTACTTCCGCGGCAGGTCGGACTCGTCGAGTATCTCGCCCGAGTGATAGGCCGTCACAGGCACCTCGCTCGTGCCGACGAGGCTCATCTTGTCGCGCTCAGCGAGATACGCCTGGTCGCGCCCGACCGGGAAGTACCCCGTGCCGCACATCACGGACTCTTTAACCAGCACGGGCACGGTCATCAGCGTATAGCCCTTGGCGACCATCTGGTCGACGGCGAGCCGGAGGATGGCCTGGTGCATCAGCGCGCCGGCGCCCTTGAGTATGAAGTTTCGGCTGCCAGCGAGTTTGACGCCCGCCGGGATATCGATTATGTCCAGCGACTCGCCGAGTTGGACGTGGTCCTTCAGCTCGAAGTCGAACTGGGGCACCCTGCCCTCGACGCGCAGAACGACGCTCTCGGTGTCATCGCGTCCGACGGGCACCTCCGGCGCGGGCGGCTGGGCCACGCGAAGCATCAACTCGTCGAACTGTGGCTGGAGCTGGTCGATCACATCGCCGAGTTCCTTGACGCGTGCCTTGAGCTGTCCCATGGATTCGATGGCGGCCTTCTTCTGGTCGCCGGCGAGTTGTGCGATCTGCTTACCGGCGGCGTTCTGTTTGGTCCGCACATCCTGCATTTCGCGCTGGGCATTCGTCAGTCGACGGTCGACATCCAGCAGCCCTTCGATGTTCGCGGCAACGTTCTTGAGCCTGGCGGCCCGGATGAACTTCCCCGGCGATTCCCGCAATAATTTAATGTCAATCATAAACACATCCTGGCAAAGGTTCCGACACGCAACGGCGTGCAGCGGACATAATGCCATGCCCGCGCGCGGATTTCACCTGTTTTCGGGTCTTGGGGCAACACCTTCCCCGCACAAACCCCCGGTCGTCCCACACCAACGGGCACCCGCGCTACACCCAACGCCCCAGTGAGCGTCGATTGACATGCCCGCATCGCCAAGCGACAATGCTTTGATCATGGCAAGAGCGTGCAAGCCCCCTGTGGTTAAATTGATCTGCGGAATGATCTCCGGCGAGGTCGAGTTGTTCGACGCCGCCGCCGAGGCCATGGCTGCTTCGCTGGGGCCTGTCGAGGCGATCAGCGAGGTCATGGACTTCGACTTCACCCACTACTACGACGTACAGATGGGAAGCCCGCTCTACCGGCGCTTCGTGAGCTTCGTCGGCCCGCACAGTCCCGAAGTGCTGGCCAGTGCGAAGGTCCGCACCAACGCCATCGAGGCCGAGTTCGCCGACGCCCGCGGCCCGGACCCAGCCAGGCCGATCAACCTGGACGTCGGCTACGTCGAGTCGCCCAAGCTCGTGCTGGCGAGCATGAAGAACTTCTCGCACCGAGTCTACCTGCGAGACGGCGTCTATGCGGAGGTGACGCTCATGTTCCGCAAGGGGATATGGGAGCCGCTGCCGTGGACGTTCCCGGACTTCCGCAGCGGGCGGTATGACACGTTCCTCACAAATGTCCGCAACGCCTTGCCCGCCGGCGGCGACAACGGCGTCGCTCTGGAGGTGGTTGAATGACCGTTATCGCAGCCATTATCGCCGGGCTGGTCTCGCTGGTGATCGCCTTTGCGGCCGTGCCGGTGACAACGAGGCTGGCGCGGCGGTTCGGCATGATCGACAGGCCTGACCCCCGCAAGAACCATCCTCGCCCCACGCCGCTGCTGGGCGGATGCGCCATTTTCGCGGGCATACTGCTGCCGACCATGCTGGCGTTGACCATGGTGCGGATATGGGCCCATAACGGCGTGCCCGAGTGGGTGCCCGCGGAACTGGCCGTCCACGTCGCCGGTGCGGCCCAGCGAGTGCCCCAGGCGCTCGGGATCCTCGCGTGCGCCTTCGTGCTGCACGTAATCGGCATCATCGACGACCGCAGGAATCTCGGCCCGTGGCTCAAGCTGATCGGGCAACTGGCGGTATGCACCGTGGCGACGGTGTTCTTCGACGTTCGCGCGCTGACCGTCGCGGGCCCGACCCTGAGCTGCATCGTCACAGTGCTCTGGCTGGTCGGGATAACCAACGCGTTCAACTTTCTGGACAACATGGACGGCCTGTCCGCGGGCGTCGCGGCGATTTGCGCGGCTGCCCTCCTGGCGGGAGCGGCGAGTCTCGGACAGTTTTTCGTCATGGGCTGGCTGTGCGTGATCCTCGGCGCGCTGGTGGGCTTCCTGCCGCACAACTACCCGCCGGCGAAGGTCTTCATGGGCGACGCCGGCTCGTTGGTGGTCGGCTTTCTGCTGGCGGTCGTCAGTTGCCTGACAACCTACGTCCAGCCAGGCCAGCAGTATTATCTCTACGGCGTGTTCGTGCCCCTGGTCGTCATGGCTGTGCCGCTGTACGACATGGTCAGCGTGGTAAGCCTTCGCCTTCGCGACCGCAAGAGCCCCATGGTCGGCGACCGACGTCACTTCTCCCATCGACTGGTGCGACGCGGGATGTCCGTTCGCACAGCCTTGCTTACGATCTACCTTTGCACCGGCGCGACCGCCGTCGCCGCGAGCCTGCTTCCGCGAGTCGACCGCATAGGGGCCTTGCTGATATTCGCCCAGACCCTGGCCATTTTGCTGATCATCGCCCTGCTCGAATCCGCTGAACCGAGATCGCCAAAGCCATGACCGCCCCCGCCGCCACCAACGAACGCGATAACCTCGCCAGGAAGCACGGCCCGAAGGCAGGGAAAGTCCAAAGGCATTCTTCGCCCGGGATATGCCCTGACGGGCACACTACAAACCCCGAGCCGCCGCCGAGCCGGGCCACCCGGATGGGCGAAAGGTGCATCGCTGCCGCGTTTGTTCTGCTCGTCCTGGCCGTGACGTCCAGATGCTTCCTGCCGGAGCTTCCATTCCAGGGATCGGCACTGGAGATGCTTCCAGGGCGGGCGCTCGCCCGGGCGGGCATTACCGGCCCCGCACCCGATGCGACGGCGAAAAACGCCCTGGCCTACCAGGCGGACCGGTCCGAGTTGAGTCGGATGACCTACGCGGTTTTGCTGTTGTCAGCCGGGGCACTCTGGGCGATCGGCGGCGCGATTGCAGGCGGGCTTACAATCCGCCATCGCTATCTGGCGTGGGCAATCGGCGCGTTCGCGGCGCTTTCGCTGGCGTCGGCCCTGACGGCCTGCAATCGACGGGCGGCGATGGACTCGTGGATCGAGCAGCTTTCGCTGATGGTGATGGCGTTTTTGGCGATCCAACTGTGCGGCAACCGTCGGCGGTTCGTAACGCTGGTGGTGGTCTTGGCGGCGCTCGCTGGGACGATGGCGGCCAAGAGCTACTGGCAAGTCGCCGTCGAGTCGCCGCAGAACGTAGCGGACTTCGAGGCTCACCGGCTCGAGCGCCTCGCCCAGTTTGGCTGGGATGTCAACACGCCGCAGGCCCAGGCCGTCGAGGGACGCCTGCGGGACTGGTCAGCCAGGGGGTTCTTCAGCCTGGCCAACCCGTTCGGCTCGCTACTGCTGGTGCTGGGTTTCGCGGGCGTTGGGCTGGCGATAGACAAGTTCCGCGCGGGCGCCATCCAGAGGCACAAGGCAAAGGGCTCTTCCGGCGACAAGGCAAAGGCGGGCGGCAAACCGGGCGAGGTCGAGCCTACCACGGTCGCGGCCTTGTTGGCGGCGATCCTTGCCGGAGGCGTCATCCCAGCCATTGCGCTGACGCGCAGCGAGGGTGCCATGCTGGCGACGGCCATCGCGGGCGCGGCCCTGGTGGCGGCGCTGCTATGGGGCAGGCACCTGGCGCGGCGATGGCGGGCATGCGTTGCGCTGGCGATAGTGGCGGCGGTGCTCGGCGGCGGCGCGGTCGTCGCACACGGGCTCTACCACGACAGCCTGCCGACCACGACCATGACCTTCCGCTGGTATTACTGGACGGCCTCGGCGAAGGTGCTCGCCGAACGCCCGCTACTGGGGACCGGGCCGGCAAACTTCGGTGATGCGTATTTGAAACATCGCCGCGACCAGGCCGAGGAAGACATCCAGGTCCCCCACAACGTGGTCGTCCACGCCCTGAGCGAGTACGGCCTGCCCGGCGGCGCGTGCTACCTGGCAGTGCTAGGCTGGCTGTTGCTGCTTGCGGTGCGGCCGCGACGAAAGAATGCCCTGAAAGGCACGCTGCACGCGGAGCCCGTTCGTAGTGACGCCGTCAGGCGTTATCCGAAAGAGCTAGACGCCGACAAATATGCCCTTACGTGTACACTACAAACGGGACCCGCTCGCAGAGGCTGGCCCATACTGGCGGGCGTTGTCGCAGCCGTCGTCGCGGCCAGGCTGGTTCTGTGGGGCGCTACCGACTCAACCGCAATCGTGCTGCTGCATACCATCGTCCCGGCTGCGGTGCTGGCGGCGATGCTGGCCATGCTTGCCTGGTCCGGACGAGACATGCAAGGCCTGCCCGATAGCGCCGGCACCCGCGCAGCCCGCATGGCCATTGGGGCCGCGGCCATCGGGTTCATCATCCATAACATGGTCACCTACAGCCTCTGGCTGCCCGGCGCTGCGAGCGCGTTTTTCCTGGCCATCGGTGCCGCAGCCGGGCGCGCGGGCGATGATTCGCCGCTGACAATCATCCGCGGGCGATGGGCAGTCGGCGCGGCAGCCGGCGCTGCCGTGCTTGCGGCGGTCGCGATTTTCTGGTGGCCCGTCGCGAGCAAAACTTACCACACAGCCGGGATGCTCGCCGCCCTGCGCGACGGTGATGTGACGGCAGCGCTGGCAGCGGCGCGATCGGCGGCCGACGCAGATACGCTCGATCCCCGCCCCGCCGCCGACGCTGCCGACATTGCGATGATGCAGGCCGGGCGAGCCGGCGCAAGTGCCCCAGGCACCGTCCAACTCGCCCGCGACCTCGCCGGCGAGGCCATCCGACGGAACCCCGCCCACTCGGGTTACTATCGCCTGGCGGGCGAACTGGCATGGACGGCGGAGACATTCCGCGACCGGCGGCTACTGGTCTACGGCCTGGCCGGCGACAAGGCCTACCTCGCCGGTGACCGCGACAAGGCCCGCCAGAACTGGATCGCAGCCAGCAAACTTCTCAAACCTGGACAGGTGAACCAACTCGGCGTGGACAACTATGAGAGGGCGGTCAAACTGAACCCCAAGAGCGCCCGGTTGAGGATTTCCTGCGCGAACAACTACCTGAGCGCCAATCTCCCAAGCAAGGCAGTAGAGCAACTCGACGAAGCCTGGCGACTCAACAAAACGCTACCACTCGACAGCGCCCAACGCCTCCGCCCAGTCGAACTGAAAAGAATCAATGCCCTAGGCGCCCGCGCCGCAGTCCTGATGGGCCGACGCCTGGGACCGACAACAACAAAATAGGATTACCAGAAAGACTCAGAGACACTGAGGGCTGAAGAAACAAAAGCAAAAGAAGAAACATTTGATGGGGATTGCACGGACCTGCCTACCGGCAGGCAGGTTAAGAGATTACACAGATTGAGAAACTAACATCCGCTTCTATTCACACAATCCCCTAATCCGCTTAATTCCGTGCGAACGGGGGCGCTAACCGTGGTGCGGTGACTGGCGGAGCAACTCTCTGGCGATTTCGGGCCTGTCGTCGAAGATGTGCAGTACCCGTAGTGCGCTGCCGGAAGGTTTGGATCTGCCTTGCTCCCAGGCGTGGATAGTCTGGGGGGCAGTGTTGGTGAGCCGAGGAAAAACCCGCTGGCTGACGCGAAACTTGTTTCTCCGCAGAGAGCCGATCTGTCGTGCCGGCATCGCCTTTGGGGGAGGCGGCAAATGGACATCTCGGATGGTCCGTAGATAAGCCTTTGAGTTCTTCTGCCTACCGGCAACCAGGTGCAGGCAGACCAGAGACCAGCAGGAACCCAACAAGACTTACCTGAGGCCGCTTAGTCACCCAGAGAAAACTCTTTCATAGGCAATTCCAGACGGCTCGGGCAACGTGCTATAATGCCAGCGACAGGGGCCTGCAAGTGTATTGCGGACCGCCGGTCGAAAAGCACAAGGGAGTCGAAACGTGAAAGCAACCGTGAACGATGAGTGCATCGCGTGCGGCCTGTGCGTGGATGTTTGCCCGGCGGTCTTCAAAATGTCCGAAAGCGGCGACAAGGCCGACGTGATCGTCGACGAGGTCCCCGAGGCGGACCAAGACTCCTGTCGCGAGGCAGCCGACGGATGCCCAGTCGATTCTATCGAACTGACCGAGTAATCCAGGACGTCGGGACAGCCTACCTGACGGCGAGTTTCTCTACGAGTATCTTCGCGACCCTCTCGGCGGCGTGACCATCCCATAGCGGCGGGGTCTCGGGGGAGCGAGACTTGCCTTCCATTATCAGCCGATAGGCAGCCAGAATCGTCGCGGGATCCGTGCCGACGATCTGATTGGAGCCCACCTCGGCCGTGATAGGCCGCTCGGTGTTCTCCCGCAGCGTCAGACATGGCACCTTGAGGATGGTTGTCTCTTCCTGAATCCCGCCGGAATCGGTAAGGACCAGCCTCGCCGAAGCCATCATCTTGAGGAAGTCCAGGTAGCCTGCCGGCTCGACCATCTTCAGGTTCGACATCTCGCCGGCCCGCTGGCCTAGTGGCCCGGCCAGGAGATTGTTCCGCGTTCGCGGATGGACCGGGAAAATTATCGGCATATCCTTCTGGATAACGTCCAGCACATCCAGCAGATTGCCCAGCACGGCCTGGTCGTCAACGTTGCTCGGACGGTGCAGCGTCAGGACCGCGTACTCACCGGCATGGACGTTCATGCGGTCCAGTACGTCGGAGGCCTCGGCCTTTTCGCGATTCTTCAGCAGCGTGTCGATCATCACATTGCCAACGAAGATTACCCGCTCGTCGGCGTGGCCTTCGGCGCGGAGGTTTTCCACGCCGGCCGGCTCGCTGCAGAACAGGTAATCGCTGATCGCATCAGTCATGAGGCGGTTGATCTCCTCGGGCATGGCCCGGTCGCCGCTTCGCAGCCCGGCCTCGACATGGGCGAGCTTCACCCCCGCCCGCACCGCCACTATGCCGCATGCGATGGTGCTGTTGACGTCGCCGACGACCACGACGACGTCCGGGCGATGCTCGGTGACGACCGGCTCGAACGCCATCATGATCTTGCCCATCTGCTCGGCGTGCGTGCCGGAACCGACGCCGAGATTGATGTCCGGCTCAGGGATGCCCAACTGCTGGAAGAAGACCTCGCTCATCCGCGCATCGTAATGCTGGCCTGTATGGACAAGCATGGCCTCGATGGCTGGGTGTTTGGCGAACGCCGCCATCAGCGGGGCGATCTTCACAAAGTTCGGCCTGGTTCCTGCGACGGCAATTATTTTCATCATTGGGGCTCCTACACGCACATATCGGCCCGCGGGGTCAATTCCTTGATGAAGATGTCCCCAGCAAGACAAGACCCCCCCCGGATTCGACAAGCAAGCCTCTATCAACTCGCTTAGAAAACTATCTCCGCCGCGCACGGCCCACGCCGAAAGCAGATGTTCACGAATTAGGGTGAATACCCTACCCCTTATTTTATAAATACTTTCCGGAGTTTTCGCTTGACAATTTGCCATTTGGGCATATACTCCTATATTGGTGTGGGTTTAGCAAAACAGAGGTTTTGGGCAAACGCCACGGTATTTTCCGGTCGCCGGTACGGGATTGGAATTCGCAATGGGGTTTGCCAAAAAAGGAGATGAGAATGAGCGGGAACAATCGTTTTGTGCATCTGCGCGTCGAGCGGTAGCCCCCCGCGCTGTTTCGACGCCAAATGTGATGCCTTCACGGGGCAGATTCACGAGAACCAATCGGCAGTTACATTGCATCTGAGTACGCGATGCGCAAACACTAACAGCAGCATGAACAACAAAAGGAGATGGAAAATGAGAAATGCAGGATTATGTATTGCACTTGGCCTGATACTGGCCGTGAGCGCCACGGCCGGGGCGACGTCCTACTACGTCGGATTCGACTTCGAGGCGGGTTGGACCGGGGACTATGCTAATGGTTGGGAAAACATGGAATACCGCCATGGGGACCCGCCGATCGGCAAGATGATGCAGCAGACGACTACGGCTCACACGGGCACCTATGGCATGGAACTCATCGCCGATAGCGTTCCTGATAGTTGGATGTGGTTTGCGGGCGTTGACCCGGTAGATGTGAATGCCCAGGCCATGATGAAACAATACGACCCTTGGTTCAGCGCCTGGTACTACGACGACGGGGCCCCGGACGTTGCAGGGCAGATTACGGCCGTGCCGAGTTGGGTCGTCCCCGACGATTGGACGGATGTTCAGTTCGGCGGGCGCCCCT
>CAZMBZ010000166.1:0-11241 GCA_964564285.1 uncultured Planctomycetaceae bacterium | reverse complement strand
TCCAGGCTTTTTGGCACGGCGGTGTTGGGGTCTTCGCGGCCTTCGAATTCCAGCGAGATATACCCTCGATAGTCCACTTTTCGCAGGATGTCCGCGATGCGGCTGTAATCCAGGTCCAGCGTGTACCAGTCGCCGCCGCCGAAGTATGTCTTGGCCTGGACGAAGACTGTGTGCGGCGCTATCGCCTCCAGTTGGGCGTATATGACTTCCAGGAAGTTGCCCGTGTCCATAGTCACGCGGAGATGCGGCGAATCGACGGCCTGGACGATCCGCAGCAGTCCTTCGGCAGTGCGGGCGAGACCCCAGTGGTTTTCCAGGCCCAGCACCACGCCGCACCGCTCGGCCGCGGGGAGGCACTGGGTCAGCGCCTCGATAACCCACGGATAACCATCCTCGTCGGCGTAGCCTTCCAGCGGCGGCTCGATGCCGCGATTGGCCATCAGTACGTCGAAGTTCTCGCTCGTGCCCCATCTGCCGGTGTTGACGCGAATGGTGGGGATGCCCAGCGAGTAGGCAAGCTCGATGCTCGCAATGGTGAGGTCCACGTTCTTGCGTCGCTCGTCGGGATCGGGCGACACGAAGCTCTGGTGCGTCGATATCCCGCAGAGGTCCAGGCCGAGCTCGAAGGCCCGCCGCTTGAGTCGCTGGAGGTAGCCTGGCTCCTTTTGGTGCATTTGCAGTTCCAGCAGCTCGACGCCGTCGAAGCCCATCTCGGCCGCCTTTTCGAGGCACTCATCCACCGTCGGGTTGCTTTCGGCGGCGAAGTTAAAGAACGAGTACGTGGAAGTTGCGATCGGGTTGGGCCGGCGTCGCGGCGGGGGTGTGGCGGTCATGTGCTCTCCGTGGAATATGTGACATTCTGGTTCGGTGCTCGGACTGATGCCCATTGTGGCTTACATGCATCATGCTGGCAAGTCCGATATGCGACCGGTCCGATTTGGCGATGGCTGTGTTTGGAATTAAGCGGTTCGCGGGAATCGGGAAGAAGGTTGCCCATCCAGGCCGGGCCGGAGGAGAAACGACGATGACTGGTTGTGCGAAGATGTTACTGTCGGCGGCATTGGTGATGGCGGCGTCTGCTCGGGTCGGGTTGGGCGAGATCAAGCATCGCCTGCTGATTGTGGATGAGTCCCGTCATGCTCTGCGTTACGTGGATGAATCCGACGCGATGAAGAACTGGGATATGCCCATTGGGGGCGGCTTTCATGATATCCAGCTCATCGGCGGGAACCGTGCGATAGTCAGCAGCAGTTGGGGCTACTCGGTTTATGACCTGGCCGCCCGCAAGCTGCTCCGCGAGGTGAAGCCCGAGGGCATAACCCGCGTGTACAGCGCCCGCCGCACCGCCGACGGCACGGTGCTGCTGGGGACCAACCAAAAGCAGGGCGTGGTGATCTTCGAACTCGACAAAGATGGCGCCGTCATCCGCAAGGCGACGTTTCCGAAGATAGCCGCCCTGCGGGCGATGCGGCTGACACGCGATGGCCATATCATGCTGGCCGAGAACGACGGCGCGACGGAAGTCGCCTTCGACGCCTCGGCCGGGGGCGGGAAGATCATTCGCCGCGTCAAGTTGCCCAGGAGTCGCAACGCGTTCATGGCCCTGAAGAAGCCTGGGGGCAATTACCTGGTCAGCGGCGGATTCGCCTCGACCTTCTACGAGTTCAAGCCCGATGGCTCGGTCGTAAGTCAGTGGCAGGCCCCAATGCCGGCCGGCCTGGTGAACGGTTTCTACGCGGGCTTCAGCGTGCTGAACAACGGCCACGTTGTCGTCGCCAACTGGACCGGCCACGGCGCGACCGACAGCAAGAAGGGTTGGCAGATTATCGAGTTCGACCGGTCCGGCAAGGTCGTCTGGAAGTGGCACGATCCAGACCGGGCCGGCTCGTTGAACAACGTGATCGTCGCCGACGATCTGGACTTCGCCGAGTTCCAGGACGACGCCGACCTGGCCCGCGGCGCCGGCGGCAAGGCCGGGACCGCAGGCAGCGGGAAAGCACGATAGCGTAACGCCTCCCGGCCTGGATTACCCCTGATGGGCGCCTTCGGTGGAAGCGTAAGCCCGCATGAACCGGATGCTTTTGTTGGGGATTGGCACGAACGGAAGAATCGCTGTTATGACTGTTGGGACGTGATACAATCCATCCTGAAAGCATGTGCTGGCCGGGGGCGGAAATTCATATTGGAGCATCCAGACAAAATGAAAAAAGACAAACTGATTGCGAATGCGTTGATCATGTTGGGCTTTCTGATGCTTGGGTTGATGGATGTGAGTCTGGGTGCTCGCGTCAAAGTTAAACCGCCCGTTCCCGATTTCACCCAAGGGGGCAAGAAGGGCGATTCGCACGACTGGACGCTGGGGGCGACCGGGGCGAGGGGCTGGGTCTATGGCTGGGCGGGCCAGACCGCCGAAGCCCGTCAGATCCTTGTGACCGCGGTGGCTGAAGGTTCGCCTGCCGACGGGGTTCTGAAAAGCGGCGATGTGATTCTGGGTGTTGCAGGCCGGCGTTTCGACGGCGATGCCCGCATCCAGTTCGCCAATGCCATTACGAAGGCTGAGCGGGAAATTGGCGGCGGCGCGCTGCGGCTGATCCGCTGGCGCGACGGGCAGACCAAGAACGTGGCCCTGAAGCTGGCCGTGATGGGCACTTACAGCGAAACCGTCCCTTACGATTGCCCGAAATCCAAACGAGTCTTCGAACTGGGCTGCCAGGCCATTGCCAAAAACAAGCTCGATCGCGTCAGCATCCCGACCAATCTCAACGCGCTGGCACTGCTTGCGTCGGGGCGCGAGGAATACAAGCCGATGCTGGCCGAGTACGCTCGCAAGGTGGCTGGCTACGAGGTGAACGGGTACAATTCGTGGCACTACGGTTACGCAGTCTTGTTCCTGGCGGAGTACGTCTATGCGACCCATGACCAGTCGGTGATGGCGGGTCTTCGTCGCCTTACCACCGAGATCGCCAAAGGCATGAGTGCCGTGGGCACCTGGGGGCACAAGTTCGCCAGGCCAAACGGAAATTGCAATGGCTATGGGGCGATGAACGCGCCTGGCATTGTGCTGACGCTGGCGATGGTTATCGCTCGTCACGCCGGGGTGAAGGAGCCGGTTGTGGATCGGTCCATCGCCAAGGCCAGCCAGTTCCTTCGCTGGTATGTCGGCAAGGGCGCGATTCCCTACGGCGATCACCAGCCCTGGCCCGGACACGAAGATAATGGGAAATGTTCCAGCGCAGCCGTGCTGTTCGACCTGCTGGGCGATCGCGAGGCGACGTCTTTCTTCGCCAGGATGTCCACTGCGGCCTACAGCGAGCGGGAGCGTGGTCACACGGGTAATTTCTTCAACATGTTATGGGCCTTGCCCGGCGTTTCCCGCTGTGGTCCGCTGGCGACTGGGGCCTATCTGAAGGAGCAGGTTTGGTACTACGACCTGGCCCGGGGCTGGGATGGCAGCTTCAGTTATCAGGGCTCGCCGGTGGGGGAGGAGGAGCATCGCAAGTATACGCGTTGGGATAGCACGGGCGCCTATCTGCTGAGCTATGCCCTGCCGCTCAAGAGCCTCTGCCTGACAGGCAAAAAACCGTGTTCGGTGCCGGCCCTGGATCGCAAGGAGGTCCAGGCTGTCATGGACGCCGGACGCGATTACTTCTCCGCGAAATCAAGTAAGGGTTACCAGGGGCGCAAGGCCGAAGAGTTGCTGGCCGGGCTGTCGAGTTGGTCGCCGGCGGTGCGCAAACGCTCCGCCAAGGCGCTGGGCGGGCTCGATGGAGATTTCGTGCCGGTGCTGCTGAAGATGCTGGCTGGCCCGGACCGTGACGCTCGTTACGGGGCTTGCGAAGCACTGGGCTGTCTCGGGCCTCGATCCGACCTGGCCGGGCCGCAGTTGCGGGCGTTGCTCAAGGACTCCGACCCATGGTTGCAGAGTCTGGCTTGCTTGGCCCTGCCGGCGCTTGGCCCCGAGGCCCGCAAGGCCAGCGTTCCCGACCTGCTGAAGATGGCGGCGAGTTCCAACCCCGCCGACCCGCGCCGAATGGCCCAGCGTGCCGCCAGCATTGCGCTGTTCTCCCCGTACCCCGGCTCGCGCGACCCGGGCGGCATACTGGCTGCTTCCCTCGAAGGCGTCGACCGCAAGTTGCTCTATCCCGCCATTCGTGCCGTACTGGAAAATGAGGACGGCGCCGCGCGTAGATCGCTCAGCCCGATTTACGGTAAGTTGACCGACCGCGACCTTGTGACACTTATGCCCGCTATCGTAAAGGCGATTGATCAACTGGCACCCAGCAATGAAATGTTCGGCGACGACATTCGCTTGACGGGTCTGGACCTGGTGTCGCGACTGCACATTCGCGAGGGCATGGCACTTTGCTTGTCGGTGATCGAACTGGACCGGTGGGGCGGCGGGCGGCGCATGCCGAAGTGCCTGGAGTATCTGGGTCGTTACGGCGCCCATGCCAAAGAGGTCCTGCCGCAGTTGCGGCAAATGCGGCAGAGCCTGGTCCGAACCGAACGCAAGAAGGAGCAAAGCGACAGGGTGAAGCTTATCGACAAGATCATTGCGGAGATCAATGCCCGGACCGCTCGGCCGACCGTGCTTGACCTGAAGGAGTTTATGGCTCGGCCCGGATTGAGCGGGAAGTAGACACGACGTCTAACGTGTTAATTCGGGTGGCGAGCGGCGCGGCGGTTCAAGGACCTCGGCGCCGGGCTCGGTTGCGAAAAAAAAAAGAGTCTGCAAAATACGCTTGACTTTCATTTCGGTGTCCAAGAAGATGTACTCTTGATTGGGCTGGCGATTCTTGAGGAAGGGTTTCTCATGTCGTCGGCAGACGCGGTTGGCAACCGACGTCGTTTGCTGCTTGCACCAGGGTTTCCCGTCGACGTGAGTGTTTTTACTTCACAGCTGCGGATAGGTTCTATTTGACGGTCACGCCAGCGAATCCCAACTGCTAAATTTGGAAAGAGCACGATTATGGCAACAGGTAAGGTAAAGTGGTTCAACGAGACCAAGGGCTTCGGATTCATCACGAGTGACGATGGCACCGATGCGTTCGTTCATCACGGCGACATCCAGGGCGAAGGCTTCAAGACCCTCGCCGAGGGCGAGTCCGTGACCTTTGATATGACCGAAGGCCCCAAGGGTCCCAAGGCTATCAACGTCCAGAAGGCCTAAAGCCTCCCAGAGACGTTAGTCACAAATGACAAAAGGCGCCGTCTTCACGACGGCGCTTTTTTTATGCGCCATCGCCGGAGACACGCTCCGCGGCTTTGACGGGGTGTCTGACCTGGCCTGCACCGAAGCCCAGGCCCAGACCGCCCGGAAGAACGTACTGGACCTCAAGCGATAGGGCAAGGTCTCGGTCGGCGTGGGGGCGATGGTTCTTGCGGGCGACAAACTTGCCGTTGCCGGGCCGGGGAGCGTCGCCCCGGACGATCGTCTTTGCTCTGCCTGCGTTGGTCACGTCAACTTGCTGCGTCGATTGAGCCAAGGCTGACGCGCAGTTTGTCAGTGGGGCGGATGGCAGGAACATTGCCGTCGCACCTTTGGTTACTGCGAATCCGCTTTGTACAGTGAGATCATTTCCTCCGGCGCGTCGTGGGTGCGCAGGAAGTCGATCAGGTGCCGGTGCATGGTCTTGCAGACCTCGGCATTCTCGGTAGCGACATTGGTCAGGCAGTAGGCGTCCGAGTCGAGGTTGTACAGTTCCCGGCCGCCGTCGGCGCCGATGGGATAGTAGGCCCATTGCCTGGTGAAAACTCCGGGGGTGGTGGCCTTGTCTGGAACCCGGCCGGCCTCGTCGGGGCGGTTGTGCGAGGCGGATACGGCGAACTCTCGCCCGACCGCGCCGTCCTGTCCGGCAAGCAGGCCGGCGAACGACTGCCCGTGGAGCGGGTCGGGTGTTTCGGCGTTGGCCTGGCCGATCATATCGAGCAGCGTGGGCAGGATGTCGGGCACCTGGACGATCTCATCCACCTCGCGCCCGCCGACGAGGCCCGGCGCGGCGATCATGAAGGGGATGTGCGAGACCTCCGGGTACAGGGGCCAATAGCGCTCATCGTCGGCGGAGACGTTGCTCTTGCCCGTGTAGTTTCGCTCGCCGATGCTGAAGCCGTGGTCGGTGGTGAAGATGACGATCGAGTTATCCCACAGGTTCAGGTCGTCGATTTTCGTCAGCACTCTGCCGACGGCGCGGTCGACCATCTCAGCCTCGGCGCAGTAGTGGGCTCGCAGGTTGCGCAGTTCCGCGTCGGTGTATACCTCCGCCTTGCCGTAGTTCGGGTGCAGCATGGCCTGGCCCTTGTAGTCGGCATCGTACTTGCGAACCATATACTCCGGCGGGTCCCAGGGTTCGTGCGGGTCGAACCAGTCCACCCAGAGAAACAGCGGATCGTACCGGTAGTTGTCCTCCAGCCATTCGACGGCCAGTTGGGCGGTGCGCGGGGCAAACCGGTCCGCCTCGTGACGCCAGTTCGCGTTCTGCCAGCGGTGCAGGTCGACCAGCGGGTTTTCCCTGCCGGGGTCGCGGCGGGTCTTCTCGGGCTTCATGGCGTGGGTGATGGGATCGTTGAGGTGCAGGAAGTAGTTGTCGCCTTCCTGGCCTCGTGTGCGCACGGCCGCAGTGAAGCCGTACTGGAAACTCGTGTTGAACAGGTGCGGGCAGTCGCAGATCAGTTGCGACTTGTACCCGGCCGGGGCGAGGATCTTCGGCAGATGGTTCTTGCCTGACTGTCGAAGGTCCTGCCACGAATGCCAGGGCCAGCCGAACCGGCCCGTGGTCAGATCTGTGCGATGCGGGATCGTCGGAAAGCTCGATGTGTACAGCCGCGACAGGCTCACCGCCCGCCGGCTGAAGGCATCGAGGTTCGGGGTGTTGATCGGCATGCCCATTGGCCCGGCGGCAGCGCGATCGAACAGGTTGTCGTAGCGATACGTATCCGAGATGAGAAGAAAGATGTTCACGCTAAGCTCCTTGAATCAGAACTGTCCGACCAACTTCGTTTGGATCGAACGCAGTAGGGTCAGTGTCGTCAGTCGCCAGAAATCAGAGACCATTCCACCCCGCAGTTTCGGGGCTGGAATCGTTTCCACAACTGTCGTGGACCCGTCTGATGATTCTATAGCGCTGCGGCGGATAGACAAGCTCCATCCCGATACAGGCGGCGCGATTGGTTGGCCTGAAAAAACAGGAAAAAACAGTCAAGGTGTGAGCATCAATTGTCCGATCACATCAAAGCAAGGTTGCTGAATCTTCCCCTAAAGGGAACAGCCCTTGAGGACCCGGCTTCCCCAAGCGGGAATCAAAACCGGGTCCTATTTATTTGGGGAAATCACTTCCCGTATCTGGCCTGAGTGTCGTCTGGGAGATTCAATTCCTTGCATTCACGGCCTTTCGGTAGCATAATCATCCAGGCACAAGCATTTTCTGGAAGGTGGGTTATGGCTTCGACAAATCCTAAGGCGGCGTTGGACCGATTCCTGGCGGACAACCCGGAACTTGAGCGTCTTTCAGCCCGGCTGGCAACCTTCAATGTCTTTCGGGCATTGAAGCTCGAACGAGTCGAAATTCGACACAGCAACGCGTTGGGCTGGCTGATGGACCCGGAGCAATCCCACGGGTTGGGCGAAGTGTTTCTCAGGCGGATCATGTCCAATATGCTGCTTGGCACGGATGTCGGCGTGAGCGCAGCCCAGGTCGAATTGATGACCCTTGGCGACGTGGAGGTGCGCAGGGAGTGGCGGAACATCGATCTGCTGGTGATCGACCGGGGTAACAAACTGGTCCTCTTGATCGAAAACAAGATTGGCAGCGGCGAAAGCCGAGGACAGCTTGTTCGTTACCGCAAGATCGTATCTCAGGAGTTTCCCCGCTTTAAGCTCCTGCCGGTCTTCCTTACCCTCGATGGCCAGAGTACCCATGGCGATGACACCCATGACTTTATCCTCTACAGCCATGCCCAGCTATGCGGTGTGCTGGAGGGCATTCTCGAACAGCGCCGCCCGCAAATGCCGGAGGCTGTCGCGTCATTCCTTGATCAATACCATGAAACCTTGCGGAGACTCACGATGCAGGATGATGAACTTGCCAAGCTCTGCCGGACCATTTACCGCCGCCATCGGGAAGCCATAGACCTAATTGCCGAGTACGGGATGACCAGCGCTTTCAACGAGGTTGCCACCGAGATAATCGAGAAGGAGGACGACTGCGAAATCCTCTTCTCGCCCCCCAAGCGGGTATGGTTCCTGCCGAAGTCGTGGGCCAAAGTGGTGCCCGAGAACGGCACGGCATGGAAACGCCTCAAGCGAAAAGTGAGCGTCTGCTGCTGGGTGTTGCAGGGCAAGCAGGCTCGCGTGTATTTCGAAGTGTGTGCCATGGACGACCCGGACCTGCGGTTGACGTGCGTTAAGGCTTTACGGGATGCGGGCTTCAAGCTCGGGAAAATGGCGTTTCGCAAGGACGCCCAGTACAGCAAGTTTTTCAACTCTTCGGCGAAGGTCAAAGACTGGACGGACCGAGAGGAACTGACAGACGCTATCGGGAAGGCATTCTACAAGGCTAGGGAACAGTTTTCCAAAGTCGAGGCCATATTGCAGAAGGTGTTTAAGGACAAGAAATGACCAGTCCGCCCGAGCAAATTGTCATTTTATGCCCATCTTGTGGGCAGGAGTTTGAGACTTGGTGGAGGCCGTCCATCAACCTCCAGCTTGACGACTTTGACAAGGAGTACCTCCACGAGGCCTCGGTAAAGGCTTGTCCGCATTGCGAGACGGAGGTCAGGCTGGCCACGCTTGTCGTAGATAGGGATGGCGTGTGGCATTTGGGAGAACGCGATGACGGGAGCAACGCTCGTTGACATCAAGGCACTGGTATCATTCCTGCCGCTGTTCGAGTCGAAAGGCTTTCAGTTTGGCCGATGGGAATCTGCCAAAGGGCAGTGGCCTTATTTCGCACATAGCGATTCCGCCAAGGCCTTCATCGAGGCGATTTACGCTCATGGTTGGTTTGTCGCATTCGACTGGCCGCAGTGGCAGGGACGGGCCGAAAAGTACGTCCAGAACCCCGGCAAGGTGGCTACCGCAAGAATCGGGACCATACGTAAACTGCTGACAACCCACGCCCGCAAGGAACGTTTCTGCGAGGGCCACTTGAGCGAGATGTTCGAGAATGGCCACCTGACGGCCATTCTGCGTCGGTTGCGAGAAATTAGCGATTCCATCACTAGTCGGTGAACTTAGCGCTAACAGCCCTTGAGGACCCGGCTTCCCCAAGCGGGAATCAAAACCGGGTCCTATTTTTTCAACGGGTCCAGTGGTTCCGTTTCATGTCTTCAACGATCGTCCGCACAATCAGAAGTGGCAGACTTTGCCTGGCTTGCTGCCTGGGCTTTGAACTTTGAACTCGCCTGTGTACGGGATTTCGCCTCCCGGGTTTATCGTATAACCCCATTGCGCGAGCGCCTCGTCCTTCGAGGGGCACTTGTCGCCGATTTGCTTGAGTTGCGATTGCAGTTGGGCCTCCAGCGTCGCTTGCAGGTCGGCATGTTCGGGGTTATCAATCAGGTTGTTCATCTGGCAGGGGTCTTCCAGGTTGTCGTAAAGCAGCCAGGGCCCGTCGGAATCGCGCACGTAGCTGTACCGCGACGACCGTATGCCCCGATACGCCTTGAAGTCGTCGGCACCGAACGGGGCGACGGACATGAACAGCGCCACCCGGTCCTCATCGCCGTCTTTACCTCTGAACAGGTCGGAGAGGTTTTCCCCTTCGACGGTGTCGGGAATGGCGATTCCCGCCAGCGAAAGCAGACTGGGCAGGATGTCCGGCGTGTTGATGGGGGTTTGCACCGCTCGCCCCTCATCATGGATGGCTGGGAAGCGAAGCATGAAAGGAACGCGCACCGACTCATCCCATGGAAGCTGCTTCCGCCGGGGACGTTTTCCCTGCGAGCCGAACATGTCGCCGTGGTCGGAGGTGAATACGAAGATCGTATTGTCGGCCTGGCCGGTCTGCTCCAGAGTCTTGTACAGATCTCCAACGCAGCGATCGATCGCTGTGCAATGGGCGTAGTAGCCCTGTAGCTCTTGCCTGGCCTTCTGGGCCATCTCCGGGGGGACGTTCGGCCTGAGCGTGATCTCATCGGCTGGATAGAGTGCCTTGAGCTGCTCGGGTGCGTTGTCGTGCGGGAAGTGCGGCCCGCCGTAGCCGACGAAGAGCAAGAATGGCTTCTCGCCGTCAGTGCGGTCACGAATGTAGGCCCGGGCGTCCTCCGTTTGAGCATAGGCGTCGTAGCCATCCCACTTGCGCATGGTCGGGTCATCCCCCGCGTAGTAGTGGGAATTGTTGTAGTCGTGTGTGCATTCCAGCACCTTCCAATAGTCAAACCCCTGCCGTCTCTCGGGCGGGATGTAGGAAACGCGTCCATGCCCATCAAGATGCCACTTGCCGATATACCCCGTATCGTAGCCGGCGTCTCTGAATATCTCCGCCATGCACAGTTCATCTGCCGGCAGGTAGAGGTCATTCAGGAACATGCCCGTGGTGGTGGGGTATCGTCCCGTCAGCAGCGAGGCCCGATGCGGCGTGCAGACTGGGCAGACCGAGACCGCATTCTCGAAATTGATGCACCGCTTCGCCAAGGCGTCGATGTTGGGGGTCTTAACGTTGGGGTCGCCCGCATAGCCAAACCCCTGGCCTCGCCATTGATCGGTCAGGACATAGACGATATTGGGTTTCATGTGTTTCTGTATCCTCTCACAACTCAGTGGTCATACATATCAACAATGCGCAGCTACTTCTTGTCGGTCGCCTTCTTCTGTTCGGTGTTCTTCTTCATCCACTTGGCCGATACTGGCTTGCACACGCCTGCTTTGGTCATCTCAACCTTGATTACAAACAGGTCGCCGAGCGAATCCACAACCAGATCCGGGAACTTGCCTTTGCCATGTCGGTAAACTTTGTCCACACAGAAGGAATTCAGGAAAGCGAGGCGACCATATCCTTGGGGTCCGAGTTGGTGAGCAAGGATGGTCTTCTTCATCCAGTCGGCGAGTTTTTCCGGGTTCCATCCGAACATCAGCCAGGGCCATCCGGTTTCGACAGGAATAAGCGGGAACTGATCCCATGACTTATGCTCAACGTACGAGGTCAGCTTGGCGGCAGGGAATTGCGGCAGAGCCTTGAAGCGTTTCTCCGTTTCGTTTCGCATCAGGTCGGGATGGGCGCCGAATGTCTCTACGGCGAACTTCGC
>CAZMBZ010000165.1:0-11273 GCA_964564285.1 uncultured Planctomycetaceae bacterium | reverse complement strand
ATGTCCCTATGAGCTAAGAGCTAAGCAGGCTATTGGGGTCAGGAACTTTTCGGGCATATTCTTCGTCTTTCTCGGGCGGCTGCGTGGGTGGAGGGGCGGTTTTAATATATCGCGGGATATCGCCATGCCATGTTATCGCTTTTCTGGCGGGTGCCATGCTTCCGCGGCCGTATGCGTCAAGCATGTTCCCTCGACACTTGTGGGGCCGCTTTGGTCTTGTCCTGCCAAGATCGCACTTGGAGCATGCCGCCTGCCTTGCTCCGTGTCAGGACGAGCGGCCCCTCGACCTTGCTCGGGACGTTCCGAGGGCGAGTTCTCCTAAAAACCGGTTCACTCGGATCGTAAAGCAAGGTATAATCGCGTTGTCGCTGCTGCCGCATGCACTAAGCGGGTGCGGCGACGGGCGGGCTGTGCGTCATGGACAGTTCACAGGCCGCCATGCCCAATGGGCGTTTGGACCCCGGTGACGGACCGGGGGCAGAAACCCGAAGACTTAATCCGCGGGCCGCCGCGGCAGAATACAGATCGGAGTTCGAGGATGTCGCAAGCAACAGGCCCACAGGGTCCCGCGCCCGAGGACCAGAGCGGCGAAAACGCCCGCCCCATCGAGGCTGATGTCACCCAAGTGCCGACTGACACCCCCCCTGCCACCGACGAGCAGGCCAGCGATGCTACGCTAGCTGGCGAAGCGCCCAGCGGGCCGGCCGAGCACGTCGATTCCACGAATGGCACACCCGAGGCAGACAGCGGCGAGCCCGAGGAACAAACCGCCGACGGCGAACCCGCCGACGGCCAGGCGCCAGCGCAAGGTGATGAGCGTGCCGAAACCGAGTCCGACGCCGACTCGGACAGGCCGCCGGCCCGGCCTCGCCAGCCCCGGCCTACCGTCGTTGCGCGGTACGGCATAATGCGGAGCATCGGCGAATTCCGCCACAACTCGAAGACTCCCCTGCTGCGCGGCACGAAGCTCGTTATTCGCACCGAACGCGGGGTCGAACTCGGCGAGGTGATCGCGCCTGTCTGCGATGAGTGCGACAGCATGCACCTGACGGCCGACAAGCTCAAGGAGTTCATTCGCCAGAACGGGTCGGACTATCCCTTCCGCCGCGACGGGCGAGTGCTGAGGCTCGCCAACCCGCAGGACGTGATCGACTACCGCCACCTCGAGCAGTCCGCCAAAGAGGCTGCGACGTACTGCCGGCAGGAAATCCGCGAGATGAAGCTGGACATGAAGCTCGTCTCCGTCGAGCACCTGCTGGGCGGCGAGAGGCTGGTGTTTTTCTTCGCGGCGGAGCATAGGGTGGACTTCCGCGACCTTGTCCGCAAGCTGGCTGCGCAGTACCGCACGCGGATTGAGATGCGGCAGGTAGGCGCTCGCGACGAGGCCAGGTTGGTCGCCGATTACGAACGTTGCGGCCAGCAGTGCTGCTGCCAGAGTTTCCTGAAGGATCTTCGCCCGGTTTCGATGCGAATGGCCAAGACTCAGAAAGCCACGCTCGACCCGTCGAAGATTTCCGGCCGGTGCGGTCGGCTGATGTGCTGCCTCCGCTACGAGGACGCCACGTACGAGCAACTCCGCAAAAAGCTGCCTCACAAGAACACGTGGGTTCGCACCGCCGACGATGTCATAGGACGCGTGGTGGACACGCAGATAATCACGCAGCTCGTGAAAGTCCAGTTGATGGACTACACGTTCAAGGCCATCCCGAACGAAGATATCGTCGAGCGGAACCTCACGGCTCCGCCCAAACCGGAAACGCCCGTGGCGAAGCCCCACCGCCAGCCGGACCGTCCCATACGTCGCAGGCGAGAACGCCTGGGCGCGGCGGTCGAAGCCGAAGCCGCCACCCGGCGAGAGCAGTCGCCGCAATCCGGCGAGCAGGCCGAGACCGAGCCCGAGGCCACGACCGCAGGCGCATCGGCCGACAGCGCCGGACCCGACAGCACGAGCGCCAAGCCCGCCGCCGCGGGTGCGGACTCCGGACGGACCGGCACGGATGGCACGAAGAAGCGCCGCCACCGAAGACGTCGCAAAAAGAGCGGCAGCGGCCAGGGCCAAGCGGCGAGCGGCGCGCAGGCAACCGGCCAGGGCCGGCAGTCCAGCCGACAACAAGCCAACGGGCGCGACGGCGCAGGCGGTCGCGGTGGCGGCTCGGCCGGGTCCACCAGCGGCGAGCCCGGTGAGAAAAAACCCCGCCGCCGAAGACGCCGAAAAAAAGGCCCCAAGGGTCCCGGCGGCAACCAGCCCCCCGCCAGCCCCCCGCCAGCGTAAGCATCGCCAGGCCATCGCGGCCCGCGAGAGGCCCTTGCTCTGGCGTATGGGTCGATGACGTTGGCCGAAGTCCGGCGCTGCGCTCTGCGGGATGAATTTTCGGCGGGTCAGGACGCGTTGATTTTGTCGCGCGCTGGCGCGCGGTTCGGTAGGGCTCGAGTTGCGGCGGCTTCTGAGTTGAGAGAGATTCTGGTGCGCGGGGACATTTCGGATTTTGGTGGCTTGCGGTGCAGTCTTTCGCGTGGCGATGGAAACGCGGCCGGGAAAGTATCAGAAAGGTATCGGAAAGTGGGTCGAAAGCGGTGGGAAAGGTGTTTTTCGATGGGTTTCGATGGGTAATGGAGCACCTGGCGCTGTGGTTTGGTGCCCTTGCGGGGGGCTCGGGCACACTGGCAAAGGTGTTTTTGAGGGTCAAACGAGGCGACAAAGACCAGTCGCGAGGCCCCAATTACGTGGTTTTCCGTTGAAAAACGCCGATTTGGGGCGGAACATAGTGTCCCGCGGAGCGCTTGTGTGGTTGGCAGAAGTCTGGCCGACTCGCCAATGGAAGGTTTTCGCAGGACAGAACCACGGCTTAGGCGGCCATGACATGGCCTGCCGACATGAAAGGGCAGCACCAATGACCACAAATGCGAGATGGATAGCGGTTTTACTTGCGGCGGCAGCGGTTGTATCGCTGGGTTTCGCCGGTCCGGCGATGGCGGCTCAGGGCGGCAAGAGCCCGGTTCAGGTGTTTATCCTGGTTGGGCAATCGAATATGCAGGGCCACGGCGAGGTCAATATCAATCCGAAGTCGACCAACGGCGGGAAAGGGACGCTCCAGTTCATGGTCAAGAACCCCGCCACGGCGGCCAAGTGCAAGCACATCGTTGACGCGGCCGGCAACTGGGTGGTGCGCAAGGACGTGTGGATATGGTTTCTGGGCAAAAAAGGCGGGTTGACGACCGGCTACGGCGCCCGAGAAGGACTGATCGGACCGGAGTTTCAGTTCGGCCATGCCGTCGGCGATGCGATTGACAACCAAGTTCTTATCATCAAGTGCGCCTGGGGAGGCAAAAGTATTCAGAAGGACTTCCGCCCGCCGAGTTCTGGCGGCGAGGTAGGACCGTATTACAAGGAGATGATGCAGCACATCAAGGACGTGCTGGGCAATATCAAGGCGAACTTCCCGGACTACGACGGGAGAGGCTTTGAACTGGCCGGCTTCGGCTGGCACCAGGGCTGGAATGATGGATGTAGCGTCGAAGCGACGGCAGAGTACGCCAAGAATATGGCCAACTTCATTCGAGATATTCGCAAGGAATTCAAATGCAAGGATCTGCCGTTCGTAATCGCCAACAGCGGCTTCGGCGGGCGCGAGCAGAAGCACCCGCGGCGCGTGGGGATCATGAACGCCCAGGCCGCAGCCGCCAAGGCCTTGGATATGGCTGCCTGCGTCGAGACTCGTGATTTCTGGCGCCCGGTCGAGGCATCGCCCTCAAGGCAGGGCTACCATTGGAACCGCAACGCCGAAACGTACTTCCTGATCGGAGACGCCATGGGCAAGGCCATGCTGAAACTCATGAAGGCCAATCCGGCCAAGGAAAAACCCGCCGCCAAACCCGCCGCCCCGGCCGGCAAGACAAAGCTGGAAAAGGGCTGGGACTATCTCTTCGAGTACGACCTGTCCAACGCGTATTACACCAAGGGCGTATGGTCCTACGAGGGCGGCATTCTGACGGCCACCAAGGACAAAAACATCTGGACGAAAAAACAGTACAAGGACTTCATGCTGGACCTGGAGTTCAAGACCGCGCCGGGCACCAACAGCGGCGTGATAGTCCATTGCAGCGACGCCAACAGATGGATTCCCAATTCCGTGGAAATCCAGATCGCCGACGACTTCTCCGAACGCTGGGCCAAGGCGGACAAGACGTGGCAGTGCGCGGCGATCTTCGGTCACCTCGCCGCCACCAAGAGCATGGTGAAAAAGCCCGGCCAGTGGAACCGCATGCTTGTCACCTGCAAAGGCAAGATGATCCACGTAACGCTCAACGGTGAGGAAGTGACCGTGATGGACATGAGCAAGTGGACCTCGGCCAAGAAGAACCCCAACGGCAGTGCGATCCCGCGATGGCTGAACAAACCGAAGGCAGACCTTCCTCTGAAAGGCCGCATCGGATTCCAGGGCAAGCACGCCGGCGCGCCGATCTACTTCCGCAACATCAAGGTTAAGGAACTCAGGCAGTAGTAGCCGGTAGCCAGTAATCAGCAGCCAGTAGCCGAGCCGGCAGCCGGTAACCAATCCTCGATTCCGCCACTTGCCTGTTCGCTTCAACGAGCAGGCAAGTGGCGGTCGTCGGGATACCAGAGGGAAACCGCCGGGGCACCAGCGTCATGCCTTCAGAAAACTCCTTCGGTTCATTGACGCCTCAAGCCATGCGGCGCCGGCGAAGGAGGAACACAGCGCCGATGGCCAGCAGGCCGACAGTCGCCGGCTCGGGCATCTGGCCGACCATCTGGTCGTCATCCCATCCGCCAAGATCGTCGAGTTGCATAACGAAGTAGGGAGCGGTCGTCGGATCCACGACCATAAGATTCATGCCCAGGCTGATCTCCAGCCCCTCGCCAACCCAGTACTTGAACATGTCGGGGATGGACGAATCCGAAGTGGGCAAGCCCCCGTTAACCCTCTTGAGGCCCGACAACAGGTCGATGGTGACCTTCGAGCCGCCGGGGTACTGCACGAGAATGGCCTGCTCCACCACGGTCGGCGCGCTGAGGATCAGGTTCGCGTACCACAGCGGCGAGTCTGGGGGCGAGGCCGTCAAGTCCGGCATCGTCTCGTAAAACGCCACGTTCAGGGCAGTCTGGCCGGTGTAGGACGCGGGCGAGCCGCTGGGCATGAACGTGTCCTTTGTGGATACGCCCAGGTACAGCTTAGAAACGTCAGCATCGACATGGGCCGAGTCAATGTCCAAACCGGTATTGAAATAGTCCATGCCGGTTTCATCGGACGCGCCATAAACATAGTTGTCCTGGACGGACACACTGTACTCCCCTACGCCGATATAACCGTCCAGAATGGGGGCCGCAGGTGCAAGCGCAGCCGACAAGACAATAGCAATTAAGCCGGGAACGAGCGTTTTCAACATGAGCGATATCTCCTCACTTGTGAGCGAATCGAGCGAATCAGCCTTCTAAACGGTACAGGAACCTTGCGCCGCCGAAAATGAGCAACCTTCGACAATCCAGCCCAGACCATGCGCAAGACCCGCGTGTATCGTGTATAGTGTGTAATTATAGACGACGTACTCGGATATATCAACCAGCTCTGCCACATTTTACCGGGCGGGTTGTGTTGCGGGTCCACCGAGCCGCTCGGGTCCACCGGTCGCCGGGACAGGCGGCACGGGGACGGGGCGATCTTCGTAGGCATAGCTGACCGTACCGCCGCGCGGCGACAATCGGACGGCCCGCACCGCAAGCCCGGCCGAGGTGAATCGAACCGTTATCGGCGTCGATTCGATGTCCTCCTCGGCCAATGAACTGATCTTCCCTGACCACCTGAGCTTATGCACGGCCCCGACGGTCACGCCCACGACAGCCTTGCCGTCATCGACTTTGACCGCGATGTCAATCTTGTAAGGCACCCACGTGCGCTTGTCGTACTGTGGTTTTATCTCGCGGTCACCCCTGCTGCCTTCTTCATCGCGGCCAACACCGGACAACCCCGCCCGAAGCCAAAGGGCATTGGGATCCACCCCTCTGCCACGGGCGAAGCGATCGAGAAGGCGCCCGGCCCGGCCGGCAGCTTTTCGCCCATCAGCTTTGTGTCCCCCCCACCCGCCAAATGGCCAGAGCTTGTGTTCTTCGAGGTGCAGTCTGATCTGCCTATCGCCCACGGGAAAGCTAACGTATATATCCTTCGCGGACTTGGTCTTAGCCAGTTGAAGGCTCAATTGGTAGCTGCCCTCGATGGTGACCGGCATTTTAAGAGAACCGTTGTCCGAACCGCTGGCTACAAAGGCGTTATCCGCGAACTGCCACTTGCCCTCGCTTGCGTCGCGGTCGATATCCGTCATGGCCAGCAGGTCCAGACTTCGACTCCTCGCGAGCATGCGGTTAACGTAGCTGTAGCTGGCGAGTTGCTTGTCCAGCGGCTTTATCCGGTCCGTTCCAGACGCGTCGGAGAGTTTGGCCCGGGCCTTCTCGGCATAGTCTTTTGCCCTGCGCAGGAGCATCTCCCGGCCGAAATCCTCGACCTTGGTCGCCAGCGATTTACTGTACCAATCGCAAAGCTGGTTGAGCGCCTCGGCCTGCAACTTATCGGCGTTTTTCAATGCCAACGGAACGTACGTCCGCAGGGCCTCGCTACTATCGGGCACCAGCAGCGGCTCGGCCTTGGCGGGGGCGTTCAGGGCCGTAAGGTAGAACACGGCCAGTCGCCCGCCTGCGAACTCAACGCCCTTGTCCATGGCGGCCGTCATGGCAGGCAAACGCCGGAAAGCCGTCACAAAATGCCTTGTCATACGAGCCTTATGATCCAAGGGCACCTGGGTATGGCCGCTCAGGCCCGCCATCCGCAGCGCTATGGCGTAGCGGCTTTGCGCATCGGGCCAGAGCCAGTCCGCGGCGAAAGCGTCACCGGAAGCCTCCATGCGCTTCATGACATCCGCGGCGACGCCGGCCTGGTCTTCGGGCTTGGCCCTGCGGTAGGCGCCCTGGCAGAGTTGGTCCAGCTTGCTACGACAGTAAATGGTCTGGTCGGGTGCCTTGCGACCCAGGGCGTCCAGCGCTTCGATACCCGCATGAAGGCCCGCCTCGCTGTCGGAAGACTTCATCGCGTAGTCAATCGCCAACCTGAGCAGACCGATCGCGACCTCGTCGCCGGTGTCGGCCAGCCCGGCTGTCTCGAAGAGCTTGACGGCCTTGGCGCTGTCGGATTCGACGCCCTCGAGAGCGCGCCCGGCGACTGCCTGAATGTCAACCGCTGTCGTGACCGTCGGCAGGCAAAGACAAGCGACGGCAGCCAGCAGACACTTGGTAACGAATCTCATATTCATCGCTTCGGCTCCCTGGACCTGTCCACTCTCGTATTTTATGAACGTCCGGGCGGAAAGTTTATTGCGACCCGCAGCCGAAAGACATGTGAAGTGTGTGACTATGGTCGCGGGGTCGGTTCCTGTCGGCTACAACAAGACCCCTCGTCGTCGTCACGCGGAGGACCCCCAAGGCTGCATCCAGGGCAACTGCCGCAGGACGAGCCTCCCCGACCGGTCGTTATGCGCCAGGCCCTCACGCCGAGCCAAAGCCCGGCCGCGACAAGGACTGCGGCTACAATAATCGTTTCCCACATTCGCGGCATCTCCCGCCGCCCGGTCAGTCGGGCAGCCAGATCATTGTAGGCAGATCTAAATCACCAAGCCCGCGATCTGGTAGACCGCCAAGGTCAGCACGTAGGCAAGCACCGTCAGGCCCAGCAACTGCAAGGCGGCCCACTTGAACGAGCCGCTCTCCTTCCACGTACACGCTATGGTCGCCACGCAGGGAGCGCTTATCAGGCAAAACAGCATCAGGCAAAATGCCTGCAGCGGCGAGTAAGCATGACTGAGCCGAGCGCGAAGGGCTTCAGAGCCCGAGCCATCGTCGGAGACGGCAAACAGAATGCCCATCTGCGCGACAAATACCTCCTTGGCGGCGAACGCGCCGATCAGGGCCGTGCCGATCCGCCAATCGAAGCCCAGCGGCCTGATCGCCGGCTCGATACCATGGCCTATGCGACCGGCAACGGTATATGCAAGTTCCTCAGCCCGGAGAGCATCGCCGATAGCGCGAGTCTGCCGCTCGTACGCAGGGCGGACGTCGTCGAGGTATAGCTCGGCTGCGGCGAATGCTGGCCCGTCTGCGGCGGCCAGCCGATCAAGCGCCTGGCTCCGTGCGTGTTCGAGCGCGACGTGCTCGACCGAGCCCGGCCTGGCAGATGTCTCGGCCAGCGAAGCATCCCACCGACTGCGGAGAGCCGCCAGAGAGTCCCGAGCCTGCAGGAACGCGCTGATCCGAGCGTATTGGGGATCATCCTTGCTTTCGTCGGCAGGGCTGGTCGTCGGCACCAGCAGGCACTCGGGCACCACTGCCCTCACAAACGAATCGCTACCGTCGGGCAGGCCCAGAGTCCGGCCAACCTGATCGAGGCCGACGATCATCTCGGCCCGCGAGCCTGCAAGTTCGGCTTCATAGTTGCGATCGAAAGTCGTCTTTCGCGGGAAGCTGGTCATCGCCCACATGAGGATGCTTATCACCAGAATCACCGTGCCGGCCTTGCGGAGGTACATCCACGAGCGGTCCCACATGTGAACCGCCAGGCTCCGCATGGTCGGCAGACGGTAGAGCGGCAGTTCGATAACGAAAGGCGGGGCCTCGCCGCGTAGTATCGTCGCACGAAGCAGCTTGGCCAGCACCACCGCCAGGACGATGCCGATCAGGTATATCAGCCAAAGCATCGGCGCCTGCCAGTGCCTGGGAAAGAAGGCCGGGATAATCAGCGCGTAGATCGTCAGCCTCGCCCCGCAGCTCATCAGCGGCACGACAAGCATAGTCGTCAGCCGATCGCGCCTGCTCTCGAGCGTCCGCGTCGCCAGAATCGCCGGCACGGAGCAACCGAAACCGATGAGCATCGGCACGAAGCTCTTTCCGTGCAGGCCTATGTGGTGCATCAGGCGGTCCATCAGAAAGGCCGCGCGGGCCATGTAGCCGCTATCCTCCAGCAGCGATATGCCCAGAAAAAGCAGCATTATGTTCGGCAGGAACGAGACAACCCCTCCGACGCCGCCGATGATCCCGTCTACGAGCAGGCTCCGCAGTATGCTGTCCGACCCCACCGGCCAGAAACCAGATATCACCCCGCCGGTCCATGCGAACAACTGCTCCAGCCAGCCCATGGGGTACTCGCCCAGGGTGAACGTCATGTAGAACACCAGGTACATCATCCCCAGGAAGATGGGCACGCCGGCCAGCGAGTGCGTCAAGACGGTGTCGATGCGGTCCGACAGTGTGTGACGAGCCTCGACGGTCGAACGAACAGTCTCCTGGCATGCCCCGGAAATGAACGCATACCGACGCCCGGCAATGACGAGTTCCGGCAAGTCGCCGAAGATCGTCCGTAGGTGCCGCACCGAGGCCTCGACCTGCTTATCCACCTCGTGGGCGCCTACCAACTCGCGAACTTCCGAGTCATTTTCCAGCAGCTTGAGCGCCAGCCAGCGCGCGGAGTAGCCAGCCGGGACTGAGCTTTCGGCATCGAGGATGGTGGCGACCTTGACGATTTCCTCCTCGATCTCACGCCCGTATTTGATCTGCCTCGACGACGCGGACTGCGGCGAGCGGGCCACGGCCAGCGCGGCGTCCATCATCTCGCCAAGCCCCTCGCCGCGATTGCCCACCGTCTGAACGATCAGCACGCCCAGCAAAGTCGAAAGCTGCGGCAGGTCGAACTCGATACCGCGAGATTGGGCCACATCGGACATGTTGAATGCCAGCACCAGAGGCTCGCCGAGCTCCATCAGTTGCGTGGCCAGGTAAAGATTCCGCTCCAGGTTGGACGCGTCCACAACACCCACCACCACGTCAGGCCGCTGGTCTACCAGAAACCGCCGGGTAGTGCGTTCCTCGACCGAGTAGGCCGTCAGCCCATACGTGCCGGGCAGATCGATAAGCTCCACTTCAACGCCATCGTGGCGGCATCGGCCTGTGATCTTCTCGACCGTCACACCGGGGTAATTACCCACGTTCTGACGAAGCCCCGTCAACTCATTGAAGATCGTGGTCTTGCCCGCGTTGGGGTTGCCCGCAAGGGCGATGGTTATGGTCTTGGACATGAAAGGACCGTCACACTAACGTCACCATGATTCGCTCAGCCATGCCTCTGCCAATGCCAAGCCGCATCGGACCAATGGCAACTAGCGCAGCGCCTCGCATGCTGCCGGAGGCGCGGATAACCTTGATCTCACTGCCAACGAGCAAGCCCATGCTCACCAGCCTCGCCTGAAAGGCGCGCCCGCCGCCAAGCGATGCGACCCGAGCTGTCTGCCCCGGGCCAAGTCGGCTGAGAGGTCGAGGACAATGGTCGATCATTTGGTGCTAGCCTCCGAAGATGCCGACGCGGCGCCGGCGTCACGGGAATCGTCCTGATGAACCGCTCTGGATGAGACAGTCTGCCGGTCCTGCTCCTGGCAAAACTCCAGAAAACGTCCCAGCCATCGACCACCATCGGACTGCGATCCGACTTCGATGAACCGCCCCAAATAGCCAAGCCGACCGAGCACTTCCCTGCCAACGTGATGCTCCATCCCGCACGCGGCCTTGTTGGCGAGATCGTCGTCCACGGCCAGCACCTTTGTGAAAAAGTCGTGCAGCACTTCGTGCCTGTGGGCCACCCGCATGCCCGCCTCGGCCCCCTCGGCCGTCAGCGTGATGATGTCGTATGGAGCGTAGTTGACCAGCCCCTTCTCAGCCAGGCTGCGAAGAGCCCCCGTCACCGACGAAGGATTGACGTTCATCCGCTTGCTGATGTCCGTAGCCCGCGCAGCCTGCTTGGCCGAGACGATGTGGTAGATCGCCTCGAGGTAGTCTTCCAAACTTTCGCTAAGCTCCTGAGTCACCTTCGCTCCAAGTAGGCACGACTAACATTCTTCGGCACCCCTAATAATATGCGGTTAAACAAACATAAAGTCAAGAGCGATTTCACCTGAATAACACAACACCCTTATGAAACAAGGCTTATGCGGCAAATAGTTACGAAAATATTTCTCCTGTTGATCCATCACCCTGCTTAAGCTTGGGTTAATCTGCATCTGGTAATATGTTCCAAAGAGTCCCCAATAGCTAGCAGATGCCCCTGACAGAATCTCAGAAGTTCGAGAAGAACATGAGACCAGGCTGCGCAGTCTATCTCCAAAAATTGGCTAACAGTTCGTTTAGAAATGGGTCCGCCAGCGAGAGCGAGCAAGAATGTCGAGCATCA
>CAZMBZ010000164.1:0-11324 GCA_964564285.1 uncultured Planctomycetaceae bacterium | reverse complement strand
AAACCAGATGGGGATTACATGGATTATTGGATTACATGGATGAAAGCATCTGTTTCTTAATCTATGTAATCCCTTAATCCATGTAATCCCCATCAAAAGATGTTTCTTCTGTTTTTTCCTCGCTCTTCTCTGCGATCTCATCGCTCTCTGCGTGAGATATTCTTCTTTTTGGTTGCCACCAAAGGCCGCGACGCGGTTCACACCTTGGCGGTGTATTCCTCCAGGAGGCGGAGGTACGTATGGTATTGCTCCAGGGAAACTCCCGGCGGGGTCTGGTGGTCTACGCTGGGGATGAATCCGCCGCTTCGCATCGCGGGTAGGAGGCGTTCGAACTCAGCTCGCATGGCGGCTTCGCCGTGGGGCATGACCATCTTGTCGTATTGGCCGATCATGAGGAATCGCGGGAACTGTCGTCGCAGGGTGATCGCATCCACGCCGGCCTGTCGCTCCAGGGGCAGGACGCCTTCAATACCCGCCGTCTGGAGCCAAGGGACCATAGCGGTTACGTCGCCGTCGGTGTCCACCAGAACCCGCGTGCCCATCTCTTCCAACACGGGCACAACCTGCCGGTAGTACGGCAGGAGGAATTCATCGAACAACTCGCGAGAAAGCATCGGGCCGTGATTGTAGGACATGTCTTCGGCGAACGTCATGAAGGCAGGCCGACAGATCGGCGCCAGCCACTTCAGGATCGAGATAAGATAGTCGGCCTGGTCCTGATTCATCCTGTGCATCAGGTCTGGCTGATCGTAGAAGGCGTACAGATGTCGTTCGATGCCCAGCAGCGTCCGGGGGAACCAGAAGAAGCCATCAAGCGAAATCCACACCACCGCCTCGCCACGGGCCTGCTCGGCGGCCCAGGCTTCTAATTGCTGCCTGGCCTGCTCGAAGGGCGGGAATAGATGCTCGTGGAGGCGGTCGTAATCGTCGTGGGAAGTGATTATCGCCGCCCCGTGCGATGCTGGCCTGGGCAATGTTCCAGCCCGCGAGCCGAACCATTTCTGGTAATACACATCCAGCCCGAAGTGGCGGATTATGTCGTAGCGATCACCATCAGGCAGCCCCTCGGTCCGCCAGCGGTCAATAGTCTCAGTCCACCATCCTGCCCACTCGATGCGAGGCAAGCGGTCGACCGGCTTGAAGTCCATCAATGCTTGAAATCGTTCCAGGTGATTCATTTGTCAAAGGGCTCTGTAGACGATTGCTCTATTTGGAACTCAGTTTGCTTACATCACCACCCGCGAATGGGCGGGATTTCGGTTTCTCGGTCGCGCCGCTGAAGCGGAGCTCGAACGCCGCCGCCGGGCCGTCGATTGCGGGCACCTTGACTGCCAGCACGTTGGGCTCGGCAAGCGTTGCCGGCTGATGCTTGTAGTTGACGAACACGCCGGTGCATTTCATGCCGGCTGGGACGTGGAAGAACATCGTCGTCGCGTCGCCCCCGTTGCCTCGCACCTTGCCGGCCAGACGGCGGCCCCGAGCGTTCCAGGCGACCCTGCTGACTTCGAGCGAGCCCTGGCTGAAGTGCCCGCTCGTGCCGACAAGTTGCGGCCTGCCCAGGTAGGGCCTGACGCTCAGGAGGTAACACGACTTGGACGGAACGTCGAGTGTGATCGATGCGCTGTCGGCGACGATGAGTTTCTGTCGCCAGAAGTCCCACAGCAGCCGGCGCGCGGGCGCCTGGCTCGGCCGATCGGTCCAGCTCTTTGTGCGTGCGACTGCTTCGTCGAGGTTCACCGTTATCTTCTGGCCCGGTCGCTTGCCCTGAAGGTCGAAGATACCCAGCAGCGTGTACGCCCCATCGGCCTGTCCGCCATCCATGCCCCATAGCAGGAACGGCTCGTTCTCGAAGATATCCAGGGGCCTGCCCGGCCTGGCCAGCGGGGGAAGCACGCGTTTGTAGACTTTCATGTACTCGTTGGGCAGGTCATCCATCGCATCGCCGTACGTCAGCACGCTGCCCGAAAGCGCCATCCACGACATCCACGTTCGGTTCCACTCAACGCTCTTGGCATCGCCGCGCCGAACGCAGACGATCGCGTCGGGATCGTTAATCCAGACCCGCCAGTTGTAGAACCATCGCGCCCCGGCTGAAACGTAGGAGTAAATACCCGCGCCGTGGGAATCGCCGCTGATTCGCATTCCGTCGCACAAACCCATCGCCGGGCCCAGTAGCGCGCCGCAATGCAGCCAGTACGTGTCCTTGCCGTAGCCTTTCCGCATGGCGGCCAGGCCGCGGTTGTGGGTTTCCACGGACGTCAGCGTCGGGTCGTGGCGTCTCGTCTTCCAGGCGCCCCATTTCAGGAAATCCGTCATCACGTAGCGGAATCCGCGGTCGCGCCACTGGCGGGCAGTGGCCTCGATTTGCCTGGCCGCGGCGGGGTTCGACGCGTCCAGGTATGCCATGAAGTTGCCGTAAGAAGAGGCCACGCCCCGCTTGGCGACGTAGACCTCGCCGGCGTCGTCGCGGCGGAGCAGTTCCGGATGTTCGCGGAACATGCGGGACTTCGTCGATACCCAGAACGGCGGATACCACACACCGGGGCGAATCTTTTTGTCAGCCATCAGGCCGGCAAGGCGATCGAACCCTCCGGGAATCGCCAGCGTGTGGTTGTTCCAGTCGCCGTAGGGCATTTCGAAACTATCGTCGACCACTCGCATCGAGGCCGCCCCGCGATTTGCCAAATACTTCGCCACCGGGAAGATGTTGCTCTCGACGCCCTTCTCCAGCCCGCGCTTGTACTCGTAGAGCGACTTGTCATGCTGGCCAATCCAGCCGGCGTACCAACTGCACCACGTCGCGAAGTTCTCCGGCCAGAGTTGGACGCCGTTTTCCTCGGCTGCCAGATCGGCGAACTGCTCCAGCCCCGCCAGCGGATTCCCGCCGCCGCTTATGAACAGCGGGTCGGCAGACCGGGACGCCCCGCCCGGCAGGACGCACGCATCGCACTCGCCGTAAGCCACCAGCCGCACCTTACCGTCGCTGGCCGTCAGCGTGAAGCGGTCAAGATTGTGCCGGCCAGCGAGAAAACCCGCCGCAACCGCCGGCGACTGCAAAGCAAGCGTGTAATGGCTGTCAATCTTCCCACCCTTTTCCAGGTGACGCATATGCCCGCCGGACCAGGAGTTGTTACCGTTGGTCAACACGCGATTGGCCTTTGGCTCGATTTTGCCCGCGAGCGTGGCATCCAGCACGTCCAGCCGGTCCAGCGTCATCGGCTTGGAACCGCGATTGCGAATCGTCAACTCGAACCTGACCGATTGCGGATCAATCAGGCGAATCACCATTTCCCAGTCGATCATCTTTCTGGTATCGACGCCCGTTATGACCTGCCGGCCAAGATGTTCGACAACCGTCACCTTGAAGCGAGCGTCATTGGTGGCAATGATGGTGCCGTCAACAAGGACGATCCGCGCCACGCCGCCGCTCAACCAGGCTTTGGAATCGGGGCCGGAAAACGACAAACTGCGAGCCTTGACATCCCAGTCGATTCCGGCTGCGCCCGCAACGCCGGCGATTGCCATCCATATCCCCGCTGTCAACTTGAGCGCCCTCAGGGATGTTTTTTTTGTGTTCATATTCGCAATAATTCCTTCTCTATGGTTTGCCTCGGGGCCTGGTAGTACTGGTGGGAGCTTTGAGCGGCGACCGTGTTCGCAAGGGCGAAGCGATCTCGTCGTTATAGGCGATCTTCCAACGCTTGGCGCAACTGCACAATCAGGGCCGGCAAATCATCCTGAGTCGTGTCCCAGAGGACATTCAGATCAATCGCGTCGTCATGCCGCGTCATACTGGACCTCCGCCTCGGCCAGCACTTGGTCACGGAAGTAGTCGCTCAGGAATCCGGGCGTGTTCAAGTCCACCTTCCGCCGGAGTATCTCGCCGAGTTCGATCTCCATTCCAGCCAGGCTCAGCAAGCCCACGCGAGCGCCCGGTTCAAATTCCACCAGTACGTCCACGTCGCTGTCGGGGCCGAAATCGTCCCGCAGCACCGAGCCGAACAATGCCAGCCATCGGATATGGTTCCGCCGACAGAACTCGGCGACCTGCTGCTTCGGTATATGAACATGCGCACGGCCCATGGGCCTCCATCCTCTATTTCGGCACCATCTGCGAACCGACAGAGCCTAACGCCCCCGGGCAGGAACGTCAACGTTGCGGAGACAACGCTCCGCGACGGGGCGGTGGCAGTCTTCCTGACTCATTCTCCGACGATTCGAACCGGCCCGAGCAGACCCGAGGGTAGCGGGGTCTGACCGGCCTTGAACACGCCGCTCATGTTGGTCTTTGTGTACTTGACCCCGTCGGCGAGTGTCTTGTCGCCGATGATGCGATTGGCCCACAGGTTGATCACTTCCACCTTCAGGCGGTTTTCGCCAGGCTTGACGGCGGAGCTTATGTCAACGCGATAAGGCGGCGTCCAGACGACCCCGACGCTTCGGCCGTTGACGTACACCTCGGCCACTTCCTTGACGTCTCCCAAGTCCAGCCAGAGCCCGCCTGGGCCGCTGGCCCGCGAGGTATCAATGCTGAACGTGTTTTCATAGGTACCCGTGCCGGAGAAGTACTTCACGCCTGGCTGGCTGGCATCCGTCCAGCTCTTGAGCTTGTCGAACACGACCGATTCGGGAGCGCCCCAACCCTTTGGGAAACTGAGTTTCCAAGGCCCTCTGATCGCGATGGCGGGAGGCGAATCCGTCTTGTCGGCCTGCGGTTTCACCTCGCCCCCGGGGGCTTCAGGACCGGCGGCGCCTCTGCCGAAAACAACGAAGATAGAACCGCTCGGCGGCAGGGACAGATTCACCTTCGTGCCGCCCTTGACCGTTTCGAAACCGTCGCATTGCCTGGCTCGTCCGCTGACCGGATCCCAGAGCTGCACCTTGCGTTTCTGGACGCGGAATACGCAGTCAATCGTCTTCACCGACGTCGTCTTGTTGCGAACAAAGTAGATATCCCTGTCTGCGGTGCGGCGATGGATGTAGTCGATATTGTCCCGCTCGGCCTGGCCGATCACGAGGAAATCCGGGGCAATGCCCTGCCCGGCCAGGACATCCCGCCAACTCCGACCCCAGACGACCCGGCCCTTGCCGCAAGGGTTCTCGCCGGAGCCCTTGCCGTAACGGACCCCCCAGAGCTTCTCGCCCAGAGCCTTGACTGCGCGATCGTCGGTTTGTGAATCTTTCAGGCCGACGGACCGCACGGGCCTTGGGCCCACGACGGTCGCGCCGGCGGCCAGGAGCTTCTCGATTTTCCTCAGTACTGCCAGGGGCATCGAATCCTTCTCGGGCAGGGCCAGGATCGCGTAGCTCATCCCATCCGGCAGAACGACCCGGCCATCTTCAACCCGCATGCGCATGAGAATTGATTGCGCATCGCACACATCGAAGTCGTAGCCAAGCCCGAGCTCTTCAGGGACGATCTTGCGGGGAACGTTGTGATAGGCCGGGAAGAAGTTCGGCGCCTGGTCGCCGTAGTAGTAGCACACATCGCCGACGAACAGGCCCTGGCGAAGCATGTACCCGCAGCGGGACAGGTAGTCCATGAAGGGCTTGGCCTTGGGCCACCAGGTAGCGGTGGCATTGATGTCCATGCCGGCGTGATAGGCGCGGCCTGGCAGGCCCGCGTCGGCGGGAGAACTGGCGAAGGTATGAAACGTGAAATGGTTGAGCCCTTCGCACAGGGCGCGATCGGCCAGACGCTTGTACGTCGCCGGCCCGTCGATCCAGCGACGCCAGGTTGTGAACGATTCGGCGTCAACGAGCTTCTTGCCGTAAACGTGAGCGGCTGAGGCAATTTCCTTGATCAGGAACATGTTGCGGTTTTGAACCCAGAACTCGCCGCGCGGCACATCCACGGCCCCGAGCGCCTTGATCGCGTCAACCGGGCAGGAGTTCCAGATCGGCGGACCCGGGCCGCCGGCTTCGGCTACGAGGTACAGACCATATTCCCCCAGCGTCTTGCTGCCCGTGACGTAGTGACTGAAGATCAACTGATCGCTGACAGCCTGTTTGTAATCGTACTGAAATCGCTGGTTGAGATCGTCATCCGCCATCTTCCAGCCGGCGAGGATCGGCAGGTACCTGATCGGGCTGTAACCGCGGAGTTCCGCGAAACGGTCGGCGAAGGAATCCGACCACAGAACGCCCCGCGCGAGCTCCATGCTGTCGAACTCCATGAACTTCAGCGCCGTCTGGCGGAAGTCCTTCCTGCCAAGCCTGGCCAGGATTTTGCCCATCATGTGCTTCAGATGAAACCTGGTGGCGGCGGGATCTATGAAATCGATCATCGGGCCGTTGGAGTTGGGGCTCGGCACGATAAGGTGCTGACCGTGGTTTGTGCAGATGAATCGAACTACGGTCCACGTCCCGGCCGGCGCCTGCCATGTCAGCTTGCCGGCCTTGTCCATGTGGCGGGAGATGTCCACCACCGAGTCGATGCCGGCGATCGTCGCAGCCTTGGGAAACGCCAGGACGGCGATTTCCCTGTAATGCACGGGCAGGCCGTCGTCACCCTTGGGTGCCCGGTCGCACTTGGGAAATGCCAGTGTCTTCTCAATCCGCCGGGGTCCTTCGCACTTGTCCCGTGACCAGAACAGTCCCTTGCCGGCGTACTTCGGGGGCACCCACGATCCACCGGCGTTCCAGCCACTGGAGGCGATCAGGCCCAGACGCAATTTCAGCCGCGTGCCTTCGTCGATGGCATGGGCGATGGCGTCAACCGACTGCTCGCCCATGAACGCCGGTCCAGCGGGCACAAAGTTGCCCGCGTTGCGCAAGGCCTGAACGTCCCATATCTCCGCGCCGCCCATGCCCTTGGCCTTGATCTGTTCCAGATCGCTGGTGATCTGCTTCTTGCTGATATTGCCGTTAAGCCAGCACCAGAAAGCCCCAGGCCTGGCCGAGACGGGGGGATCGGCAAATTTCCTGGCGAGGTCATCCGCCTCGGCGAGAGTGCTTCCGGTAACGGCCAATGCCGCCAAGAATGCCAGTGTCAACGCCCTGATGCTCATTCGATTCACCTGCCTGCTGTAAGGACTATCTGTTCACGACCGCGATGCAACGGCGAGTCGCCATAAGACTACCGCCGAATCCGCGAGTCAAGCGATATGCAGCCAGACCCGCTCAATCCGCACTTGACGGCCGGCGACGCTGCCGGTGTAATGACCGTGAATTTTAACTCTTGGGAAAAGGCGGTGAGAAATGGGTGAACTCGTCAGCATCATGCCCTGTCTGGACATGCGGGACGGCAGGGTCGTCAAGGGCGTACACTTCGTCGATATCCGAGACGCCGGAGATCCGGTCCAGTGCGCGACCGCCTACTGCCAGGCCGGGGCTGATGAACTGGCTCTGCTGGACATCACCGCGACCGTCGAAGGCCGTAAGACCATGCTTGACGTGGTCGCCCGCGTGGCCGAGGCGGCGACCGTACCGTTTACCGTCGGTGGCGGGATTTCCGACGTCGCTTCCGCGGCGGCGGTGCTCCAGGCCGGCGCCGACAAGGTCTCCACCAGCAGCGCAGCCTTTCGCCGCCCGGAGGTCGTCGCCGAGATGATCCGCGAGTTCGGGGCGGACAAGGTAACCGTCGCGATCGATGTCGACCAGAACGCCGCCATGGCGTCTGGGTACGAGGTCTACATCGACGGTGGCAGGACCGCGACCGGCACAGACGCGGTCGAGTGGGCCAAGAAGGTGGACGGCTACGGCGTGAAGGTAATCCTGCCGACCAGCAAGGCAGGCGACGGCGCAAAGACCGGCTACGACCTGCCGGTGATTCGGGCAATGAAGGATGCGACGTCCGCAACTATCGTAGCTTCCGGCGGCGCGGGAACGCTGGAACACTTCTACGAAGCCGTCCAGGCCGGCGCGACAGTGCTGCTGGCAGCGTCGGTGTTCCATTTCAACACGATCGGCATTGCCGAACTGAAAGACCATCTTCGAGGCCGCGGGGTCGGCGTGCGGTAATCGCATCGACCAGGTGGACAGATCCAATTGACACGCGATTGAGCGCGGCCGGCCGCGCATACCAATAAGGAGCACAAAGCATGGATACCCAGGAAATCAAACTTGATGCCCTCAACGCCGAGACGTTCATCGAAGACCAGGTGAAGGCGATTCGCGAGGCGGTTCGCGAAGGCTTCGCCGTCAACGCATTGTCCGGGGGCGTGGACTCATCCGTCGTGACGCTCATCGGCCATCGGGCACTGGGCGACAGGCTCAAGACATATTTCATCGAGAACGGCCTGATGCGCGAAGGCGAGGCCCAGCAGATCGTCGAGGTTTTCAAGACGCTGGGTGTAACCGTCGAGGTCATCGACGCCAAGGACAAGTTCTTCGCCGCCCTGGCTGGCCTTACCGACCCGGAGCAGAAGCGTGACAAGGGCATCACGCAGGTCTTCTACAAGGACGTCTTCGGCGAGCTCGTCCGCAACTGCGGAGCCGGCGTGCTGCTGCAGGGCACCATCTTCACCGACGTCGAGGAGACCATCGCCGGTATCAAACGCCAGCACAACATCCTCAGCCAACTCGGCATCGACACGCAGGCAACCTACGGATACAAGGTCGTCGAGCCGGTAATCCAGCTTCGCAAGCCCGCCGTCCGCGTCGTCGGAAAAGCCCTCGGCCTGCCCGAGGAAATGTTCACCCGCCCGCCGTTCCCCGGCCCGGCCCTGGCGACGAGAGTCATCGGCGAAGTAACCCCCGAGCGGGTAACCCTGGTCCGCGCAGCCACCGTGATCGTCGAGGCGGAACTGTGCGACAGCGGCGCGTTCCAGTACATGGCCATCCTCCACGAGGACAAGGTAACCGGCATGCGAGACGGCAAGCGGGACTACGGCTACCAGATTGAAGTCCGCTGCTGGGACAGCACCGACGCGGTAACCGCAACGCCGACCGACGTGCCGTTTGCCTTACTGCGAAAGATCGCCGACCGCATCACAACCGAGGTCCCCGGCGTGGTAAGCGTAACCTACAACATCGCCCCCAAACCGCCATCCTGCATCGAGGCCGTGTAACAGGCCCGGGCATCCTGGGGCGACCAGGACGTGACAATATGACTCAGAACCAGATTACCAGACGTCGCTTCCTCAAGGCAGTCGGCGCCGCGGCCGTTCTGGGCGGCAAGGCGCTGTCCGCCGCGCCCAGTCCGCGCCCGGCCGGGAAGCCGAACATCATCTTCATCATGGCCGACGACTTGGGCTATGGCGATCTGGGCTGTTACGGGCAGAAGGTGATCCGCACGCCCCACATTGACCGCATGGCGGTCGGGGGTACGCGGTTTGCCCAATGCTACGCGGGCTCGACCGTGTGCGCTCCCTCGCGCAGCGTGCTTATGACGGGCCTGCACACCGGGCACACGACGGTTCGCGGCAACGCCGGCAAGGGTGGCCGGGTGCCGCTGCGGGAGGAGGACGTCACCGTCGCCGAGGTGCTCAAGTCCGCCGGCTACGCGACGGGAATCACCGGCAAGTGGGGCCTGGGCGAACCGAACACCCCGGGCGTGCCCAACAAGCAGGGCTTCGACGAGTGGCTCGGCTATCTCAACCAGCGCAACGCACACAGCTACTATCCGCCCTATCTATGGCGGAACCAGACCAAGACGCCGCTGACAGGCAACGCCGGGGGCAAGAAGACCGAATACTCGCACGACATGTTCACCGCGTTCGCCCTGGAGTTCATCCGCAAACACAAGAGCGAACCGTTCTTGCTGTATCTGCCCTACACGATCCCTCACGCCAGATATGAGATTCCCTCGACGGCCCCCTACACCGATCGTCCTTGGAAACGCAACGAGAAGGTCCACGCCGCGATGGTCACGAGGATGGATGGCGACGTGGGCAAGATCATGGCCCTGCTGGCCGAACTGGGCCTCGACGAACGGACTGTGGTGTTCTTCTGCTCCGACAACGGGGCGGCGAACCGTTGGGAGGGGCGGTTCGACAGTTCCGGCCCACTCCGCGGCCGAAAGCGGGACATGTACGAAGGCGGCATCCGCACGCCGATGATCGTCCGCTGGCCCGGCAGGGTCCCCGCCGGCGCGACCAACACCGACGCGGTGTGGTACTTCGCGGACTTCCTGCCCACCGCCGCCGCACTCGCGGGCGCCAAGGCGCCGGCAGACATCGACGGTGTCAACGTCCTGCCGGTTCTGCTCGGCGACAAAACCACCCTGCCGGACCGCTTCCTGTACTGGGAATTCTTCGAGCGCGGCTACCAGCAGGCCGTCCGATGGCGGAACTGGAAGGCGATCCGCCCGGCACCGGGCAAGCCGCTGGAACTCTACGACCTTGCCGCCGACCCCGGCGAGAAGTCCGACATCGCCGGGAAGAACCCGACCGTAGTCGCGAAAATCGAAGCCTATCTCAAGACCGCCCGAACCGAGTCAACCCGGTGGCCAGTCCCCGCCGGTGCCAATCGCGGCAGCAAATAGGCTGACCGCACACTCGGTGTGGTAAGCGGAACCTACAACATCGCCCCCAAACCCCCATCCTGCATCGAGGCGGTTTAGCGCACATCACGCTTCATCCGCCTCGAATACGTCGTGATGCCGTTTCCGACACGGCCTTCTGCCTGATCTTCGGCTACTGGCTCTGCGACGATGCGGACATCGTCGCTATCCTTCGCAAGCCGATGGCATAGCCCTCGGCCGCGAGTCTGAACCCGGGGCTCTGAGCATCTCGCAAGCAACCTTCAAGCCCCGGCCGGGGCACTGCGAATGCCGAACAAGATTGATCCGCAATAAGGACGTGGGATTCTGCAACAGAACGTCGAAATCGAATCAGATACTCGCTCGTGCCAGAAGATATGGTCGCACGAGGATGGTGTGCTGCTCCGATCAGATATGGACTAATCATGCGGCCCCTGTTAGTCTGGTAACGATCACGCTTTCTGGGGAGCACGACATGATGGGCAAGATCGGCAATACTCGGGGCTATGGACCAATGCGGGCATGCGCGGTGGCGGCTCTGACCGCCGGGCTGCTTGGCGGGTGTGGCCAGGGCGCAATCAATCCTCACGAAGCTCGCAGTCTGGCATGGGCGCGTGTCTGTCTCGGCACCAAACGCCAGGTTCGTGGCGGATCGTGGAATGTGGGCGGAAGCAGGCTGCACTTAGCGGCTGCCAATGGCTTCATCCACGTGGCCGAGCTGCTGTTGGCACACGGCGCCGATATCAACAGGCGCGATGCCCGCAACTATACTCCCCTGTTCTATGCCGTTATGAACGAGCAAGTCGAAATGGTTCGCTGGCTGCTGAACCACGGCGTCAATCCCGAAAGAACGTCAGACATGCCGTCCCGGTGGCGTAAACGCGAGGCCTCTTTCTGGGGC
>CAZMBZ010000163.1:0-11349 GCA_964564285.1 uncultured Planctomycetaceae bacterium | reverse complement strand
CTCCGTAGCGTCAACCAACAGAACACGCGGGAAGCGATCGACCGCATAGACCGCGTCAACGCCACCGGCGGGACGAACATCCACGAGGCGCTCACTACCGCGATGGCACAGTGCACCGACAAGAACCGCCCGGCCTACGTGATGTTCCTGACCGACGGCCAGCCGACGGTGGGTAAGACCAAGGAGGCGGACATCCTCTCGGACGTCTCATCGGCCAACAAGACCAAGGCCCGGATATTCGCCTTCGGCGTGGGCTACTCCCCCAACGTCCGACTGCTGGACCGTCTCGCAGGCGACAACCACGGGCGAAGCGACTACGTGAAACCCAACGAGCCGATCGAAACAAAGGTCTCGTCGATGTACACCAAGATCAAGAACCCGGTAATGACGGACCTGGCCGCCAGGATCGAAGGTGTGCGGCTCAAGGATATGTACCCGCGCAAACTCGGCGATCTGTTCGACGGCGACCAGATAGTCCTCGTCGGCCGATACGACGCCGACGACGCCCGCAAGCTGCCCGGGCGAAAGAAAGGGCGCGCTCGTTCGACACTCGTAATCAAGGGCCGCTACCAAGGCAAGGAACGGGCCTTCGAGTACCCGGTGATGGTAAACTCGGCCGGGGGATCCAAGGCGTACCGGTTCGTCGAAAAACTCTGGGCGATGCGCCGCGTGGGATGGCTTATGGACGAAATCCAACTGCGCGGCAAGAGCAAGGAAGTGATCGACGAACTGATACGCCTCAGCCGGGACTATGGGATAATGACTCCCTACACGAGCTTCCTTGCCGACGAGAGCACACCTCTTGCCAGCAAGAGGAGGCTTCGCGAGACGGGCAGCCTGCTCGCGAGGTCCCTGGGGAAATCCTCGGGTCCCGAAGGCCAGCGAGGCGCCGCGAACCGCCAGAAGCTGAACATGGCGAACCGCCCCGTCACCGCCGCGATGCCGGGGAAACAAGAAAGCCGGGCCGATCAAGCTCTCGGGGGAACCGCGGCGATGGCGCCGGCTGTGATCGGCTACGCCAGCAAGGAGGCCTACGAGCAGGACCAGGCCGGCAAGGCCGTCGAGAACGTCCGCCAGATCGGCAACAACTACGTCCTCTACCGACGCGGGCAGATATGGATGATGCCCAGCACGGCAAAGCTCGACCTCAAAAAGGACAAGGACCAGGTGGTCCAGGTCAAGCGATTCAGCGAGGAATACTTCGCCCTGGCCCGAGCCAACACCCGCGAGCAGAACGAAGTGATGGCCAGCCAGAAGGCCGGCGAGCAACTGCTCGTCAAGTTCCGCGGGCAGGCCTACAATATCATGGACTGAGCAAACAAAGCCACAACTCGTGGGGTGCCCGCCAGTCCCGGCGCGCACCCCACGTGACGTGGATCTGCCTGTCAGCCTGCCACAATGCTCGCCGCGGCGATATGGACCTCCCCATCAATCCATGCGAAACCGCATGCGCCCCATGCACCTGCCACCGGCATGCAAAACTCTCCCCGGGCCATGCGCGTTGTTGACAACCCCCCGTTACAGGAAGATACTGGCGTGCGATGTCCCGCAATGGTCCAGACCGCACCTCATAATATGGGCAATGTCGGGCGCTAACGTACGCGCCGCGCGGCACGGACAATTGAAACTTTCAAGGTAAAGGAGCGCCAGAAATGGCACGCGAACGTGCAGTTCTCGTTGGGGCGGGCGGTATTTCGGCAGCTTGGTTAAATCCGGCCGAAAAGGAAAAAATCACGATCGTCGGCGTGGTCGATCTCAACATCGACGCGGCCCGGGAGCGAATCGAGAAGTTCAAACTCGACTGCCCTGCCGGTGACGACCTCAAGGCCATGCTGGAGTCCCAGAAGCCTGACTTCGTTATCGATTGCACGGTTCCCGAGGCCCACTGCCCGGTCACCTGCACTGCCATGAGGGCCGGCTATCACGTTGTCGGCGAGAAGCCCATGGCCTCCAGCCTGGCCGAGGGACGTCGGATGGTCCGCACATCCGAACAGACCGGCAAGATGTACATGGTTGGCCAGTCGCGACGGTGGGACCCCCAGCACGATATAATCCGCAAGGCAATCGCCGCCGGCAAGATCGGGCAGGTTACCTCGATCAATTGCGACTTCTTCCTGGGCGCTCACTTCGGCGGCTTCAGGGCGGAGATGGAAAGCCCCCTCGTGCTGGACATGTCGATTCACCATTTCGACCTGGCTCGCTATCTCACCGGGGCCGACCCCAAGGCCGTCTACTGCCACGAGTACAACCCCGCCGGCTCCTGGTACAAGGGCGACGTGGCCGCCTCGTGCATCTTCGAGATGACCAACGGGGCAGTCTTCACCTACCGTGGCAGTTGGTGCTCCGAGGGTCCGACGACGAGTTGGGACGGCGACTGGCGAATCATCGGCGAAAAGGGCACGGTTCTGTACGAGAACAATCCCCCGACCGCCCACGTGCCTGTCCGCGGACGGAAGGGCCTGATCAGCGATTTCCGCGAACTGAAGATGCCCAAGGAAACTCTCAAGCACCGCGCCCAGCGTGGGGCCCTGCGAGAGATGCTCGCGTTTGTGCGAACCGGCAAGCAACCGCAGACCGAGTGCCACGACAACATCAAGTCGCTGGCGATGGTATTCGGCGCGATGGAATCAGCCCGCAAGCGACGACGCGTCGAAATTAAGATCTGACACCACAGCATACCCAACGAGGAACCCGCAATGGCTAAGAAGAAACAAACCAAGGCAACACCCCCACCGGCCTGTCCGGAGGGCATACGCATCGGCACTATCGTACGGGGCGCAGACGGCGCCGAGTACATGAAACAGATCATTCCCCACGGATTCGAATCGTTCGCGGTGATGTTCTGGCAGACAATGGGCGGGGTCAAACTGCCAACCCTGGCACGCGAGGTCAACGAAGTGCTGGCAGGCAGCGATGCGGTGGTAACTTCGCTCGGCATGTTCGGCGACCCGCTCAAAGGCGACGCCGCCGCGGCGGAGACAATCGCCGGGTGGCGAAAGTGCATCGACGCCGCTCACCTGTTTGGCTGCGATATGGTGACCGGCTTCACCGGACGCGTTCCGGATACAAAAATCGACGGATCAATCAAGGCGTTCAAGAAGGTGTTCACGCCGCTGGTCAAGCGGGCGGCCGACAAGGGCGTGCGTATCGCATTCGAAAACTGCGACATGGGCGGCACGTGGGACCGCGGCGCTTGGAACATCGCCCACAACCCCATGGCCTGGGAGCTGATGTTCGACGCGGTCCCGGCCGACAATATCGGCCTGCAATGGGAACCGTGCCACCAGATGGTCAGCCTGATCGACCCCCTGCCGCAGTTGGACAAATGGGTGGACAAAGTCTTCAACGTTCACGGCAAGGATGCAACGATCCGGTGGGATGTCGTACGGGAATACGGCATCGATGGGCCGAAGCAGTTCGCCTACCACCGCACGCCCGGCTTCGGCGACACCAACTGGGCAGACCTTATCACCATCCTTCGCCAGCGAGGTTACGTCGGCAGCATCGACATAGAAGGCTGGCACGACCCGGTGTACCGGCGCGAGCTTGAGATGACCGGGCAGGTCCACGCCCTGAACTACCTCAAACGCTGCCGCGGCGACTCGTTCGTGCCGAACCCGAAATAGCCCGCCTGGGCGCCCAAGCCAAGCCGGTTGCCTTCGCCAACAGCGAGGCCACCGGCTTGGCCAGGCGCGTCCGCGACTCGCGATTGAGGGGCGAAGTGACTACTGCCCCACCTTGCCCCCGAACTTGCCGTCGGCGGCCCCGTCGGAGGCATCGACCAGTTCGACAACGCGGGCCAACTCTTCCTTCGAGAATACGCCCTTGGTCACCATCAAGCGGACTATCGAGGCAAGGTAGAGCTTGAGCTCGTCGTTTTCCTGTTCCAGCCGGGCTACTCGCGAAGCCTGTGAGTCGCCGGTCTGGCGCAACCTGGAGTTCTCCCTGGCCAGCTTGAGAAGATTTTCCCGATGGTCCTCGATGTCCATCTGCTGTCCCATATCGCCCAGCAACAACATTCGTCCCCAACCCATAGGTATCTCCTTTCGCTTTCCACGATCGCCTGCATGCCAGCTTAACCGGTCAGGCCGACAGACTCAAATTCACGTTTCCACTAACGTATGTCGGAGCTGATGTCTCACGATTTCACTTTTTTTGTCCGCTGCCGGTTCCTGCGCCTTTTGGATTGGTCCGTTCATCGAGTGTAATGTGTCCTGCCGCCCCGGGGTCAAGCTCAACATGCCCTGAGCAATCATGCTGCCCCACTGCTAATCGTTCGGGAGCCTGCGAGCCACCGACCGAACCCCAAATTCAGCTTGCCCATCGCACCGCATCGGATACATTCAGTGCAGATGCTCCGCGATCCCGATGCACGTCGGGACGAAAAGAGACATCCAGAATACGTCGTTTAAGGACATTCGAATGAAGACTCTCGCGGCACTGCTTGCGTGCCTGGCAATTTGCGTTGCAACCCCGTGCCTTGCCGACTGGCCTACCCACCGCGCCGACGCCGCTCGCAGCGGCTACAGTTCCGAACCGCTGCCGGCGAGCCTGTCGCCGACATGGGTACACAGGCCGGCTGGAAAACCACAACCGGCGTGGCCCCGGTCCTCTCGACTGACCGAGGACAGGGCATTCAACGTCGTGGCGACGGCGGAAAGGGCATTCTTCGGATCCAGCGCCGACTGCGCCGTCCATTGCCTCGACGCAGCCACCGGACGGGAAGTCTGGTCGTTCGTAACCGACAGCCCGGTGCGTCACGCGCCGTCTCTCTGGCGCGCCAAGAACGGCGCCCCCACCGACCTTCGCGTGCTGGCGACCAGCGACGACGGCTTCCTTTACTGCCTGGCCCAGCGCGACGGCAAGCTGCTTTGGAAACACCGAGGCGGGCCGAGCGACTCGATGGTCCTGGGCAACGATCGGCTGGTCTCGCGGTGGTGCGCTCGCGGCGGCGCGGTGATCGTCGGAGATGTGGTCTACTTCGGCGCCGGCATCTGGCCCAGCGAGGGGATAGTCCTGACCGCGCTGGATGTGAAAACCGGTAAGGTTCTCTGGTCCAACGACCAACTCGGCGGGCTCGACATAGCCCAGCCGCACCCCGGAGCCAAGGCCCATAGCGGCATATCCGCACAAGGGTATCTCGCCGTGGCGGGCGATTCGTTGATAGTCCCGACCGGCCGGGCGGTACCAGCGGTCGTGTCTCGGCTCGACGGAGCACTGCGATACTTCCACCTGCAGAAGTACGGCCATTACGGCGGCTCGACCGTCGCGGTAATCGGCAAGCATCTGCTCAACGCCGGCGTGGCGTTCGATCTGGAAACCGGACACCTCACCCTCAAGGGAATTCCGACATTGGCTTCGGCTGCCTCGGATGGGCGGATTCTCTACTACCGCGCCGGGAAACTGTACACGGTCGACGCCGCCGAACCCAAGGCTGTCCCGGCAGGAGGTGGCAAGCCGACACTGAACGTCAAGTGGTCCATCCCGGTCGCAACGGGGGGATCGTCCCTGATCGTGGCGGGCACAACGGCCGTATCCGGGGGCAAGGGCAAAGTGGCGACAGTGAACCTTGCGGTCCCGAAAGCGATCTGGTCGGCCAAGGTGGACGGCGAGGCGCTTGGGCTGGCCGCGGCGGGTGGCAGGCTTTTCGTCAGCACCGACAGCGGCGCGATTCATTGCTTCGCCGCCGGCAAGAGCGCCCCCCCGGCGCAGGCGGCGGCAAGGTCCGGCACGCCAATCGGCGACAACGCCAGCTACGACGCCGCAGCCGAGACGATCGTCCGACGTACGGGCGTTACCGAAGGCTACTGCGTGGACCTCGCGTGCGGGCGCGGCGAGTTAGCCTACGCCCTTGCCCAACGAACGAAACTGCACATCTACGCCGTCGACGCCGACCCGGCGAACGTCCAGGCCGCCCGGAAGTCGCTGCTCGCGGCCGGGGTGTACGGAACGCGCGTGACAGTCCATCTTACCGACCCGAATCGAACGCCGTATCCGGACTACTTCGCCGACCTGGTCGTAAGCGCCCGCAGTCTGAGCGGCGCGGCGGAGTCGAAACTGGTCCGTGAAGCAAGCCGCTTGCTGCGCCCCGGCGGCGGCGCGGCTCTGATCGGCAAGGTCCGCAGCGCCAAGATCGTCCGTCGCGCGCACCTCGCCGGCGCCGGCGAGTGGACGCACCAGTACCACGACCCGGCCAACAGCCTGTGCGGTGAAGACCAACTCGTCCGGGGTCCTTTGCGGATGCTGTGGTTCGCCAGCCCGGACCTGCGCCTGCCCAACCGTCACGGCCGAGGACCGGCGCCGCTGTTCGCCAAAGGGCGACTTTTCACTGAAGGCGTCGACGGCATGCGCGCACTGAACGCCTACAACGGCAGAGTGCTTTGGGAAGCCCCCCTGCCCAAGGTGCTCAAACCCTACGACCAGGAGCACCTCATGGGCGCCGCGGGGACGGGCAGCAACTTCTGCCTCGGTGCCGGCAGCGTGTTTGTGCATACCGGCGTCCGCTGTCTGAGACTCGACCAGACCACCGGCCTGCAAACTGCCAGCCTCGACGCGCCGTCGCATGCGGACGGCTCGCCAGGTAAATGGGGCTACATCGCCTTCGATAACGGAACGCTGTTCGGTTCGCTCGCCGATGAGCAGCACCTCGTGCCGTACCGGTTCGGCAGGTCGAACATGGGCGGCATGTTCACCGAGAGCCGTACGTTTTTCGCGATGGACCCGGGCAGCGGCAAGGTCCGCTGGCGATACGACGCAGCCGAGTCGATCCGCAACAACACCATCGCCATCGCCGGCGGAAAGGTGTTCCTCATCGACCGCGCCAAGGCCGACGAAAAAGCCAACCGGCGCGGGGTGAAAGCGCCCCAGCCAACCGGCGTTCTGCTGGCGCTCGACGCCGGAAGCGGCAAGGTCCTGTGGCGAGACGACAAGGATATCTACGGCACTATGCTGGCGGTGAGCAGCGCCCACGGTGTGCTGCTGATGTGCTACCAGGACACGCGATTCAAGCTCAACTCCGAGTTGGGCGGACGCATGACAACCCTGGCGGCAGACACGGGCAAGCGAATGTGGGACATCAAGGTACGCACGATCTCCCGCCCGCTGATCAACGGGCAAACCATCTACGCCCAGCCGCACGCGTGGGACCTCCTGACAGGCGTGCAAAAGACAGTCCGCGCGCCGCGCACCGGCAAGGAAACCCCCTGGACCTTCGCGCGGAGTTACGGCTGCGGGACAATCGCCTCGGCCCCCGGAATGCTGCTGTTCCGCTCGGCGACGCTGGGCTACCGCGACCTGCTGGACGATCATCCGACGACCAACTACGGCGGCATTCGCCCGGGCTGCTGGATCAACACCCTCCCCGTCGGAGGTCTGGTGCTGATGCCCGACGCCACAACTGGCTGCACGTGCAGCTACTTGAACACAGCTTCCGTCGCCCTCCAGCCAGTCGGCGCCTGGCCCCCGACGATCCAGCCAAACGGCGGCATATTTCGCCAGTCCGCCGAGGTGACAATCGAGGCGCACCCCGCATCCCCGGACGTCGAGATCCGCTACACGCTCGACGGCTCGACCCCAACTGCACGGGCGAAGCTCTACACCGGCACGGTGACGATCGACCGCACCGCCACGCTGAAGGCCGGCCTGTTCCGCTCGGGCCGACCGGCCAGCGAGACCGCATCCGCCAGGTTCGTGGTGGACACGGACCTCATGCCCACCGACGCCAGGTCCTGGGAAGTCTGGGATGCTCCCGGCGCAGTCGCGCGTCCGAGCCAGTGGACAGTCGACGGCGACACCATCACACAGCAGTCGAACATCTACACCGGCAGCCCCCGCCAGGCCAGGCCCGACCAGGCCCGGTACGGCACGTTGCGAATCTACCGCGGGGGCCGGCGCCTCAGCGACGGCGAACTGCGGCTGCAAGTCCGGAGCGATGACGATGATATGCTCGGCGTGGCCTTCCACGTTCAGGACGCTCAGCGTCATTACCTGTGGGCCATGGACAGCCAGAGGCGACAGCGCGTGCTGGCGTGCTGCAACGGCAAGAAGTACACAGCCCTGGCGACCAACACCGCCGGATACGAGAAGGGCCGATGGTACAATGTCCGAATTGTCCTGGCCGGGACGAAAATCACCGTGTTCGTGGACGGCCAAAAAGACCTTGAGGCAACCGACGCCACCTTCTCCGCCGGCACGATCGCGCTGCACGCATGGGGCAATACCGGCTCGTCATTCCGCGGAATCCGCTGGAACCCCGCAGCCGGGAAATGAGACCTACCTGACCATGGCGCTGCCCTCGACGACCCCGCGAAACCCAAAGTCTTCACTGTTCCCGCAACCTCAAGGTCCTGGACCGGATTGCTTTTTCTATCAGGAATCCAGGCCTGTTCGGGTCATATGCGGGCATCAGACTCATTGGTCCGCTTCACCGCCTCGTATACTTTCAATTTCGCTTCCCTGACATCTTGCGCCGAATCACATCGGCTTGCTTTTGGAGTTGCTCCAACGACGTCACGGGTTTGGCTGCTTCCTTCGGCAGTGGCGGGCGGTTCGACGTAGCACCTGGCCGTGCGTACCAGAAGCTCACTGCCGAGTAGGCGAGCAGGTCATCTACCTTCCGCTGGCTCGTGCCCGGGGACGCTTCAATATTGAACTGGAGTCGTGAGGTGAAAGGGATCGCATCCAAGGCACGTATCCGAGTGCAGATATTGAAGCCGCGCGGAACGTTTTGGGCCGTCGAACCGACTGACAGATTGGCCAGGAACGGGCTTGAAAAGACATCGGCTTTGGTTGGCACGACGCCACCGGCCCAGCCATAATAGTCTTCCGTTCCTGTCCCGAAATGATCTGGGAACTTGTTATCGCAGGCATCGTCCACGTAGATCTTCTCATCGCCTTCGCCCCACCATCCTCTGGTTGGGTTGAGCACGGTCCACTGATCGCCGACAAATACACCACGGCCCCTGATGTCGACAAAGTTCCAGTCGGAAAACAGGTTGCCGGGCTGAATGTCGTCACTGCGCCAAGAGGCATGAAAATACATCGATCGCGAAGTCCACCGCCATGGCCGGGTAACGGCAGCGAGTTTGACGCTAACTTGCTTCTTCCCCAGATTCTCGACGGAGATGCGCGCGTCTCTTTGGTATGGCATCACCCATCGACAAACCATACGCCCATTGACAGTGACGCTGCGCGTCCAGGTATCCATGGGATTGATCGCGTTCACACTGCCGAAGAAATCACCCAGCGGGCACCAGATAGTCTCGGTGCCATCAAATGCAATGCGCAGGATGGTTGAACGCAACAGGGCCGGGGTCGCAGCAACCTGACGTGGATCCAGTTGTATCTGAAGCGTCCGAATGGCGTGGCCGGCAGGCAGGTCGAGGCTGATTCTGCTGCCCGGCTGGATGTTTCCGGTGGTCTCACGCTTCGGTCCAGCCGACTCGGCCTCCGTGTCCAGGAGATGGCGGCCCGTTTTCGTCATGCGTTCGGTCGCAGCTCGATAGCCTTTGATCGTGAATGTCTCGACGGGCGTGCCCTCCGGGTAACCGCGGTAGTTCACGATGTTGTAGAACGGCTTGCTCGTCAGCGTGACCTTGCAGCTCTTGGCAAACGGAATCGGAAGGAACAGGTTGCCGGCTCGTGCTGTGTGGCCGGCGAATGGAAACGGAACGCGAAATGTGTTCCGTTTCTTAGGTGCCGGGCCATAGCACCGAGGCCATTCGTTGCGAGTGAGTAGCTCAATAAAACAAGCGTCTATCACCGGGTCGGATGCATCGTCCAGATAGATCCGCACATTGGGACCGACCCTATTGCCCAAGCCATAGTAGAAGAAAGGGGTCCAGAACTTGGTCAGGCAGCCCGGCCCCCGGTGCTCCATGATGACCCACTCGGTCCTGCCGTTGATCTTCTCGGTACGAACAAACCCAAGGCCGTCCTCATCGGCAAACCAGCCGGGCTTGTCGCGTGCCACAGAACGTCGATTATAGCTGGAGGCCTGCAGCGAACGGTAGGCGGGGTCGGGATAACGGGCCAGAGCATCCTGGCTGGACATCTCCGTCAGAAGTGACTCGATCGAGATTGGATCCGCCGAAAGCTGCTCGCTTCCATCCCCCGGCACAGGAGGCTCCGGGCTATCCGATTCGGTTTTATGTTCAGATAGGACCTGATTCATGGCTTTGGCAAATCTGGAGCCTAACAAGAGCATTCCATCCGCATCAAAATGGGCAGCCCCTCCAGAACCCTTCCTCGACAGGTCGGTCGTCTTGACCAGAACCGCGTTATGATCCCTTCCACAGACCATGGTCTGCTTCTTCCTCACGATGTCCCCATAGGCCCACTTGTGACTATTGACTTCACCTATTACGAAAGGCAGGGACGGTGTCTTGAGATCGCTCCTGACAGCACTGATGAAGCTAGAGAGCAGCGTGTCATAATCCTCCGCCATCTTACGGCTGATACCGGCCTCGTGTTCGCCCTGTATCCAGAGACAACCTGCAAGCTCCCATTTCGCTTGCCTGCGATCAAGTGCAGACAGAGCGTCACGTACGTTCTTCATCAACCTCCGATAGAGAATACCTGCCTCTCGCCCTTCAGACGGCGGGTGCCAGTTCTTTCCCCGGTCTTTGAAGTCCTTCAGAGCTGGAATATAGTCGTCATAGTCAATACTCCGTGCAATGCCGGTCGCCCCCACGGCACACTTTATAATCGCGATCTGCTTGTCCGACATGGCTTTGGCGAGATCGTGTGCAAAACTTATCTCAGGACCGAATGAACCGGTTTCAGCCAGGCGAAGCGTGCGCCAGGCAACGGTCTGCTCCCGCCCTGGTTCCTCTGCAAGCCAAAACAGAACACCTGGTTGATCAAGAAGGGATTTTGGGAACTCCGCTTGTCCTTTCTTATATTCTCGAATGTGATTGATGCCTCTGGCATTGGATTGGCCAGCAACAATGAACACTCTGACGGACCGACTTGTGTCAGTTCCGGGAGTTCTCGTATCGTCATGCGATTCTTCGGCTGGAGCGCTGACGACGAAAATGATAAAGATGACCGCACTTACACACGCGAGTTGGGTTACGGTGAAGCCGACCGCTCGACCGGGTATTGTAGTCTCTACCGTTCTGCTCATCCTTTACTCCCAAGGTTACAGCATCCGCGGCAGCACGGAACGCCGTCCACCGAATACGGTTTATCTGCTTTCCTGCAGGTCGATTCACGGTCGGCATCTCCCAACTGCTAGCAGCCCGTTTAGAAATGGATCCGCCAGCGAGCCCGACCAAGAATTTCGAGCATCAAGGAAGAAAACGCAGGCAATGCCTTAGCATTGCCGAGCACTTTTTATACTGACGCAGA
>CAZMBZ010000162.1:0-11369 GCA_964564285.1 uncultured Planctomycetaceae bacterium | reverse complement strand
TGCCTACCTTCCACTTCTTGTAGACAAAGTGGTCGCAGGCGTAGAGATCGCCGTTGAACTCCAGCACGTGGGCGTTGGCGCAGCGGTCGCTGTAGCAGCACATCGACGCCTTGTCATAAATGATCGTGTGCAGAATGTTGTCGAGGAACCGCTCGGAAACCTTGCCGACGTCCCGGGTGGCCCATTGCTCGAAGACATCCAGCAGGAACTGGCCCCACTGCTCGGACCCGCATGAGAACGGCATAATGTTGCCCTCGCCGTCGCGCTCGAGGATGGGGATGAACTGGAGGTAGTGGATGTCGCGGTTGACGAAGAACCTGTAAATATCGCCGGCGTGCGGGGCGTTGACGCTGTTTAACGTCACCAGCACGTTATGCTCGACGTTATGTTTGCGGAGCAGCTCGAGACCTTGCCAGGCGCGGTGGAACGTCGGCTCGCCTTTTTTGTCGCGGCGGAACGAGTCGTGCCATTGCGGCGGGCCATCGAGGCTGATGCCGACGAGGAAGTGGTTCTCCGCCAGGAACTCGCACCATTCGTCATCGAGCAGCGTGCCATTGGTCTGCAGGGCATTGGCGATCTCCTGACCGTCCTTGCCGTACTTGCGTTGAAAGCCCACCGCCTTGCGGTAGAAATCCTTGCCCGCCAGCAGTGGCTCGCCGCCCTGCCAGCCGAAGTCTACGTGTGTCGGCAGCGCGTTAATGTACTGGCGCGTGTAGGTCTCGAGGACCTCATCGGTCATATGGAACTTGTGCGGGCCTGGGTAAAGCTCGCGCGGCTTCATCGTGTAGTAGCAGTAAGTGCAATCGAGGTTGCACATGCCGCATACGGGCTTGCACATTATGTTGAACGGGCGCGTCGCCTGGGTCATGACTACTCCATGCTGGGGGCACTGGCTGTGCCGAATTACCGCTTAGAATAGCACGTTAAGCCAGGCAAAATCAACGCCGCGATAGAGTCAGTCCAACTTCCACCCCTGCTTGGGGTCTTTCCGGGCGGGAAAGCCCTGAAGCCTGACGGGCTGGTCCTTGCCGTCCTTGGAGCGGTACTGCGAGACGATGTACACGGAGGCCCGGTCCTTCGCGACGACGATGTACACGCACCGCCAGTGCATGATGGTCCAGAAGCCCGGTTCGATGGTCTGGGCCAGGGAGTGCTCTTTGAGCGGCGACACCGACCTGTGCCCCGTCGGCCAGAGCGCGGCGAATGCCTTGGTGTCCCGCGAGTTGTACGCGGCGGGGAAAGCCTCGATCACCTTTCGAATGGCGTCCTTGTCTCGTTGGATCACATCCAGCGGGGCGAGCAACTCATAGAACCGGTCGATGGTCTTTTCCACCTCGGCCTGCCGGGCGTCACTCGCCGCAGCCAGGGCTCGCAAAGGTTCGCGCAGCGGCAGGAGTTGCTCGCGGACCTCGCCGGGATTGTTGACGGCCGGGATGGCCATGGTCATCAGCGATATTACGCTGGCGGCCGTGCCTGGCACGAAACCGCGATACTTCGCCAACGTCTGCGTGGACACCTTTCCGCCGAGGTGCTTCAAGGCGATCGTGCCCCATCGGCAGATCTGCCGGCAGCCCAACTCGCGGTTGACTGCCTTCTGGGGCGAAGATACTCCCTTGCCGGCCGGGCTTCGCGTCCACGCCATTACAAGCCGGGCCGCGAGCCGAGCTTGCTGGAAGTCGTCAGGCTTTTTAACTGCGGCGAGCCGATCATACTCGACAGCCATCTCGTCGCGAAGTGTCGCCACCTCGGCGGGGTCCACCTTGAGGATGGCGTCGACGAGTTGCTGGTCCGCTCTGGACTGACTGCCAATATCCCGTCCGGCCCAGACCGCCTTGTACCACCGCCATCGCTTGGCGAGAACAGGCCCAAGCTCAGCCCTGGCCGGCTGGGTTGTCGGCATGGTGGTCGGTGCCGCCGCCGGCCGAGACTTGGGATGGTCACTATCGCCGCCCGGGCCATGCTCGTCGGATGCATCCTCCCCGCCGAAACCCGCGCCGCCCGCGAGTGCCAATACGATTGCCGTCGAGAAGGCCATTGTCGCCACCCTCGACCTTCCGCGCGCGAATGCTCGAATCTGTCTCATCATGTCCAGTCTCCGCGGATGCCGGCGAAAGCCCGAAGCGCAGGAAGCACCGATTCGCTAGCGGTTACGTCAACCGTTGCGACCACGCCGCCTTGAGACCTGCCCTCTTCCGCTGCTATTTTCCGCCCAACAGGTGCTTTAGCGGCGTCGGGCGGTCGGTGCCTGGGGTATATGCCGGTCGCTCAACCCACGGCGCCACGGACCGGACGCCCGTCAGGTCCATCCAGTATTGCAGTCGGGCCGGGCGAAGGTCCCACGTCATATGGAAATGGTTGGCCGGGGCGTACTGCTTGTACTCAGCCATGGTGGCGTGCTTGGGCACGACGAACGTGTGGGGCCAGCTCCAGTTGGATGTGTTGGCGACTGCCTTGGCCAGCTTTGCCGGCAGGGAAGTGGTCGTCGCCTGGTCCCAGACGAGGCTGAACTTGTCGTTCGGCGCGTAGTACGCCATGCGGGCCGCCAGGCCATCGATGCCGCCCGGCGTCGTGAAGGTCACACTGTTGCCGCCGCCCGGGAAGTAGAACTCATCGGCCAAGGGCATGGCGACGCCCTTGATGCATGCCGCAGGCGTGGCACCGGGTTTGGCGGCCCAGTTCAGACTGGCCGACCCGCTGTTATTGCCATCGACAAAGCCCCTTCGAGCCCAAAGCTCCTTGCCACTGCACTTGACCTTGAGCTTCTTGGCCAGGGCGCGAATTTCCCATGGTTCCCAGACCTTGCGGAAATCCATGAACAGTGGCGGGTTGCCCCCCGATAGCCAGGTCATCGCCAGCATTGTCAGCAGGCCCTGCACGTCGGCTTCGGTGGCGTATGGAGTGGCGGGTTTGGCGCCGCGATGGTCGAACGTCGAGTTGAAGAGGCTCTCCATCGCATCTGCCACTGGCAGCGGCGTGCCGCGCCGATCGCTGCCCCATTCCAACTGGCTCATGAAGCCTCCGCCGACGGCGTTCAGGTCGGCCATGACATCCCGAACGACCAGGTACATCGCCAGCGAGAAGTTGAAGTTCTTGACGTCGGCCTGGCCTCGTTGCTCCAAACGCTTGCCCATCACCTTGTCCACCCATGCACGCAGCTCGGCCAATTCGGCCTTGTCGTAGGCGCCCTTGGTGACCATATCTGCCAGGAGCTTCATGTCCAGACGGGTTATCTCCAACCCGAACGTGCGACGGGTTGCGATCACGTGGGAAAGGGCGGTTTCCATGCCCATGGCGTCGTGGCCGAAAATGACGACCCGCCTGCCTTTGAGCCCTACGCGGGCAACGGCGGCATAGCACCAGTCGATAAGCGCCTGGGCCGTGTCGGCTGTCATCTTGGGCTTGAGGCCCGTGTCCGGCCAGGAGCCCACGTTAAGTGTGACGAGCTTGCCCATCTGTGCCAACGCGCCATTGACGGCATGAGCGTACACGACGCCTGGCTTGGGCCCACTATTGCCGCACGTGATGTTCACCGGTATGTCCGCGTCGAGGTGGCTGAGCAGGCTTATGAGCGTCAGTTGCGGAAACGCCCAGGTGTCCGGAGCGCAGATAATCGCGTCCACGCCGGCGGAGCGGAACTGGTCGGCCACGATGTCCGCCTGCTTCTCGCCATCAATAAGAACGGGCGACCAGACCACTTCGACGCACCTGCCGTCCGGCATGCGGACGGCACCGGCGACGGTGTCGGCTACCAGTTTGACTATGTTAACCGCGCGCTTGCGGCTGTCGGCGTCGATCCTGGGATCGCCCGTCGCGCAAACTCCGAAAGTAACTGTCCGCGCCGGCGCCGCCGTCGCGTTCGCATCAAGCATCTTAGCCTTGGCCATGTGTCAACTCCTGTATTAGTTCACGTCGTCAGCCACGCCCGACACGGCGCCCGCCGACACCACGATAGTATCGCTCTCGCAGAAGAAGCAAAAGGGCCTCGCACGAAAAATGTGGCCGGTCTCCGCGCTATCGCAAATCAGGGCGCAGGCGTGTTGGAGTAATCAATCTACTAGAATATGCCTCTTCCGCCTTGCTCTCTTGCCCGGCGCTGGCCGGGCAGGGGCTCGGGCATTTTGCCTACCTTGAGGTCCTTGATGAATTCCGAGAACTCATCTCGCTTGGCTTCCAGGCGGGCTTTTGCTGTCGCCAGTTCCTTCTCCAGTTTCTCGATCTGGTCTTCCTGGGCGCTTAGTTTCTCGACGTAGCGCTTGACCAGCGGGCTGGCCGGGCCGAGAGCTTTTATGTTCTCCCGCAGCCGTTCCTGTTTATCGGGAAGCGCCTTGACCTGCTCGGAGAGTTCATCGGCCCACTCTTCCAGGCCATTGATCTCATCGAGGGCGGCTAGGATCTTCTTCAGCGCCGCCTGGACTTCCTCGGGGACGTCCTTGCTTGCGACGGCCAATCTGGCAAGGTATTCAGCGATGTAGTTATCGAGGTACTCGTGGTCGAAACGATCCTCTTCTGTCCTGACGATTAAGTTCGTCTTGCCTTTGCCCTTGAGATCGATCAGCACGCGGAATTCATCGAGCGTGGTGTCCTCGCATTTTTTCGGGGCGACGAGCCGTTCATGCGGATGTCGCCCCAGGCGAAGCAGCAGCGTTCGTGGTTCCTGGACTTCGCGGGTGATCTGGTACAGCCTGGTCAGGGCGTCAATGGTTCTCACCGCGAGCGATCCCTTCGCGATTCCCGCCGCCACGGCCCGCTGATTCCGGGTGGCGTCAGCCTGGATTTTCGTGTCGGCATCCACGCTGTAGCTCAGTACGGTTCGCGCGTGAGGGGCAAGCCTGCTCATGGCGGCCTCGCCGGCGAAGCTGCCGGCTTCGAAGATGGCCACCGGTCCACCGGGCAGCTCCAGGTCGGTGTCGTTGGTTAAAAGTACGCCGTTCATCGGCTGGGTTGCAAGCACCACCGGGTCGTAGACGCTTACCTTCTTGCCCGTCATGGGTTGGCCGACGATCATCAGCATCGACGAACGCCGTCGCGGCAGGTCGACCGGGGTTTTGACACGGAAATGGAAGAGCCGCCCAACCTTTTTCGCCGTGGCCACCGGCGGGGGGGAATCGTCGGCGAAAATGCCCGCCCCTCCGCCGCCGCTACCGGTGCGGTCGGACTCCGGCAGGAGGCGATTCCTCTCATCCTCCACGGACCGCCGGCCATAAAGCCTTCCCACAAGCGACCGTCCGTATTCTGCCCGACTCAGCCGGTCCATGTTGGGCGGGGCATGCTTTGCCGACTTGTCCTCACCATCATCGTCATACCGCCCGGGCTCTTCGTAAATGGTCGTTTTCTCCTCGGCCTGCGCCTCGGGCTTGACGACGGAGCGAACGGCATACTCGGGCCGGTACATGTCCTGGACGAACGATATAGGCCGGCCCGCCACGAGAGTCAACTCGACCTTCGACCAATCGAAGTCCGACGCGTTGTCGACGATTGCCCAGCCCTGGAGGGCCGGCTTGTCTCCGGTGAGGTCCAGCCGATACGACGTCTTCCAGATCGGCGCCTCGACGAGGTATCCGATCCGCACCTTCCGCTCGCCCTTGCCGGTGAAATGCACGTCGACGGCCCGGCGCTGAGTGTCGTGCTCGCCGAGCAGCATCTTCATCGCCCTGTCCAACTCGCCCGAAAGACGCTTATCCGGCAGGGAGTAACTGTAAATGTCGCTCATCGGAATCGCCCTGATGCCGTTGGACGTCACCAGGTTCAGAATGGTGTCGTGGAGCGTCGTCACCGTCGCACCTGTCGTCACCTGGCGGATGCGGGTCTCGATACCGAGGATCTTGCCCGTTACGAAGCTACTGCCCGAAGAATTCGTGTTCACCTTAATGCTGGCCCCGCGAAGCTGCTTGAGAAGGTCGGCGAGGTCCGTCTTGCCGCTGAGATCGACCGCGAAACTCTTGAGCGCCCGCTGTTGGGGATCGCTGGATGGATAGCTGACGCCCGTGACCGCTCCCTTGTCGCCGGGCGATACGTGCATGCTCTTGAGCACGTCGTTGATCTGGTCGGCCTTGAAGGTCAGCCGGACCATCGCATCGCCGGAAATCTTGCCGGCGTGCTCGAAGTACGCCACCCCGCCGGAAAACAGCACAACGCGGGCGACGGGCAAGTCGGTGAGTTTTTCTTCGGCAGAAAGGCATGGGGCGGCAACCGGCAGCACACAAAGCACAACGAGGAGCGGCAAGAGGCGGGTGCGGTTCATGGCAGGTCTCCTTTGCTTATGGGACGGCCGACGACGGACCAGCGCCGACGCGCCCGCCCCCCACTTGACTCCAACATGCTACTCCTGCGGCTGCGATGGTGTCAAGCGACCGAAGGCGTTCTCGGCTTATCATCGTTCATCTCAGCCGGTGCTTGCCTTGACACCCCCGGACCTTGGGGGGTATCTTTCCGGGATGAATACCAGTATCGAACAGGTCAAGTCGGTGTTTGAGGCGTCCTTTGGGCGCGGGGCCAGTGGTGTGGTTCGCGCTCCCGGGCGGGTTAACCTTATCGGCGAGCACACGGACTATAACGATGGCTTCGTGCTGCCCATCGCCATCGAGCGGCAGACCATGGCGGCCTGGTCGGTCAGCGAGGGCGATACCATCCGTTTCCGCTCCGCGCAGGCGCCCGGCGAGGAAGTCGCCATGGACCTGTCCACCGAGATCAAGCCTGGCGAGCCGAAGTGGGCCAATTACTGCCTTGGCGTCGCGGCAGGGCTTCGCAGCCATGGGCTGGTGCTGACTGGTTGCGACGTGATGTTCGCCAGCGACGTGCCGATAGGAGGCGGGCTCTCGTCGTCGGCCTCGCTGGAGGTCGCGACCGCCATGGCACTGATTGCCGCGGCCGCACAGGCTTCCCCCGAGAGCCGCTCGAGGATCACCTCGCGGGAGCTGGCGATTATCTGCCAGAAGGCCGAGCACGACTTCGCGGGGGCGCCTTGCGGTATAATGGATCAGTCGATCGCAATTCTCGGCCAGGCAGGCCGGGCGCTGCTGCTGGACTGCCGCAACGGCGAGACGCAGCAGATTCCCTTCGACGATCCCGATCTGGTGCTGCTGGTGGCAGACACGGAAGTCAAGCACGCCATCAACGATGGCGGATACGCCGCCCGGCGCGATCAGTGCCACGCCGCCGCCGCCAAGCTGAATGTCTCCGCCCTTCGCGACGTGGACCGTTCTCGCGTTGAGCAAGCCGCCGTCGATGGCGTTCTGGTGGGCAAGGAACTCATGCGCGCCCGCCACGTAGTCGGCGAGATCGAACGCACCTGCCAGGGTGTCGAGGCCCTCGCTGCCAGCGATTACCCATCTTTCGGCATGCTGATGTATGGATCGCACGAGTCGCTGCGGGACAACTACGAGGTGAGCTGCGATGAACTCGACGCTGTCGTCGAACTTGCCTGCCCGCTGGAAGGCGTGTTCGGCGCGAGAATGACCGGCGGCGGGTTCGGCGGCTGCGCTATCGTCTTGGCCCGGGCCAACCGTGCCGAGGCTGTCGCCGAGGCCGTCGCGGCGGGATTCGCCTCCCGTTTCGGCCGGCGGTGCCCGGTATTCGCCACCCGCGCCGCCCAAGGCGCAAGCGTGGTGGAATAGTCGGAATAATCGCCCCTCGCGAGCCCGAACTCGCCGCGTCCCGCAAAGTTTTCCATCAAAGGCCAGCCAACGCATGCCGGTTCTCACTAGACTGTTGACGATCTTCGCATTGGTTGCCGCAGCCATGGCGGCGGGCTACTTCGCGCGCCGGCTGGGCCTGGTTCGCGAGTCGGCCGCGAAGATAATCATGACGCTCATTTCGACGATCGGCTATCCGCCGGTGGGATTTCTTGCGATATGGAGTCTGAGGCTCCAGGCGTCCGACGCCGTCCTGCCGATCGCGGGGGCTTTGCAGGCGGTGTGCATGATAATGCTGGGCTTGGCGGTCGGGCGGTTGATCGCCAAAGACCGCGCCGAGGTGGGACTGTTTGGCCTGGCCTCGGGCGTGGCCAATCACGGGGTAACGATGGGCGGTTTTGTGATTTTGCTGCTGTTTGGCGAGGTCGGGCTGGCCAGAAGCAGTGTCTACGTGCTGATGTTTTGGCCGGTGGTGGTGCTGCTGGGTTACCCCATAGCACGCTGCCGGGCCGACGGCGCGACGCGGATGCCGCTCTGGAGGCTCTACGTGAGCAACCTGGTGGATGTGCGCTCGATCGGCCTGCTCACCGGGGCTGCGGGAATCCTGCTGTCAGCGTTTGGCGTGCCCAGGCCGGAGTTCATTACGCAATGGGGCTTCGTGGATGTCATGGTCTTCATGCTGGTGCCCGTGGCGTATTTCGCGGTCGGTCTGCGGCTGCACTTTTCGCACGTCCTCCAGACGTGGCGATTGATCGTTGGTTTGTCAGTGATGCGATTCGTGGTCTCCCTGGGGATCGGAGTCTGCATCCTGGCTGCAACACACCTGACGCCCTGGCCGCTGACGGGTCTCAGCCGCGACGTGATGCTCGTCCAGGCGTTTGTTCCGACGGCGGTGCTTGTGGTTGCTGTCGCCAATATGTTCAACCTGCGACCTCGGACCGCTAGCGCGATGTTCGTGGCAAATACGCTGATCTACCTCGTATTTGTCCTGCCATGGGTGTTGTGGGCGATGGGGTGATGATTGCGACCCGCGGGCCGGTCCTTTCTTGCGGCGGGCTTTGCGGTATAATGTGCATATCGGGCGCTAACTTCGGCGTCCGGGAGGCAGAGCTTACCGAATATGGAAGAACTTAAACGTACTGACCTGGCGGTCCAACAGGAACGAGCGCTTCTGGTGAGCGTGCTGCTGCCGAATTCCAAGTCCGACCCTATGGACCCGGTGGGGGAATTGCGGCACTTGGCAAGGACGGCCGGGGCGATTGTCGTCGATGAAATGGTCGCCAAGCGAAAAAAGGCGTTCACCAAGTACTATGTCGGCAGCGGCAAGGCGGAGGAAATCGCCTCGCGGGCGGAGTTCAACGATATCGACGTCATCATCTTCGACAACGACCTGACGCCCTCGCAGGTCCGCAACCTGGAAGAAGTCACGCACCGCAAGATCCTCGACCGCAGCGAGTTAATTCTCGATATCTTCGCCGCCCATGCGCAGACCCATGAGAGCCGCCTCCAGGTCGAGCTCGCCCAGTTGCAGTACACGTATCCGCGATTGCGGCACATGTGGGCTCACCTGGACACGCTAGCCGGCGGGGCTTCGTCGGCCGCCGCCGCCGTCGGGGCCATTGGCACGCGAGGACCCGGCGAAAAGCAGATCGAGATCGACCGGCGGCTCGTCCAGCGCCGCGTGACGGCGCTTAAGATCCAGCTCGCCGAGATCGACCGGCGAAAGGTTCGCGAGGTAAAAAGTCGCCAGGATCACTTCTGTGTCTGCCTGATTGGCTATACGAATGCGGGCAAGAGTACGATGATGAACCTGCTTACCGGCGCGGATGCCTACGTGGCGGACAAACTTTTCGCGACGCTCGAGACCAAGACGCGAAAGTGGAATCTCGACAACGGGCAGACCTTGCTGCTCAGCGACACGGTCGGATTCGTTCGCGACCTGCCTCACCGCCTGGTCGCCAGCTTCAAGGCGACGCTCGAGGAGGCCATAGGCGCCAACCTGCTCATCCACGTCGCCGACGCCTCGCACGATCGCGTCGCGGACGAAATCCGCGCCGTCGATGATGTTCTCGACGAGCTTGGCTGCAACCGCGAGCGGATAACGATGGTCCTGAACAAGATCGACAAGATAAAAGACCCGACCATCTTCACGCTTCTGGCGAGCAAGTACCCGGATGCAATCTTCGTCTCTGCCGCCACCGGCAAGGGCGCCGAAAAGTTGGTCAAGCAAGTTGCCGACCGCTCCGGTGGCGGGGACATCCGCGTGAAGCTCCATGCCGAATGCACCAATGGCAAGCTGATGCAGTACATCGCTCAGCACGCCCGCGTGGACAGCCAGACATACGAAGGCACGATCGCCGAAATCGACGCGACAATCACCGCCAACCGCCTGGCTGGCCTGAAGGCCTTTGGCAAGGATGTCCGGGTGGCAGACGGTCAGTAGTACCGCGTCCCGAGGCCTGCTCGATTCAGTGAACAGGAAACGAGCTTCCTTGTCGTTTCAGGGGAGACTCCGAAAAAGAGGACTCGCTCGACGGGTCAACATTCAGAGGAGCGTCACATGATGGCATGGTCCGTTGGTTGGCAGGAATTATCCATTCTCGTCAGTTGCTTTGCCGTTATTCCCTTCATCGCCGGGCTGGTGATGCTGATCGTCGGATTGTCCACGGGGAAACGGGGACTCTGGATCGCGGGATTGCTCGTCATGCTGGCCCCCCTGGCCCTGGTGTTGCTCGGGGCGGCAATTATTATGGTGGCCGGGTTTGCCTGATATTGAAGAGGGTTTCTCGCGTCGCAGTCGCATTGGTGGTAGACTTTCTTACACGGTAGCTGCGGCGAACCGCGGCGATCTATTGGCGACATGGAGGTCGGCCGTGACCGAGACGCACGAGCCACTGGGCCTTGACGGACAAACATACATCGACGCGAACGACCGCGACGATACCCCGGCCGCGCCGCGCGACCATCAGTGGTGCCAATCGTCCGGCAGGCCTCGAGAGCTGGCCTGGCTGGCAGAGGGATTCGCCACGTCTTTGTCCGCCGCTGCGGGGGGGCTTCTCCGGGCGGACCTGAGTGCCCGCCTGGCAGCGCTGTCGGAAATGTCCCGCCGACAGTTCGCCCAAGCCGTCGAGGAACCCACGTGCGCCTTTCACCTCGTGCCAACCGGTACGGATGATCCCGATCCCGCTGCCATAACGTGCATCGAATTCTCGCCGGCCATCGCACTGACGCTTGTCGAGCGGTTGATGGGTGGCCCGTGCGAACCCACGCCCCAAGCGCAGCGCCCGCTAACCCCGGCCGAGCGACGAGTCCTGATGCACCTGGCCAACCTTGTCGCCATCAGCCTCTCCGCCACCCGACCGGGCGGCACGCCGGGCTCGCTTCGGGCTGATTCGCACCCCGCAACCGGCGGCGAGCCAGATGACCTCGTTGTCGTGGCGACCTTCGAGCTTTCGCTGGCTGGCCTGGTAGGCACCATGCGACTGTGCGCCTGCGGGCGACTTGGCGGCGATGACCGTGCCAATGCCCATGCCCATGCCAAAAAGCCCCGCCGCATCAGCACCGCGCCGTTGAAAATCACCGCCGCCATCGACGCACTTGAGCTCGACTCTTCCGAGTTGGCGGACCTGGATATCGGCGATGTGCTGGCGACTGATGTGCCCGCCGACGGCGAGATCACCATTCGCATAGGTGGAATACCAAAATACGCCGGACGACTTCGAGTCGCCGATGGCCGAA